>PAPY01000040.1 GCA_002709565.1 Legionellales bacterium | reverse complement strand
GCCACTATCGGCATCGTGCAATGGCTTTCACGTAAACGCTTTGTGGTTTCGAAACCATCAATGCCCGGCAAACCAATATCCATGAAGACGAAGTCATAGCCAGTGCTCGCGGCTTTTTCAAGTGCTGCCTCGCCACTGGTAACGTGATCAACACTATAACCCATCTTCGTCACTAAGATAGTCGCGACCTTGGCAGCCAACAAGTTGTCTTCAACAATAAGGATATGTTTTTCTCCCGTTGTTACATTCCCATGTGTATTGATAGTTTCTTGCTTTGCTGTTGAAACACTTGGCGCGACCAAAACGTCTTTTTTGGATACATATTGAGATAAATTATCGGGCATGTCCCCTTTGGGTAATGAGAGTGGTACTTCACAGATAAAGGTACTGCCTTTGCCTTCCTCGCTGACGAAATGAATAGTACCGCCCATCTCTTCAACATTACGCTTAACGATATTCAGACCTAACCCTGCACCGGGCTTATCCCCTTCGAAGGAGGGTGAAACTCGACCAAAGCGTTCGAATATTTTTCCTTTAGCGTTATCAGGGATACCAATACCTGTATCCGCAACAGACAATTTCAGCATACCCCGTTCATCATCCAAGGCAATATAATCGCCATTAACGTCTATGTTGCCGGATTCTGTGAATTTGGTGGCATTGCTGATGAGGTTGAGGACAATACGATGAAGAGCACTACCGTAGCCAAAAGTTACCCCCGGCACAGTCTTTGATACCGTGTAGTTAATGGGTACACCCGTCAAGGTTTCAGTGGGTTTGAAAAGTGCCTTTAAATCATCAAACATCGCTTGCAGCGCAAACGGTTCTTGTTCGCCTAAATGTTTTGGGTTTTCGGATTCAATGTAATGTAGTACTTGATTAAACAGTGCAAGCAAGCGCTTACTGGATAGATGAAAGTCCCCAATATGTTCGTGGTTAATGTTGGTTTCTGGGCTCATCAACATGATCTCTGCCATACCGACCATACCCGTTAGCGGCGTACGCAAATCGTGACTCATATTCGCGATGAATTCTTTTTTGGCTTTGTTGGCAGCCTCGGCTGCAATCAGGGCTTTTTCTAGTCTGATTTTTGTCTCTTTAAGTTCTGTTATGTCGGAGTATATTCCAAGAACACCATCCACACCGTTCTCATCTAAAGATAATGGCACTTTGCTTGTTAACAGGTGGACAGTCTTGTCAGGGAATGTTTGCTCTTCTTCAATATTTAACTTTGGTTTATTGGTATTAATAACATCAAGATCATCTTCACGATAAGCTGCGGCCTCCTGAACTTCTACAGGGAGCGTGAAATCAGTCTTACCAATAATTTCATCTTCAGAGGATAAGCCTAGTGATTGGACAAAGGCATCGTTACATCCTAGGTATACACCGTTAATGTCTTTCCAAAAAACTTGCACAGGTAAGCGTTTTAGAATTTCAAGGATAAGTTTTGGGTTAAATGTTTTCTTCATAAGATTCCGTCCTGTTTACTGAATTATGTTTTAAAAGGTTCTGATTCAATTGAATCATGGGCGATTGTACACCCTTTACTCAGGCATGGCAAGTTCTGTGCTAACGCATTGTATATAATGAATTTATTTTGGATTAAGTCGTTCACTGCATTAGCGTACTGCTGGGTGTAATACCGCTTGCAGTAGAGTTTTGCAATAATATTTGATGACCAGAAGTACCACTTTTGTATTGGAAAAAGGTTGGTAACTGCTCGAAAGAACTAACACCTGAGTATCTGATTATTAAAGAAATACATGAAGCCAAGAAGGCTAATCCAATAAACAATCGGACTAAGGGATTGGGGCTTTCACATGCGGACTCATTAAAAGCAATAATCAAGGCTAATCCAACAAGAAGTTTCATGTTTGCCGTAGTTCTATTTTTGAGGCGTGCCTGTTTGGTAATAGCTTGTTTAACTATAGGCGGATCTTTAATTTCCTTTAACCTAAAGGTTTGCAGATCACAAGTATTGCGACCGATTACTTCTTCTCTAAATTCAGGTAAGGCGGTGTCTAGGGTCCCGTCTTTCACGTATGAATATCCGTTACCTTCATTATGGATTATATCCCGTCCATCAATAAGTGCTTCAACTTCAATTTCGGCATCAAAGATGTTACTGACTTTTCCTGGCAAGACGTAGATCATTCCAGAATCAGTATCCCGAAAAGTGATGGAGCTACGAAACTCTCGGTTATTCCGTACCTTTGCTAGAACTGTTCCCACCCACTTAACATACCTGAATCGTTCGCCAAACGCAGGGAAAAACCTATTCATCTCTTTTTCGCAATTAGGTCTTATTTTCTCACCAATGAATTGATCATTGATCGTCGATAGGTGCTCTCTAGCGCTATTTACATCGGAATACGAGGCCATAATCGTCCACATTCCATGGGTAAGTATATATTGTCGTTTCTCTGCAGTCGCGTCTTTTCCGTAGTCTACAGCAGGCATCATGCACGGAAACCAACCATCCATAACAATAAATGAAAATGGCTTTTCAGAGGTCGGTGCCAAATCTTCGTATACAAGAGCAAGGCATGGCTGGTAAACAGTGTTGAAAGGTAGGTTTATTCTGCTATTTGGCATCAAAGCTTGGAAGCTAGTAGCATTGACGGCATAATCAAAGATTCCTACTTGTCCATTATCACTTGTTATCTGTATCATTTCTGAATCAGTTTTATGGGCCGATACCGCATTGTAGTTATAGATTATATTTACACCTGCATCAGTTAGCTTTCTTTCGAAAAAATCATGTAAGCCTCTTCCGATATAGACACTTGGTTCGTCAAGCTCAACAGCTACTTGTAGGTTTTTATAGCCTTTTTCTTCGGTATCATAAAAAACTTTACACCTTGAATGTTCCTTGCAAACTTCAACAAAATCGTCTGCTGAGACTTTTGAGGCCATACCACTTGCGTCACTGTTCCCAACAGCATATACAGAATAATCGTGTGGTACGATTAGTTCAGGATACTTAGTTGTGAACGCCTGGAATCCGTACAGACAGCTTCTACGAGTAGCTTTGGAACGGGGGTAATGGGGGCCGATATGCAGTCGAATACCGAATAGGCCTGAAATGTTGCTGAATAAGCGAGGGTTTTTTTCATACAGGGTTACATTATGCCCTTTTTTGCGAAGTTCAAGCGCAATATGCGATCCGTACCAACCGCCACCAATAACCGCAATATCTTTCATTTTATTACCCCTGTGTTCTACTTATGCGATCTGATGGATTAAAGTTGGGGTTGTAATTTATCTGACAGTCTTTGTTGTGTCTGCATAGTATAATTTAGTTATTTTGCATTGTAATAGTTGACATTTATTGAAACTGTAGTGCAATATCCCTATCTGTTGCTCCCTTAGTAGATTACCCCATATCCTTGCTAGAAAAAAATCAGGCCGCATTATAGCCACTTGCACCTCTGAAGTCTACGCTTCGAGTAGTACCAGTCATCTGGTGAGAATTACCAATCCCGTCATACTTTGTTCTATTTTCTGGCATCGTAACTCTATCTTAGTGATTTGTCACGCTTTTTTGTTTGCTGAGAGATAAAAAGTTTTTTGAGTAAAAAACAGGTCGAATTTAGGAGCAATCATAGGCCTTAGTCATCTGTAGTCAGGAATAGTAGTAGGGTCAGTAACAAAAAGTTATCGTATAGGTGTTATTCGAAGACCAGACGCTTATATTAGGGTGCTACAAAGGACTTACGGCAATCGGACTAAATATCATCCAGATGAGCAACAAGCTAGCAGCCCCTGTTTGCGGATAAGGGGTGATTTTATTTTGACCTATAATTATTGTTTTAAATCAATGGGTTGCTATTTTAAGACCAGGTGGTTTTGTGAAATCATCTTTTTGGCCTCTCTCACCATAAAAAGTTATTGCCGCTTATAAAAATTTATAAGCGGCAATAACTTTTTATAGTGAGGCTTGAACTTCCTTAGCTTCTCGCGATGGGGGATCCTTAAGGGGGAGAGCAGCGATTCTCCCCCTTAAGCGCAAGCGCGAATTTACTTCGCGCACAGCGTAGTACTTGGGAAGCAGTTTCCTGCTCTGCAGGGAACTGCTGGTAGGCGGCAATAACTTTTTAAGCAAGGCCCTAAACAAACAGCTGTTGGTAACATGCCATTTGTCCGGTATATGTAGCACGCCATCTGTCCGGTTCTCGACGATACCTATATCTGTTGTAAAACAGGGAGTTAGGCATGAGTCGAGTGATATGTTACAGGAGATCAGAAAATGGCATGTTACCAACAGAGACTAAAAACTCTAATTGACGTTGATTGGGGACTTGTTGTACAATCCGCACGTATTCTAATTACATGTGAATCAAAGGAGCATCTAAATGTCATATCCTAGCAATGAGCAGCCGGTAGTAAACAAACAAGCAGCTAAAGATCTGCACGGGGCAGTAACGAATGGCGATATGGCGATGCTCAAATATTATTTTGAGAACTACTACAGCGAAGCAAGTATTGACGCAGCCATTAATGCCTCTAACCAATTTGGCATACCCCTGCTAAGTGTGGCAGCAATGTATGGCCACAAAGATATCGCTGAACTGCTATTAAATCATGGTGCTGACGTTAACGTAGCCAGTCAATATGGAACCCCTCTACATTTTGCGGCAAGGTATGGCTATAAGGAGGTAGCCGAACTACTGCTGAATAAAGACGCTGACATAGATACGGCTAGTCAACACGGAACCCCCCTAGATTTAGCAGTAAGTTCAGGACACCAAGAAGTAGTTGAGTTACTAATGCATAGAGGCGCTAAAACTGGGGCAACTGACTCCCAAGTGGCGACAACATTCAATATTGCAAGAGCACATCGAACAACTGAGACTATTAAATCATTAGCCCCCGAAAAAAAACCTAGCTCAGTTCAAGAAATTCATCTAAGTAAACCAGCGTTTTTCACTCCGTCAAATGGCTCAAATTTGACACTACTCGCTCAAGGTAAGCAGAATCCTGAACCCGCCAAAAGCACCCCGCAAGAACAACTTAACTCTGGTGAAGAAAGCCTTATTGATAAAGTGATTGATGGCTTAATGACTGGCTTATGTATCGCACTATGTGCTGGGTTGCTCGTCACTCACCCCCATATCACTATTGTTGCTACTGTAATCGCTTCAGCATTAGTTGGAGGCATCTTCCTATCTAGTGACAACGAAGCGCAAGCCAAAGCAGATGACGATATTGAAATGCAAAATATGGCTGCTAGTCTAAAACCCTAAACAAACTGCATCGCCGCTTTAATCAGATAGAAAAATATTATAGCCAAGGCGGCACCTGCAGGTAGGGTGACTACCCAGGACATAAAGACATTACGCACGACATTGAGGTTGAGGGCTGCAAAGCCCCGCGCGAGTCCCACGCCTAATACAGCACCCACTAAAGTTTGGGTAGTTGATATGGGCAAACCGGTGCCAGAGGCGATAACCACCGTCATTGCCGTCGCAAGAGAGGCGGCAAAACCACGGCTTGGGGTGAGGGAGGTGATCTGGGTGCCGATAGTCGCAATCACTTTGTGACCATACATGCCCAGTCCTGCCACTATGCCAGCGGCACCAAAAAATAATATCCACGGTGGTAATGGCGTATTGGCAGCAAGACTACCGCCAGATTGCACCACGCTGATGATTGCCGCCAGGGGGCCAATAGCATTAGCGATGTCATTAGAGCCATGGGCAAATGCCATGGCACAGGCGGTGAAGACCATCATCAAGCCGAAGTATTTTTCGATCATATGGATGTCTTGCTGCTTGCCAAACTTACGGTGACGACGCTGAAGCAACCCCCAACTCACCAACATCACCACGACCCCAATGATGCAGGAATAGAGCACACTATCGGCCACATCAATATGAACCGTTAAATGTTGCAAACCTTTAGTAAAGGTCACCAAACTAATCACAAACGCCACCACCAAAACATAAAAAGGCATGACAATAGTCACCCGAGCAGCGGGATCAGGCCCGTAAAAAATCAATTGCCGAATAGAAATAAACACCAAATACGCGATAATTCCGGCAATAATGGGGGTAACGACCCAACTAAGGGCAATAGTCACCACCACCCCCCAATGAATAGAGTGGGCATGGAGGTTAACGAGGCCAAAACCAATAATCGCCCCCACAATACTGTGGGTAGTGGATACCGGCCAGCCAAAATAGGACGCTACCAACAGCCATACTCCGGCAGCCAAGAGGGCAGCGAGCATGCCATAAATGAAGATTTCGGGGGTACTGGCAAACAGATTGGGGTCGACTATACCATTACGAATAGTCGCCGTTACTTGGCCTCCGGCCAGGATAGCGCCAGCAGTTTCGAAGATGGCAGCAACGATAAGTGCTTGTTTTATTGATAAAGCTTTGGAACCAACCGAGGTGCCCATGGCATTAGCAACATCATTAGCACCGATGCCCCACGCCATAAAAAAACCAAACGAACAGGCCAAAACAATAAAAAGATGGGAATGTGCCATAGGTTGCGAGTCGTCCTTAATAGTGGGTTCCGATACTTGATAATCATACTGCGGATGGGCTATTGGAACAATTATTTGGGAGGATTACGGCTAAAAACCCGAAATATCCGGCAAGCCCCGGAAATGTCAACAAATTTTTTTGCATTTTTTGTGCTATTTTTCTGGTTTTGTGTCTTGTTTATACGAATTGCGGTGCTATAATGGTCAACGGTTAGGCGGGGCTGGTACCCAATTAACCACTAAAAACTGGTTTTTCAGAGATATTATCTCTGACAGGGAAAGATTTATGGATATCTTATTGTTAAGAAGGAGTTTCATCTGGCGGTCGTGCCAATGGAGCTTTCATGAGGGATTCTCCCTTAAACGATGAGAGCCAAAGCAATAGAGAGGGCTATAAAACAATGAATACTTTCACAACTGAATTAACTGATGTTGTCGCAACTGCAGCTCCAGGTGCTCAAACTACCACTGAGCAACCGTTACGTGAGTCTGTGCGTCATGCATTAGATAACTACTTCGCACAATTGGGCGGCCAACAGCCAAGCAATTTGTATGACATGGTACTTGAGCAAATCGAATTACCATTACTACAAAAAGTCATGGCTTTCACCGGCAACAACCAATCTCGTGCCGCTAAAATCCTTGGCTTAAGCCGTGGTACTTTACGTAAGAAGTTAAAAGTTTACGACTTACTATAAGCAAGTCTTAGGAGGGAACAGCTTCGATGGGCTCTGAGACAGTATTGCAACGAGCACTGATAAGCGTTTCTGACAAAACTGGGATTGTGGAGTTCGCAACCCAGTTGCATGATTTAGGCGTTGCAATCCTGTCAACAGGGGGCACCGCCAAGTTGCTTCGGCAGCAGGGCCTACCTGTGACTGATATTGCCGATTATACCGGCCATCCTGAAATCATGGATGGCCGCGTTAAAACCCTTCATCCCAAAGTTCATGGCGCCCTCTTGGGTCGTCCTGGTATTGATGATGCGGTAATGGCTGACTTTGCTATCGAACCTATTCAACTGGTGGTCGTGAATCTATATCCTTTTAGAGCGACTATTGCTAAACCCGACTGCCAATTAGCGGATGCTATCGAGAATATTGATATCGGTGGACCAACCATGATCCGGGCTGCTGCCAAGAACCATCGCACGGTGAACTGTTTGGTGGACCCAGACGACTATCCGCGTTTTATTCAACACTTAGGTGAAAACCAAGGCCAAAGTACCGAGGCATTCCGCTTGAGTCTGGCGCAAAAAGCCTTTGCCCATACTGCGCAATACGATGGGGCTATTGCCAATTACTTAGGTTGTCGCCAAGCAGATGGTGAAGTCACACCATTTCCTGCCACTTATTCCGCGCAATTCACTAAACAACAAGATTTGCGTTATGGGGAAAACCCTCATCAGCAGGCGGCCTTTTATGTCGAGGCTGACAGGACTGAACCCAGTATTGCCACGGTCAAACAATGGCAAGGCAAAACACTCTCCTATAATAATATCGCTGATACTGATGCTGCCCTTGAGTGTGTGAAAGCCTTCCAAGAACCGGCCTGTGTCATCGTCAAACATGCCAACCCCTGTGGTGTGGCCATTGCCGATAATCAATTGGCTGCTTATCAACGAGCATTTGCTACAGATCCCACATCGTCCTTCGGTGGCATCATTGCCTTTAACCAACGACTGGAGAAAGCCACAGCTGAAGCCATACTCGCCAAACAATTTGTTGAAGTCATTATTGCCCCAGACATCGATGAAGCCGCGCTGCCGGCATTGGCGCAAAAACCTAACGTGCGGGTACTCACCTGTGGTCAATGGCCCGCGACCCCACAAGCCAGTCTCGATTACAAACGGGTAAAAGGCGGTCTGTTGGTACAGGATTTGGATATTGCGACTCTCAATCCCAAAGACTTACGCATTGTTAGCAAACGCAAACCCACGAAAGACGAGATGCGTGATTTGCAATTTGCCTGGGCGGTAGCAAAACACGTCAAATCCAACGCTATTGTCTACTGCAAAGACAATGCCACTGTTGGTATTGGGGCTGGGCAGATGAGCCGAGTCTACAGTGCACGGATTGCTGGCATCAAAGCCCACGACGAAGGTTTAGACGTCGCCGGTTCGGTGATGGCCAGCGATGCTTTTTTTCCGTTCCGCGATGGTATTGATGCCGCCGCCAATGTCGGTATTACTGCTATCATTCAACCAGGCGGTTCCATCCGCGATGAAGAAGTCATCCAAGCCGCCGATGAAGCAAACATAGCCATGGTATTTACGGGCGTTCGCCACTTTAAACACTGAGGCACCCTCAACAGGACTTGCGCAAAACGCGCTATGCTTCGTTGCATGAGCAACCCAAAGTGCTCATTTATTCCCTACTGACAACTTACCACTAAACGCGTACTATCCTCCCTAATTGTTCGCAGCAGGAGTCAGCATGAAAGTTTTGATCATCGGTAGTGGGGGTCGTGAACACGCCTTGGCCTGGAAAGCCGCACAATCCCCCGAGGTTCAACAGGTATTTGTGGCCCCAGGCAATGGTGGGACGGCATTGGAAGACACTATCACTAATGTGCCTATCGATGTGTTAGATCTGCAAGGCTTATTGCACTTCGTTAAAACCGAAACCATCGAGCTAACCATCGTCGGTCCCGAAGCGCCCCTAGCCGCCGGAATTGTGGATCGCTTTAATGAACACAGTTTGCCCTGTTTTGGACCCAGCCAAATGGCCGCCCAATTAGAAGCGTCCAAATCATTCAGCAAAGCCTTCATGGAACGCTATGGCATACCCACAGCTCGCTACAATAGTTTTACCGATCACGACAAAGCTATTGCCTATATTGAAAGCCAATCTGCACCTATTGTTGTCAAAGCTGATGGTTTAGCCGCCGGCAAAGGCGTCATCATTGCCCAAACCAAGGCCGAAGCCATTACCGCGGTAGAAGATATCCTCAAAGACAACCGCTTCGGTGATGCTGGCAGCAGTGTGGTTATCGAAGAATTCCTCCAAGGGGAAGAATTAAGCTATATGGTGGTGAGTGATGGCCAACATATTCTACCATTGGCCAGCTCCCAAGATCACAAAGCCCGGGATGATGGCGATACAGGCCCCAACACCGGTGGCATGGGGGCCTATTCACCCTCGCCACTGTTAACCCCGGAACTAGAACAGCGCATTATGGCTGAAGTTATCCAACCCACCATCGAAGGAATGGCAGCAGAGGGTAATCCTTATACAGGGTTTCTCTATGCTGGTTTGATGGTGAGCCCCGATGGCAGCATCAATGTGCTGGAATTTAATTGCCGTCTCGGGGATCCGGAAACCCAACCCATCATGATGCGCTTACAATCGGACTTAGTCGCCTTATGTTTAGACTGTCTCACCGGTAATTTGCATAATTACCAGGCAAAATGGGATCCACGGGTGGCCCTTGGGGTGGTCTTATGCGCCGGCGGATATCCTGGTGCTTATCGAAAGAATGATCTGATCCAGGGCCTAAAAAATTCTGCCCAAGATGGCGAAAAAGTCTTCCATGCAGGTACTGTTTTGCGTGATAATAGTGTGTTGACGGCTGGTGGTCGCGTACTTTGTGTCACTTGTCTAGCTGGCTCAGTGGAAGAGGCGCAGCAGGCAGCGTACCGCGCAATCGCCCCCATAGAATGGCCGAACATGTTTTATCGGCGAGATATTGGCGATAAAGCAGTTAAACAAACCCCAGCGGCTCCCGCTTAACATCTCGCGATGGGGGTTTCCAAAGGGGGAAATCGCGATTTTCCCCCTTTGGTCGCCGTCCGTGCGGCTTGGCCGCGCAGGCGATAGTACACAGGAAGCAGCTTTACGGCTTAGCCGGGAGCTGCTGAACAAACCAAATAAATAACAGGACGTATTATGCCAACGGAATCCTTATTACAACACGATGGGTCTGCCCCCGAGGCTGCTGGGACATTAGAGCCTGGCAAGGCCCGGGAACCGTTGTCGAGTCTGCAAAGTTATTGCCAATCTAAGACTTTCATCGCCAAAACCGGCGTTAACCCGTTAATTGCTGCCGCCTCGGCCCTGTTTTCGCTCATCAGCAAATTAAAGCGTTGTGACAGCTATAATGATATCGACGCCTTACGGCAAAATCTTATCCATGAAATCAAAGCCTTTGAATGTGCCGCCCAAACCCGTGGTTATCGGGACAATGAGATTCTTGCTGCCCGTTATGCCATGTGTTGTGCCTTAGATGAAACCATCCAAGGAACCGCCTGGGGTATGGAGGCCCAATGGCATGCCAATAATTTGCTACATACCTTCCAGGGAGAAGCCTGGGGTGGTGACCGATTCTTTATGATGCTGGACCGCTTGCGCGATGATGCTCAGGCGCATATTGATTTGTTAGAATTTATTTATATTTGTTTGAGTTTTGGTTTTGCTGGCAAATTCCGTAACCAAGAACAGGGTGGCGAACAATTAATTAATCTGATTGATGAACTCTACCGTTTGATCCGAGACGAACGGGGGGACTATACCGCTAAACTCGCAAAAGCCCCTGCCAATGATGAAGCCTTACCCCGCAAAAAGCGTAGCGTATTTAACTTTTCTCCGTTAACCACCGCTATTGCGACCGGTGCGTTCGTGGCGACGATTTATTTGGGCTATAGCTATGTGCTGAACTTAACAAGCACACCCTTAGAGCAGCGACTGAATACCATTAACGCCCAACAGACCATAACCTATGAAACAGCACAATAATAAAATCCCTTTATTTCTTATTACCATTACCGTATTACTCTCGTTATCGTTGAACGTGGCCATTTGGCAATACGGTCCCTTGCTGAATATCTCGGGTAACTTACCCCTGTTGGCGACGCAAGCACGGGTTATTGCCATCTTGATTTGTCTCACGCTCACGGTCGGTGTGTGTGCGAGCATCCAGCTAAAAGCCCGACAATGGGCCGCACAACACGATTTTAACGATGACAATAATTTCGAAACCGAAGGCTTGCGCCAGCGTTTTTTGGGGGCGATTCAATTCCTTAAAACCACAGACACTACCCAAAAAGACGGTAGCTCAGCGAAACTGTTTGATTTACCGTGGTTCTTGATGCTGGGCACCCTGGATGCCGGCAAATCATCCTTACTTGCCAACTCCGGTTTAAACTTTATCCTCGCCAAAAAATCCAATACCGTGTTTCCTCTCAACAAAACTGAGTACTGCGATTGGTGGGCAACCAAAGAAGCCGTATTTATCGATGCCTCGGGCAGTTTTGTCATTCAACACAAACGCAAACCCCGTCAGCGCAAGCTTTGGTTGGCGTTTTTGGAGCTATTAAAATCCCAACGCAAACAAAGTCTCAATGGTTTGATTCTAACGGTTAGCGTTGAACGCTTGGCACTGCAGAGCAAAGAAGAACAGCGAGCGACATTTATCAGTTTACGTAAACGGATCCTCGATGTACAAAAACACTTGCAAGGGGAATTTCCGTTGTATGTGGTATTCACCAAATGCGATTATCTGGCAGGCTTCAGTGAGTTCTTTGAGCATTTGAATCAAGAAGAGCGACAACAGTTGTGGGGAATTAACTTTGCCAAGCTTGCTAATTCACAACAGCGGGTATTAGATACCTTTGATAGCGAATTTGACGAACTCCTAAAGCGTCTCAATGAACGCCTTATCAGTGTCATGCACCACGAAATCACACCAAAGCGACGGGAGCTTATTAAAGACTTCCCCCTACAGATGGAAAGCATCAAAAAACCCATCGCTTACTTCTTGCAGCATATTGCTGACATTACGACTCTAAACAGCCCTAGCAAATTACGTGGGATTTATTTCACTAGCGCCTTCCCCCAAGGTCAAACCATTGACCGGCTGTTAAACCCTTTGTCTAATAGTTTTGAATTGCAACTCTATAATCCAAAGCAAGAACCTCGCATCCCCAAGGCTTTCTTTACCATGGGTTTGTTTCGAGATTTAATTTTCCTTGAAGCCCAACGGTTACAACTATTGCAAGAGACACCAGCTAAGACCACAGACAAATGGCTACAGCCTTTGACCTTGAGTGCCGCAGGCTTGTTAGTCATTGCCACCGGTGCCTATTGGACCCATAATTTTTCGACGTCATTCTTGCAAGTCAATCAAGCAGAGTCTGCCATGGCCCACTATGATGTGCTCGTGCAACAACCCCAAAAGCACCTTGATGAAAGCCAAGCATTGGATGCTATTAACGCTCTGGGTCTGGCAGCGAGTAATTTGCAGAATAACAATTTCCAACGCATTACACCCTTTGCTCACCGTCATCAAGAACGTATTGCTAAAAGCGCAGAACTTGCTTACCTTAATGCCATTCAATCCATTGTCAGTTTAGCGGTACAACAAAATATTCACGAGCAGCTACACGATAGCAAACACATTGATGGGGCTAGCTTATACAGCGCGTTAGAAGCGTATTTAATGTTGGGCTCGCCACAACAATTAGACCAGTCTGTTGTTAGTCATTGGGTACAACAACACTGGGCCGAGCAAATTAACAGTGATGAAAAACGACAACAATTACAAAGCCACTTGGACTACTTGTTCGCTCATCAGCCACAACCCATTAAACTAAATCCAGCATTAATCCAACAAGCCCGCAAAGCATTGACGCATTTGCCCCCTGAACAATTAACGATGACCGTACTTGAGAATGATTTTGCCTTAGAACATCCGCCACTCAGTCTCAGTATTCCTTCGGGCAATGCCTATGGCAAGATTTTTAAGGCAAAAGACAACACGCTGTCTATCCCGGCTATCTATACCAAAACGAATTTCGCTAAAGTTTATAATGAATTATTGCCTGCTGCAGTCCAAGAAGCCGTGACTGGTAACTGGGTCCTGGGCAATACTACCCACAAAAAAACTGTCGACGACGCCTGGTTCCGGCAATTGCGGGATCATTACATGAAAGCCTACACGGCGGCCTGGCAAGCCACGCTCGAACCCTTAGACATGGTGAATATTGCGAACCTTGAACAAGCCATACAGGTAATTGACGCCTTATCCGCTGAGAGCTCGCCACTATTAACGATACTGAATGCTATCGATAACAACACCCACCTGAGTTATGACAACCTACCCACACCAGTGTCTATCAAGTTTGCCCGTTTCCATAAGACCATGGCGGATATTAATAGCAAATCATCGAACTCTCTGCACGGCAATTTATTGCAACTCAAAACAATTTTGCTGAACATCACCACCGACAGCGAACCTAACAAAATGGCATTTAACACCGCCAAAATTCGTATGGTGATCAAAGGTAAAGACGACGCCTTTGATGCATTGCTCAAAGCCGCCTACAATGCACCACAACCTATTAAAGGGTGGTTGGCTAATATTACCGAGAATAGTTGGCGTTATATTTTAAAAGATGCCAATCACTATATCAGTCAACAATGGGCGAGCACGGTAGTACCCGCTTATAATAATGACATCAGTGGTCACTATCCCATGGATAAACAAGCCTTAACCGATACCAGTTTGGCCGCGTTCAATCAATTCTTCTCCCCCAATGGTGTACTGAATAGTTTTTTCGCGAATTATTTATTCCCATTTATTGATACTAAACAAGGCAAGTGGACCTGGCAAAAAGTCGATGGCTTAGCCATTGGTTTTAATGATGACATCATTACTACATTACACCAAGCTGCTATTATCCAGAGTGTGTTTTTCCCTGATAATAGTGTCCAAGTGAATGTGGCCTTCAGTGTTAGCGCTAAAGAATTAGATAACAATCTTGCTGAATTCAGTCTGGATATCGATAAGCAGCATGGTAGCTTCAAGCCAGCGAGCAACAAGCCGGCCAATTTCCAATGGCCTGATGACTCTGCCATGCATTCTGCCACCATTGCCTATACTGACAATAATCATGATACCAACAAGCAAACTGAAGCAGGCCCCTGGGCTTGGTTGCGCGTCTTAGACAAAGCTACCATTACTACGACCAATTCACCGAAGCAACTGAACGTCGCCTTTGACTTGAATGGTTTCTCCACCGCAACAACTATCACCAGTAAAACAGACTTGAATCCATTTACGCCAAATTTGCTACAAGATTTTAGTTTGCCGGAGAAATTGGGGTAAGTTATTTTTCGCCTCTAAACTTAAAGGGCTTGGCGTCTTTTCCATTATAATTTTTAGATTTTAAGACTTCATCGATAAATTGTACAGGTAAATCAGGATTGTCATCTATGCATTTACCTATCTTTATCCAGTACTCTATCTGGCTATCAGCTGAACAGTTCCGTTTTTTGGCAATGCAGCTAGCCATTTCATAAAGCTCATCTGAAATTGCTATTGATTTTTTCATAATAACTCTCACTCTGCCAGGGAACTAACCTCAGGGTTCTGGTTGTAGGCTTCGACGATTTCTTCGGCGAGTTGGTCGACTAAGCTTAGCTCGTCTACTTCAGCAATGAGGCCCTCTTGCTCGCGGGCGACATTGAGACGGTTCTCAATGTATTTGGCCGCAGAACCTGACGGGAATAGTCGTGCTAAGACTTGCCGCGCTTTGGCGGGACCAATACGGCGATAGAGATTATTACGAAGCTTGGCATCTTCAGCTGTGGTACTAAATGCCCACAACTCGATCGGGCCAATGGTACAGGTGAGTAATTGGGTATTCATGCCTTGCTTAGTAGCAAACTGGGCCAAGAAGGTCGAACCACCTTCCCGTGGACCATGAACTCGGGTAACTAGCGCTGTTTGGGCGGTATCCGACAAACCGAAAATCTCGGCAGTACGTCGTACCGATTGGGCTGGACCCGCATCCATAATATAAATCGACGTTGCAAACTCGATCATCACTGAGTCAAAGTCTTCTACGGATTGTGAAATCAAGGCTACTTGTACTTTCCACTTTCGGCCCTCACGCATATCCACGACAACTTGATCCCGCACGGCTTGGGCTTTGGATGTGCGGTGGAATTCATCGTAAACAATCCGTTTGGGATCATCGCGCAACTGAGTAATGCGTTTGCGTTGATAATCGTGGTATTTCTCCGGCATGTCCGCTAAATTTTCTTCGGTGAGATAGAAATTCTTACCCAAAATATAACGGGCTAACATATACATCACCGCCGTTTGGCGATCAGCGGCTTCACCGCCAGTCTTCGCAACTTCATCCAAGTCTAAAGAAATCACCCGCGCATCGCCTAAATCAAAACAGGTCACGCGCGAAAGGATAGGGTACTCACGGACTGCACCTGAAATCATGCGCGAGAAGGCATCAATCAATGATTCTCCGGTAGGTGCGACAATTTCACCATAGAGATCTTCCACCGCTTTAGAGCGGCACATGGACGCCGCATCTGCTAATAAAGGCATGGCATAACGCTGTGCGAGCATGGCTTCATGTTCAAAGCCTGCCAAGAATAATGCATCCGTCACTTCCCACCAGGTGGTATGGGAATCCCGCACAAAGCCAATCTCTTCGAGAATGCCATCAACCAGAGGCTCTAAGTCCGTACTGTAAGTATAAGGATTGCCATCATCGGCTAAGTTCTTGTAAAGCTCATCTACCACCAATCCTGACATATCGGCAATACCATCATAAGCACGGGCCACACCCAATGGTGTAGCCAATAAGGTGAGGAAATTCACCAAGAAACTACGCTCTTGGGGTGTTGGATAACGGCAACCCAATTGCGTATCAAACGGATTGATAGAATACTCCGGCGTCATTCGCAAACGATGATAAGCCACTAAATGACTTTGATCCGGCGGTAAGGCTTCTTTGAGCAAAGAAATCAAACCACTACTGGAAGGGCCAATATCAATAATCGAAATCCGTGGTAATCGTTTTAGACCGCCGGATAAACACAAGGCTAAATTCACCGCATTGGACAATACGGATTTACCGGAACCGGGACGTGCATAGTACAAATCAATCCAGGTGGTTTGTAAGGTTGAGCCGGGCTGGAAGGGCCAGGGTTTACCGTCGGGTGAGCGGAATAGAATAGCGCCGTTCTTCCACAATGAGGCCGGGCGGGTGATTGGCATCATATACACAGTTTCGTACAAAGGCGCAGCAGCAGCAATAGCTTCACTTTTGGAAGAGATACCCAACATACTGGAAACCACACCCCCGAAAGGATCACCAGAAATTTCTGCTACATCGCAATTCCCCCAACCTTGCATGGCTTTAGCTAATTGGGAAGTGCGGGTCCGCAATAGGCGAATGTTGTCGGCAGGCGCCCAGGTACAAGCAGCTACCCGAAACTTGACGATAGCATCATTAGAGTTTAACTCCATCTCTCGCAATTTGTTAATGGAATCATTCAACAAACGGTTATGGGCGGTGGTAAAACTCAAAATCGCCGACAACGTTTGTTTGATTTGCATGGAGGCTAAACCATTACTCTCCACCAGATAAGAAATACGCCAAGGAATTTGTGTGGCCAAGACTCGTTGGAACAAATGCATAAAAGGTTTAATGTCTTTCGGGAACAACTCAACTAATACCGCCGTATAAATTCTATCGCCAATGCGCATAGTCCGTAAGTCTAGACGTTCAGAATCCCGTGGCATTAACTGTGATGCGAGGGTTGGGTACAACACATTTGAAATATCGTCGGGAAAACGTTCTAAATAACGCTTAGGAATCTTGTCGCCTGGCAACACTGGACGCCAAGATTTGTCGGTGAATTCCGGATCTACAGTTTGGCGCACTTCATGCAAGGCTTCATGAACATCAAGCACCACCGTATACAGATTCAAGGCATTAAAGTCATTCACCGTTGCCCGAACAAACGAATCATGGGCATTACGCATATCAGGAAATCCAGCAATCATATTTTGCGTATCTTTAAACGGTGGCACTTTTGCGTTACGGAATGCTTTTTGTTTGTCTTTGACCGCGCGTTTTTGTTGTTCATTCGTCATGACATTCGGACGCGTCCATAGCACCAAAAATACGCTTTCTTTTGCACAGTAACGCGCAATGTATTCGGTACGTTCTTTAAAGAGATCATCAAGCTTTAAATGCAATGCGTCTGCAGTTTGTCGCGCGGGGGCATAGATGTTATCAATCTCTTGCTTCACTCCATCCTTATCGTAAGTAAAAAGAACCTGAACTGCATGACCAGGCCGAGAAAGGGTGGCTTCTAAACTCTGGCCAATACCTTGGTGTAATCGCTCAAATTCAATATTACCAACCATCTCGGTAACGCCGTGAACTTTGAGCACTGTCACAAGCGACCCATCACGGGCTACTAGGGTAGTGCGGGATTCAGCAGTTTCAAGATCACAATAGGCATCATTGGTTTGCTTTAAGCCGGTGCTTAACCAAGCAAGTACGGTGTCGATTCCGTCGACAATGGGATCCATAAAGCTGGGCATGACTAGGGGGTCTCCGTATTTTCAGGGGGGGATGACATGCCAGCCTGTTGGGCCCAACGTTCAATTTGTTTTTTGAAACGAGTCCGAGACGGCAGTAGGCGCAAGTTCTGTAATAGTTTCTTGGGGTTTTTTCGTTGTGCCATTTTAAAATCTAATAGCGTCTGACCAAACGCCGCCGGGTCACTCATGCCTTCGCCAAATTTTTCTTCGACAATGCCTGAACGCATTCGTAACGTACGGTACATGGCTTGCGCGCTTTCTTTGTATTCCGTATTGTTGATCATGGCACAAAACAGCACGTGACAAAGGCTGTTGATTTCACCTTGACTCATGTGAGGATTATAGATAATCAACCCACCACCATAACCACCCTCGCCCACAGATTCTAAAAAGAAACACTGGGTACAAAAACAACATGCCGTGGCTAAGTTTTCTTTTTTGTTGTTACGATAGTTCTGATCAAGATTGACAATTTCTTGAAATTGACGGGCTTGGAATTCACAAAACTGGCAAGTGTAATCATCACGCTGCCAGATTTGTTTAGCGAGTTTGCGGAAGGCGGGGTTTGCCTTCCGCTGGCGAAATAACGAGTAATTATACAGCGACGCATTCAGCGTAATGCTATGCATAGCAACCCCATTGTTGGTGGTTAGCTTGAGAAGCTACCAAAACTACTGACACCGGTGACACCGCCGACTTTACCGCTTTGGCCAAAGATAGTTTTACCGGTGACACTGAATACTGTTGGTAAGAATAACATGCCAGCACCAATGAATAACAAAGCAATTGGTCCACCAATCTGTACTTGGGTTGGGTTATCTTTGTGGGCTTTGAATTTGAAAATAGCGCCAAGCACAAATCCCATCCCCATAATGTATGCGCCTGCGGTGATTAGCTGAGCAACGGCACCAAAAGAATCTTTGACGTTAGAGGCAATGCCTGCGATCGTGCCTTGAGTATCCTGAGCAAAAACTGCCCCCACAAAAAAACAGCTGAATGCAGCTGTGGTCATTAAGATGATTTTTAACCAGTGTTTTTTGTTTGTCTGTGCCATTGTGAACTTACTCCCCATGTATCTAGACTTGTTGTGAAACCTACGATGTATTTATTATAACGATAGTTCAAGATTTGGCAATGGAGAGTAGGAATAAAACAACGTGGAAAGGACAATTAGGTTGCCCAGCCAAGGGTAGTATACAGAACATTTTTAGCGCCAATGATGTTCAGACATAAGATCCCACCGATCAAATGGATGATGCCTTTGGCAAATGTACCCTGTTGTGCCTGACCGGAACCAACTTTGTTGAGATGAAATAAGCCACGGATGAAAGCAACACCACCGACAAAGTTCACAATTAACACAATTGTTTGTCCCATTTCATCCCAACCGCGGTTATCACCGGGATAAGACAAGACACTGGCGTCACCAAACACCGTGGTCAAACCAACATTGATGATGGTCGGAGAGAATATCAGCGCCATGCCAAAGAAAATATTCGCCAAGGGGCCTTTTAAGTCGGCTTGGGATGACATCATGGTACGCATTTCACCATACTGCTTGAGGTGAAAGAACGCTTTGAACATCAAAAAAAACCCGGCCACATAGGCAAACGCGGTAATAAATTGGATTAAATAGGGGAGTTGAGCTTGAATGTTTGCCAGCATTTTATCAACATCTGGCACTCCGGAGGCTGAAGGCGTATTTAATCCCCCCGTCTGGGCCAAAGCCACCCCCACCGGGGCAAATAAACCCAGCACTATCAGGCTATAACGGAGAATCTTCGAAAACTTTACTGACATTTGCGGCCCTTCATTCCTACAATGAGGGTAAGTATAATTGATTTGGTCAGTTTGTGCCTTAAGCATTGATTAAATCAGTGGTATTTGCCCACATGACGCCAGGTTTTGCGTCAGCCCTGACTAGTACTCGGAGACCCCATACTCAATGGTGGTGCCGGTACTGGTCTTCACCACCCCTTGCTGGGGATCAATGTTGGTGACCGCCCCAAAACCGTGGATTTTGTCGCCCACAGTAACAGTAATGGTCTTACCTTCGCTATCGGTCAACCAAGCACGGCCAGGGATGATAGCTTGAACAAAATACCGTGGTGGCTCTGGCGCTTGGCGCGTTTGAGATTGATCGTCATCATCACGTCCTTGGGCCGTAGGTTGACGAGCTGGGGCAGGCCGTTGTTGGGCTTGAGCTGAGGCTTGTTGTTTCTTTTGTAGATCCACCAAATGATGCATGGCGCCATTTAACTTCATGACTTCGTTTTGGATATTCATCATGCCATTGGACAGTTGATTCAGGCGCTGGGTATTTTGCGCATTTTGTTTCTCAAGATCACTGAATTTTTGTGTCACGGTGGTGGTTTGTTTTTCCAAATCCGTTAACCGCTTGTCAAACTTGGTCAGCTGGCTATCTTGTTGTCGATCACTACTAGTCAGTTGGTTCATTTTAGCCTGATCTTGGGAAGGTAAAGCCAAGGGCTGTTGGTTTTGTTTTTGCTGATCATTGATCATGCCAAATTGCTTATCGATGCCCGGAGGCTGACTCACCGCTTCGATGGGCACATCTGATCGTATCGCTGCGCCTGATTTTGCTTGCTGGCCCGACTGGCTAGGGGCTTTTTGGGGTGGTGGTGATGGGCTACGCATCAATAGATACAAAATAAATATCGCAAAGAGCACTGCGCCAGCGATAATAGCGAGCTTTAGGGGGGACTTTTTGGTGATAGATTCAGTGATAGTGTCATCTTCATCCATCATGTCTTCGTCGGTAGCTTCATCCTCTAGCCCAAAATCCTGCGATTCCTCGCCAACAGCAAATTCATCATCTGTATCTTCGAATTGATAGTCTTCTTCGTCACCAAAGGCGTCTTCGAATTCGTCAAAATCATCAGCCATGGATCATTAAACTCCTGAATCGCACCTAACCCGCATCCGATGGTACTGTGACATCGGATAAAAATAATATACCTAAACCTTCGCCAGAATGCACGATGACTGTGTTCTCTCGATCAAATACGTCGCTCATCTGGCTACCCCAGTTGGTACCAACTTGACCAAGCCCAGCAAAAAATTCTTCTTTCGGATCTAACTTATCATGTACTGAGGTTACCGTGCCATCGGATGCCACTGAGACTTGTCCTGCTTGGGTGATAGCATTACCGTAACCTTCCATGAAAGCTGACGCGAATAGAGTACCATAGCGCAATAAATAGTGGTGGTCTACTTCACTGGCCACCGCGGTACGGGCAGTATCTGAATCAATTGCCACCGCATTAATACCAAAGGTTTTGGATTTGTCCGGCATATTGATGGTACTGAACGTCAGGGTTACTGTTTCTGGGCCGTTAGTACCTGTGATCTCTGGCATATTTTGTAGCCCACCGACTAATTTGGAGCCTTTGAGTGGGCCTTGCACGATAGTCGCCAAAATTGGCCCTGGCTCATCGCTGTTTACTTCGGTGTTCAATACCGCAAACATAATATCGCCGGCTTTGACGATAGGCGGATTGTCATTACCGCTCTTACCGCCATTACCATCTGTGCCATTGCTATCATCGCCATCGCCACCGTTACCGTCAGCACCATCCTTAGCATTGCCCTTAGCCCCTTTGTCCCCTTGAGTCTCAAGTTGGCCCGCGACATACTGCTGATTGGGCACTTTATTCCAGGCGCTCAATAAGGCTTTGGCTTCATTTTGCATATTTTGTTGAACTTGTTGTTGCTCTTGTTGCACTTGTGCGTTAGCCATATCCGCGAGTTGTTGCTGTAACAGCGCCTGTTGTTGGGCCATTTGATCCATCATGGCTTGTTGTGCCGCAGTTAATTGACCTTGGCCACCCGCGGTCCCAAGTCCGCCTAGACCACCGGCACCAGCACCTCCCAATCCACCAGCACCGCCCGCGCCACCGGCACCACCAGCTCCGCCAAGACCATCAGCACCTTGGCCGCCTAAGCCACCAGCTCCGCCCGCGCCACCGGCACCACCACCGCCCGCAAGACCGCCGATGTCAAAACCATTATCACTGTCTGATGGTTTTGTGATCACGGTCGAGATAGCACTGCCGCCAGATTTAGAGGCGTCTTGATAACGTTGGACATTGGCCTGTTGTTGCAATTTGGCATAATCTTGGGTGGTTACTGTTGTTCCAGGGACTGACGCAATACTGGGCGTAGAGGCAACTTTAGCACCCGCCGTTGAACTGGAGCTGGTTTTTTTCATGAGTCCCGTCACCCCAATACCCACTGCAGTGACAATAATTATCCCGGTGAAAATAATAATCGTCCGCGTTTTTCCCTCAGAGAGTAAACTGGATAGATTCTTCATGCGTTCACTGGCCATAACTAGTAACCCTCAACTTTCAGTTGCGTGGCTTTACCATGCCGAGCGAGTAGTACAAGGGGGGTTTTTTGCATTTCGTACACATGTAAACCATCAGCACTCGCCATAGTTGCTAGCCACGCTGGTGACAATACGTTAAATCGCGTACGGACATAAAGTTTGTCCTCAAACAACCAAGCTTCGGCATAGGTATTTGATACCGTTAAACGCTTGCTTTCTTTTGGTGGAATGCCATCCAAAAAATCCAACAGAATCGGATTGGTCCCTGACGGTAAATCATCACCAGATACCATGGGTTTAGCGTTAGGTCCCATACCCGGTACCCGCATATCAATCCGGTAATCCACCACCCGTTGGCCAGGTACCATCGTTAACATCACCGGTGTGTCGAGGTTTTGTAATCTCACCGCCAAATTACCGTAGTTGTAAGGGGTCTTGGCTTGAATCATCAATGTGTTGCTTTTTTTGTTCCAGTAAATATTAAATGCTTGGGGATCACCCACATCATAAGCCACAATAGGCCAGGGCGCACCGGTAGAATCAATAAATAATAATGACGTCACAAACCCTTTTGCTAAACGAATCGCCGGCGGCGTAGAACCAGGGGCTAAATTAACAACCATTGACGTTGAGGTTGGCTTGGGCGGCGCATGGTATGGATCAGCCGCAGTGGCCCGTTGGGTATCATCAAGATCATTACGAAAAGTATGGATCTGCTCGGAACTCATCGGAAAAGCACTGCGACGGACTTCTTTGAATGCTTGTTTGTTGGCCAAAGCCTCTTGATCGTCGGTCAAGCCCCCTGCATCCCCACTAGCGGTTAAATTAACAGCTTTGCCGGCCGTTAAATTCGGTGGCTGCTGCGCAGCACCAGGCGCTCCTTGCGCTGCTGTTTGAGGTGCTTGGTTAGCTTGTTGGGCACCTCCCGCTTGGGTTTGATTTGCAGCTGGTGGACGTTGCGGCTGAGGTAATTGATTTTGCAAAGAGGTTTGGGTCTGGGTTGCGGTCTTTGATGCGCTATCAATGGCTTTTTGGAGATCATAGGGCGTGATATTGCGCTTTGTGATCAATGATTGCATCGCCTGGGGGTTTTCTTTCATGGCTTTGGTATAACGTTTAACGAGATCGGGGTTTTGTTTAGCAATCGTCATTAATTGGCGCGTCATGTCTTGCATCTGCAAAGGGTCGATGGCTGCTTGTTGCTGCTGGCCCGCCTGTTGCATTATCCCGGGCGGCAGTTGGGCAAATCCAGACGTACTCAGCAATACTCCCGCAACACCTGTTGCCATTACTGTTGATAATTTCATTTTTTTCATAAAGCCCATAGAGGACGCCCATCATTCCCAATGTATCAGTCAGTTTCCCATAGCTAGAGGATTGAGTCCAGCCTAGTTAATGCCGAAGGCATTAACTAGGCTGTCTCCCGAAGCGCCGTAGGTGCGTAGGGAGACGTCCTGCATACCGAAGGCATTAACTAGGCTGTCTCCCGAAGCACCGCAGGTGCGTAGGGAGACTTCCTACATATCTGCGGTGGCACGTGGCACGTAGCTAACTGCGTTAGCTACGTGCCACATAATTTCTCGATAAAAATTGATCAATGCCGATGCCTTTAGGGGATTCGCTTGGTGGCACCAGGACGATCAAGATAGTCACCATCAACGAACGGGTTTGCCGTTCACTGGCACTTTGATACGTTACCAACAGCGGTAACTCGTATTTCCAAGAATATTTCCCCATCAAGTAGCCTTCCCGCAATAACACTGGCGTGCCAGAGACGACGGAACTCACGGCCAATTGCTTTGCGGTAAGATTTTTGATGGCACCGGAGGTTTCCAACGCCCGCATGAATTGATCAGCACCGTCTGGTGTGAAGTAGGTATCCATGGTGAGTTTTAATTGATCATTATAATTGGCGAAATCGTAGGTATACGCTGTTGTTGCTGCTTCTTCAACCCAGTCGACGATGGCTTCCCGGGTAAGTATCGGCCGCGCCAATGGCGGCATAGTAACTGCGTAGGTTTTTTTGTCAGGTCCTTGTACGATTGCGGCATAGCCTGGGACTTTTTGGTGGGACAAAAACCAAATCACCACACCAATACCAACAATGAGACCTAAACATAAAGCGCTACAAAGTCCGAGAAAATATTTATTACGCGCGCCGCCTTCTGCTGCCATTGCCTTTCCTTAGGCACGCCGTGCCGGACAATCCTGCTGGGGACTGGTCATTTGCTGTGCTAGGAATTGGCCGATACCAATACCCCGTACACCATCAAGATTTTTTGCCTTGGTATCCACCATCGGCGAGGAGCGCACGACCAGCAGACGCACACAGCTGTAGCGATTGCGCTTGCCAGATTCATTTTGCACCGTTAACTGCATTGGGATAGCAATTTGCCAGGCGTAACGACCACGGTACGGTGGGTTAGGATATGGACCACGGGCCTCAATAATCGGCGCACTTGTCGCATTCGCGGTGACAATGTATTTACCGGCTTGCAGTGCCCCTAAGTCATTAGACGCAGACAAGGCATCTTGGAAGTTTTGTCCGCCTTGAGGGGTAAAATAAGTATTCAAGGTATCACTGATTTGTTGACGGTATTGAACATAATTCATCGTAAATGTCGACGCCACCGCCCGTTGTACCCAATTCAAGAGCTCCGCCTGGGAGACAGAAGGGCGATTTAACGGTTGTAAATCAATCAATCCGCCTTGGATATTGGTAGCAAAATACACAGGCGCCGGCCGATGGGTGACGAGATAAAAAATCACACCCCCTAAGCCTGCCGCCACAATGCCCAACAAAAACAAAATCACCACCAAACGACGATAATTGTCACGGTAATAAAAATTACGCAAACGGATCAGTTCCAGCGCGCCTTTTTTTTGTTGTTTCGCCGCGCGCTTGGTGGCTTTTGCGCTAGCTTTGGTGGTTTTGTCTGTCGCCTTGGTCTTCGGGGCTGTTTTGCTCTTGATCGCCATTGTTGTCTCCATTAACTCTCAGGGGTTAGGCGGCGGAAGGTGATTTGCACCCGCCGGTTTGCCAAACGCCCCTCAGGGGTCACATTGTTCGCAATTGGGTATTCACTGCCATAACCGGTTGCATACACATAACGAGCGTTAAGGTTATGACGCCATAAGTAGCGGGCAACATTTTGGGCTTGTTGCCGTGATAAAGCCTTGTTGCGCAATTTGTTGCCTGCAGCATCGGTATAACCTGCTACCTTGATAGTCTCTACATCGTAACGGTTAATAAATTTAATCACACCATCCAATACCGGTCGATAGCCCGGATTCATGTGGGACGAATTGGGATAAAAGAAAAATTCACTAGGCAAAACAATCAACATATCTTCACCCACGGGATAAATCCCCACATGAAACTCCCGCAAGCGGTCAGAGGCAATTGGCGTTACCTTGGTCCACATATCTTCGGGTTCTAATTTCTCGGAAGGGGGTAAGGGATAATAAGTCTTGGCTTTACTCTCAGGACCCGTAGCAAAATTATCACTGCCTACCGGTGGCAAGGATTGATCTGGGGTACAGGCACTAAGAACTAACACACAGAGCACTGTCATCAGTATGTGAACGAATTTGTTTGGCCTACATTCAATTGCCACGAGGGTTTCCATCTAGTACCGCTAAACTGTTGATGGTACAGTATGGGCAAGAAATACGCCAGACCTAAAAAATGTCAAAAAAGAAAACACCGCCAGTTATACAATTCACAGATGTCCTTGGTCAATTGCCAGAAGGTAGTGGTGATGTGCTCGAGCTATACATGCTCAAAAAGGGCGGTTTAGTCAAAGTCTCTGGCTCTGAAGAACTCTACATCGTCAGTGATCCTGTTTATATCCAACAGGTCATGCAAAAAGACACTGAGACATACCAACGCCGGGGGCGCTATGTCGATTACCTATTGCGTGTACTTGGGCGCGGTTTAGTGGTCCACAATGGTAGTCTGTGGCGTAACCAGCGCAAGCGCATTCAGCCACAATTTCACCCCAAACGCATTTATTCCTTCATTCCGCTGATCATTGCCGAAACCAAACAATTGCTTGACCGCTGGGAAGTGGCTGCGCAAAAAAACAAAACCCTAAGCCTCAATGATGACATCATGGGCTTGGTATTGAATATGGCAACCCACATTCTTTTCAGCAAAGATTTTAGCGGGGAGATAGCCAACACTCTCAACGCCGTCAAGATTGGCAACCGCATGCTGCGTTACAAATTTATATTGCCAGACTGGGTGCCAACACCTGCCAATATTCGTTTTAAGCGCGCGCTGAAACGCTTACACCATAATTTTCGTGAGTTAATTACAGAACGCAGTGCCGCCACCAACAAACCCGATGATTTATTATCCCTATTACTCGAGGCGCAACAACAAGCGGACTCAGATATTACTGATGAGGTGTTGATGGGGGAGATGCAAACTTTTTTGGTGACCGGCCACGAAACCACCGGCAACACCTTACTCTGGGCCTTGTATGAATTGTGCCGCCATCCAGAGATTGCGGAGAAAGTATATACTGAGGTCGATACCTTAAATGGCCGCGCGCCGGAGTTAGCAGACTTGGATAGTCTACCCTATTGTCGCATGGTCATTGAAGAAACCTTGCGTTTGTACCCGCCGCTGTGGGCACTGATCCGACAAACCATGTGCGAAACTGAGCTGGGTGATTATTACATCCCAAGTGAAGCCAACTTGTTTGTCTCCACCTACGCCGCCCACCGCAATCCCGATTATTGGCCTGAGCCCCATCGGTTTGATCCCGAGCGTTTCAGTGATGAGAATAAACAAGGCCGTTCCAAGTTTGCCTATATTCCCTTTGGCATCGGTCCACGAGTGTGTATTGCCGGCGGACTTGCCATGTTACAAGCCCATATTATTTTGGTGATGATAGCCCAACGCTATCGATTATTGATTCAATCGTTTAATCCAGTGAATAAAGATTTTTTTGTGACCCTGAAACCCCGCGAGCAAATCAAAGTGAAATTGCTGCGGCGGGGTAGTTAGGTAAGTGTTTTATCAAGGTGAGCCTATGACGACAGTTAAGTCTTCTGAAGTATTGTCCGCATCACTTCCTTTATGCTCTCCTCTCGGTGAAGCTGAGGGTGAGGTTGATGGTGAACTCACTGGTGAACCACTTTGTGAACTCCCTCGTGATGGTGACATTTCATCACCGCTATGTTCCTCATCAGATGGGCGTCTGTCAGTAACAAAATCTGATTGAGCGTTATTATTACTCAGCAACTCGTCTGCAGTTTGGTTAGCGCCATCAAGAACTGTGGTAGGATTGTCTGTCAAAGCATCTGTATTCCGATTGAAGCGTCTTAGTTTCCTAACATTCTGAGCAAAAAAACCAGCAGAGGCTACCACCCCCACGCAGCCTGCACCAAAAACACCGCCACCGGCCACGGCAGCAGGAATACTTCCTGGTGTAACCATGCCTGCGGATAAGAGGGTCGTTCCAGCTGCTGCTGCAACTATTACGGCTCCGACGGCGGCAAGCACTAAAGAGGCAAAACCAACCACGATTGAAGCAGCAGCTCCAGCGACTAATTTTGCCTTCACCCAACGTTTCTGCCAGGTACTCAGTGCTTTATAAGCTTCTTCTCGAACGGCTACTTGACGCTGTTGATCTGTTGGCTTATCGAGAAAATTTGCGGTATGTGCCGCAAGCTTAGCCACGTCACGAGTCACCTCGGCAGCATATGGCTGAGTAGTACTGGTATCTTGATCTAACAAACCTATGATTGTGGCAAGCGCTTGATTGTCGCTACCAAGTATTCCACCAACAAGTAGAGAATTCGGCTTACCCTCTTTCTTATAATCCGGATGCGCCTGTAATGCTTTTACAACCATGCTTTGGAGAAACCCTTTGGGTTTGGCTTCTTCCGCTTCATTATAACGGTCACACAAGCGCTTGATAGCATCTTCGAGGATGGCTTGGTCAAATTCAGTATTGCTAATATCATCCAGATAGTATGGTACTATAGTCTTAAATCGATCATTGCTGTCATAAAAACTTTTAATGTCTAATGTTTTGATAATATCCACAAAAGCATTTCGAGTGCCACTGAGCTTATTGTAAGCTAGGGTAAATAACAGTTCATCAGTTTCACCAGATTGATCATCTAAACGCGCTGCTATCTCCTTGCATAATCTAACCCACTGCACATCGATATCATCTGTTTTATGATTTTCCAGTGCCTCAATAACCGTTTTGTATTTGCCTTCGTTATCAGCATTCTTAAGATTAGCAATATAAATGGCTTGAACCTTTCTTTTCAGAAAGTTTTGATCTTTCTGTAAGAGCCTATCAACGTCACCTGTTCCTCTAGCATTACCAGCCTGGACATCCGGTTTCTCGAATTTTTTATATTCTCTATTAAATTTCAGTTTTACTTGCATTTTCCCAGAAAGTTGATGACTCTCATCAATATCCTCTGAGTGAAAAGTTCCTTTTTCATAAGCATATAAGGTAAATTTAGGAACTGAGAATTGACCAAAGAAAAACACTTCACCATCTTCTATGTGAATACTAGCTTCTTCGGGCTCATTAAGATCTCTTGCATTAAATATAATGATCTCATCATCTTTTTGTTCATGACGTGGAGAGACACTCAAGGCATCAGCACAATTCTTGAGATAGTATTGATTGTAATTGTGTACGAAATCCTCAACCGATATAACGGCATTTCTCAGCTTACTTTCAAGAAAGCTGCAGAACCCTTCAAGCAGTTTTTGAGGTGTATTTGTTGACTGGTATATTGCGTCATCAAGCTCAGTATCATCACTTTCGGAGGCTTGATTTTCAAAAAGTTCAATCAAATGTAGTTTGTAAAAACTATCTTGTCCTTCATCATCAGTAGTCGGTTCAGCATATAGCTCTTTGGCAAGTTCACCAACCTCACGGCCTTGCTGGCTTGCTTCAGATTTACGGGTTTCATTCTCGCCTCTTATTCTGGCATTCTTACGTTCTACAAATGCAAGTCTTTCATGTGACGTCAAACATTTGAGGCCAAAGAGAGTTACGCGATCACGAACATAGTCAGTCCACAATAATTGTAGGCCGGCTTTCGCTTCAGGGCTTAAATCTTGATAACTCATCGCTCTACTCTCATTCTTGGCGTCTTGCGTGTTTCACCCAAAATCCCTTTTAGGAACTGTACTACTCTTATACAGTCGTGGATTCATTGTAGGTAGGGAATGTTAATGCATTATTAAAGGATCCCCGGATTTAGGGCATATTGCGCTTATTTACCAAAAATTTACAATTTTTTACGGCTTTCAGTGTAGTGTATTGGCTCATCGAGCGCAATTATTTGAGAAATAAGAAATTTTTATGTGCTGGGTTAAGGAAATGCTAAGCTTCGGCAAATCAGGCGGGACTTACGAACAACCAAGCATAGCGCGTTTTGCGGGGGCCCGTTATTTAACCCGCGAAACATACTCCCCGGTCCGGGTATCCACCTTGATCATTTCGCCTTCTTGGACGAACAGGGGAACCCGCACTACAGCACCGGTCTCTAAGGTCGCAGGCTTGCTGCCGCCGGAGGAGGTATCGCCTTTGAGGCCAGGATCGGTCTCTGTGATGGTAAGACTGACAAAATTCGGCGGACTAACAGACAGTGGTACACCATCCCAGAGAGTAACGGTACACATGTCTTGTTCTTTGAGCCATTTCTCGGCATCGAGGACCGCTTTGTGCTCCGCGGCATGCTGCTCATAGGTATCAGGAATCATAAAATGCCAAAACTCACCGTCATTGTACAGATACTGGGCATCCACATCTAAAACGTCCGCCGCTTCAACCGATTCGCCGGATTTAAAAGTACGCTCTATCACCCGGCCTGTCTTTAAGTTACGAATTTTGACCCGATTAAAGGCTTGGCCTTTGCCGGGTTTGACGAATTCATTCTCGATAATGCTGCAGGGATCGCCATCGAGCATGATCTTTAAACCGCCTTTGAATTCATTAGTACTGTAACTTGCCATATTCTCCCCGCCTGATACGTGATAAAATTCGCGCCTATGATACCTCGAACAACGATAAAATGGCAGGCTGAAACCTGGCAAAGTAGCTTAAAATCCGCAATTACTTCCCTCGTTGAACTGTGTGACGTGTTAGCACTGGACCCAAACCAGGTCTTGTCAGGCGAAAACAGTACTGCGGACTTCCCCCTCAAAGTGCCGCGAGAATTCGTCAATCGCATGGAAAAGGGCAATCCTCGGGATCCTTTATTACTGCAAGTGTTACCGGTTGCCCAAGAGTTAGACATTCATCCCGGTTACAGCCAGGATCCCCTCAAAGAACACGCCGCCAATCCAATCCCAGGCCTATTACACAAATACCATGGTCGGGTTCTACTCACTGTCGCTGGTAGTTGTGCTATCAATTGCCGTTATTGTTTTCGTCGTCATTTCCCTTACCAAGACAATAACCCCGGCCGCCAAGGCTGGCATAAAGCTCTGGATTATATCCGCGAACACGACGACATTAGCGAAGTTATCTTGAGTGGCGGCGACCCACTGCTGGCCAGTGATAGTTTATTGGCTGAATTATGCCAGGCTATTGCCGACATCCCCCATGTGACTATTTTGCGCATTCATAGCCGTTTGCCCATCGTCACGCCCAGCCGCATCAATGACAAATTACTCAATTGGCTCACTGGCACCCGACTACAACCGGTTGTGGTCATGCACTGTAACCACCCCCAAGAAATTGATACTGAGGTAGGACATGCCCTTCAGGCATTGCAACAGGCGAATGTCACATCACTCAATCAAACGGTATTACTGCGGGACATCAATGACAATGCCGGGGTGCTAGCACAATTGAGCCATACGCTCTTCAAGCACGGCTGTTTGCCCTATTATCTGCATCAATTAGATCCCGTGCAGGGCAGTGCTCACTTTGCCTTGGAGCCCACCCGTATCAGGGCACTCTATGATGCATTACTGCGCCAACTCCCCGGCTATCTTGTACCAAAATTGGTCAAAGAGATTGCAGGAGTACCCTACAAATCACCACTCTCTGTAGATGGTATATACTCTTAATAAATAGGCCTTGTTTAACTGTTTGGATAGAGAATCGTGGACGCGCCAAAGCAACCCCAAAAAAGCAACTCCGTGCGTGAAGCAGAGCATTGGATTGAAGCATTGCCCTTAGCGAATGTGAGCAAAACCTCTGAGCTAGTCTATGACTATTTGGGGGGTATTGCCAAAAATGCACTCTCCATCAAAGACAACATCGCTATACTTATCGCATTAGAGCCAACCCTAGAATTCATTCGCCGCAGCCTGAAGAAATACTACCTTGGGCCAACCAATACCTCGACCGCACAAAAACCCAAAATCATCAAAATCTCTCTCGCTCTCGAATCCCGCGCTGCTAGCGCCTATGCGTTTTGTTTGCGAGAAAATAAACTCAAAAAAGAACTAAAACCTAACTCCCGCCAAATTGTTAGCGCCATCTATCAAGCGTTAACACACTTATGTAATATCCTGGTAATTTGTTTTCAGTTATACCGTTTACCGCCCAAAGAATTATGGCTCAAGATCCACCGGCTTTATCACTTTGCCGATGAAAATGAACTCACCGATATCCCCATTTGTATTGGCGATGATAAAAAATCCACCGTCTTAAACGCTTACAAACGCTGCTTGTTATTAGCAACCACTGATCCCTATCGCTTTCGCCATCAAGAAATTGGACTTATCGATCAAAAACTCAATGATTGGTATGATTTGGTTGATATCATTGAGAGGGATTTTGATAAAGCCTTATTTGTCTGGCAGTTGGATCAGGACAAAATGCCGCAGTACCGTTTGGTCGATCAAAAACAAACCGAAAAGACCACGTGCCGTGGCCTAGTCACCCAAAAACTACCGCAAGTCATTAATAAGTTTTTAGAAACTTACACCGAAAAAAAAGACGGCATCAGTGTGAGCGCGCTGCAACACTTGCGCCATGTCTGGGGAGTCTTCACCCCGCGGGAACATCCGCGCATGCCCGAAAGCGGTAAGCTTAATGTTTGTATTGGCTTGTCCGCCACCCATCATTCATTAAGCGGCGAGAAACCTTTTGCTAAATTACAACAAGCCAAATCCACCGAGCTTGAAACCAGCCCCGAAGACGTTGAATTAAGTCCCGCCCTTAAACGTTGGGAAAAAGACCAATCCTCGGCCACCCCTGACCCCTGGGAAATCATGTACACCAATATTAATACTGATGCTCTCGCTGGAATTAAACCCCTGGTTGATATGGGCACTGACGAAGACGTACAAAAACCCAAATATAAACCACAACAATGGGATATTATTGACGCCAGCCCCACAGGCTTGTGTCTTGCCTCCAAAGCCAGCGATAACGTCAGTTTACTCGCCGGTGAAATTATTGGTCTACAAGAACCATCACAAAAATACGCCTACCAGTGGCGTATCGGCATGATCCGTTGGGTACGATGCGAAAATACGATGGTCAAACTGGGGATACAAATACTCGCGCCGAGTGCTGTTGGCATTGCCATACAAATTCGACGGGATACCAATACTGATTATTTACGCGGGTTGCTGCTGCCTGATTTAGTCAATATCGGTCAACCCAGTACATTAATATTACCACCGCTAGAAGCCAAAGAAGGGGACACCGCCCACATCATCAGTCAAAATCTCGAATCCGAAGTCAAACTCAACCGCTGTTTGATTTCGAATAATAGTTTTCAGCAATTCGCTTACGAAACGATTTCGACCATTAAAGATCAAGTCAGTGCTATTAGAGGTCCCAAAGATGACATTGACAGTGACTTAGACTCTGCCTGGGATGAGATAGAATAGTCACGGCTACTACATCACCTAAACCTAACTGCAGTTCGTGGACTGGATCTCACATGCCGTGTAAGACATTCCTAACTCGTTGTATTTATTATAGATTTTGTGATTTTGATGGGATATATTGGCGCTGTTTTTGATGCATTTAGAGGAGCATAATGGTGAAAAACGGCGGCGTAAAACGAGCATCGGGAAAAGAAAATATGGGCACAGGTGACTTAGTACGTAGACGCAGAAATGATAATCCTATCCCGCCTGAAAAAGCACTTGAGTTTTTGACGGCGTTAAAGAATATGGCTGTAGCCGGTGCTAACTGTTGTAGTGAGGCAGCAGCGGCATTACAGGCCTCAGTTACTGAAACAGAAGATAGCCAAGAAGCTCAAAAACTCGTATTGAAGCGACAACCTGCATTTGGGAGGAGGTAGTACGTTCAAATCCAAGGCCAACCAAGCCTTTGATTTCTATAACAAATATTCATATTCGAAGAATGCTCATGAATATAAGTAGTCAAAATAACGATTTTAACTGAATCCTAACAAAAATTGTCGGCCTAATGGCAAGAAATAACAAAGATTGCTATACTTTGTTATAGTTAATTGTTATTGAAAAAGGTGCAAAACCATGAATATATCTCTTACCTCTGAACTCGAGAAGTATGTCCAAGAAAAAGTATCCAGTGGACTCTATACTTCAGCTAGCGAAGTGATTCGTGAGTCATTACGATTAATGCATACCCATGATACTTTACAACAACAGCGTATCCAACAGCTTAATCAGTCTATCAATCTTGGTTTTCATGAGTTAACATCAGGAAATATTGTTGATGCAGAAAAGTCTTATCAACGACTAAAAAATAAAATTGAGAACATAAACCAGGATGAAGAGTGACAAATTATTACCTTACCGAGATTGCAGAACAAGACATTGATGACATTGTTTCTTATATCGCTGTTGAAAACAAAAATGCAGCTCTAAAACTACTCGATTCATTATTCAAATCATTAGCTATGCTTGCCGAAAACCCCATGATGGGTCATGAAAGACCTGATCTAACAAATAAACCTGTGAGGTTCTGGCCATTCAAAGCACACTACCTCATTGTTTACAGTTATGATTTCCCTATCAAAGTTGTCCGCGTTTTGAGTGGCTACCGAGATATTTCTAGTTTGTTGGTTTAACGGTTGTAATAAACAAAGCCTTAGCTAAGATTGAGGAGACAGGATAAAGATCCCGGGGCGCATTATATACTTTTGCAGTCGCAAAAGTATATATGCCCGGGATGACTGAGATTTTCCCATGTTGAAATGATTTTGCTTCCATCAACTATTGCTTGGACTCATACACTTCTGTATTCCATCTTTAATCGTCAAGCTTCCTGCTAATAAAGTTGTGATTGCGGCGCCGACAACCAAGGCAAATGCAACAAACATAATTGTTGCGGTTACTGGATTGGATAACGAGAAACCTAAAGTAAATAACCCCAAACCAACACCCACTTTTGTGCCAATGACACCGCCGCCAACAAAAAATTCAAGCCCGGCAGCAGTTTTCCAAGTCCAAGAGTTTTGTGTAACGCGTTTCCACGCACCGACGTCATCATCGCTACTTGGTGGTGACGGAAGTTGTGATGCACTGCCAGAGCCTGAGAGTGGTTGTGCAACAGAGTCACGACTACCACCGCCTGCTCCTGTTTCCGCACTAGCTGAAGATCCATCAATATTAGCTTGTTCTAAGCGGGTAGTTAGAGTATGACTTGTTGGTGGTGTACCAGCATCAGATTCACGACGAGGATCCGATTTTGGATTACCTCGAGACGGCAGAGGGGGTGGAGTAGATCCTTGAATCACAAGGACCGGATTATCCCCCCGATGAGATAGCTGTCTGGTATGTCTTGGTTGCTCCCCCCCAATTGCCATAGCTTTCTCAGCTTGAATTTCAGTCGCACCTCCACCGGAACCAACTAGAAATTCAGCACCACCTTCTCTTGATTCTTGCATCGCTCCTGTCCGTTGTGGTTGCGGCGCTGGAGTATCGTAAATTTTGTCCACCACATCATCGCCTTCATCAAGGCTATCTGTCATACTGGCTTTCGATATACTTGTCGGCAGATACATTTGACTATCAAGTTGAGCACACTGTTGCTTAGCCTCAGCAATCAGTTGGCGGAGGTCTTTTTCCGCCAATGATATCTTTAATTCTTCAAGCAATTTTACTACGTCTGATCTTCCATAATACTCTACACCTAGTTCCTGTAAAGACATCAATAGCAAAAGCTTAATTAGTTCTCTAGCAAGCTTACTATGCTCCATTCCTTGCTTTGATAGACTGCTTAATCGCTCTTGAGATAAGTTACACTTCTTAAATATTCCATCATATGTATTAAGCATTTTGACTAGCTTATTAAACCTAGCAATATTATTCACATAAAACTTTTTATCATCCTCGAGCTCGGCATTTTTAAAAATTTTGCTAAGAGTTCTTCGCTTATCATCAGAAAGCGTGTCGTGAAGACTCACAAATCGCTTATAGAAAACCTCAACCATTTTTAAAACAGTATATAGCTCTTTAAAGTGTTTGTCATAGGGAGTAATATCTGCAGACTCTGCAATTCTGACAGTATCATCCAATCCTTGTGATAGCTGAATTGAGTGTCGCAATGTTGAATTTGTAAGTTTTTCTAGACCCGTACCAGAGCGTGGCCTATTATATTGAAGTTTAATTGCGCTTCTTGATTCTCTTTCAATTTTAACAAGTCCTGGTATATCTTTTAATAGTCGTACGCTACCTCCGTATAATTCATTACTTATGTGGCTAGCAGATGGCATAGTTTTCATAAATGTTTTCAGCGTATCCCGAGAATTATGAACAAATTCTAATACACTGAATTGTAATACTCCGCTCTCTTTAGCATTTTTTTTATACTTATCAATATCTTGTTTAATCTGACCAATAACAGTTAATATCGCTGTTTTAGAATGTAATAATGGATCATGGTCATCCACAATGTCCTGTTGTTCCCATAATGTTTCAATCCTGCTTAGGCGCGCCTCAAATTCGGTTAAAACATTCTCCCTTGCCAACCATTCATTTCCCCGTCTAACATAGGCATAATACTCCTCTTCATAAGCTGTTTTTTTACGTGGGTATTTATCATGACAAACTCTAGCTAGTAATAGTTGGATAATTTCAGCCTTTGCCGCAGTTTTAGCCTCTAGTGATTTAGCATCTTTGTATTTCGCTATCGCTTGTGTAAGAGGCTCCTGACTTGAAAATGTTGATAATGATTGATGAAGCGCCTGTTCAATAATGCAATATACACTCATGAATAACGCGACTAATGAACGATTAATAATAAGCGTGTTCTCGTCTGCTTTTTGAAGTAGTGGTGTTTTTTTACTTCTGACCAAGCTACTTAAAGAAGAGTCTCCTGCTGATTTAATTAGTCCCTCGTGCCCGGCGACTTTATCTAGCAGCATTCTGGCAGCATTTCTTGCGCCTACCATTCCCTGAGAATCACCTGCTGCCTGGGGCTTTAGTGAAGAACGTCGAGAAACTTGCGCACCTTTATTCGTTGCCTCTATGTAAGCATAGTCAAAGATTAATAGCTCCAGTGCCTCTTGGAACGTCACTAACACCTCATCTTTGAAGTTTTGTGGTACCAACTCCTGTTTGCCATTAATGACGACTTTCTTCTTGGACAACTTTAGCTTGGCCTGTTCACAATCAATCAGGAACTGCTGCAGCACTTGGAGCCCGTCTGGCAACGTTGCGTTCGGCTGCTTGTTCTGTGGAATCAAGTTTTCTTGTGGATTAACAAGTAGAGCTAAGAGATCATCAGTCAATGCATACATAGTAATATTCCTTATTCTTGAAACTAATACCGTAGTGATATTTCGCTGGACTATAACAGCCCTTTTTGGGCCTGTAAAACAAATTTCAGTAAAAACAAAGCGTTAGCACATATTAAAAATTTGAACGAATGAATGTTTTGGTCTTTTTTGCTGCTTTTATGACCAGAGAAAATACATTAAGTTTAGGGTAAATCTCTTATAAATTAGTAAGTTAGCGACTTTTGCTGGTGCAGGTTATTAGCTATTTTTTGCGCAGAAAATCCCGAAAAAAAACTTTGATTTTCGACAAAAAAAATTGTGTCATTTTCCGATCTGTAGTGATAACAAGGGCTTAGGCTGATCAGGATAGGAGCAATTGGTTGATTTTAAGGCGGATTTTGCGCTAGAAGCTAAACAAAAATATCGGCAAAATAGCCTAGATCACCTTCCACAACTGGCATTAATGCGACCATATAAAGCTTTCAGAACTAGCGCACACACCCTAACGAGCAGTATTGAGACTGAAATGGTTGCTTTCAGACCCATACTAACAGTCACAGAACCCACTTAAACACCGCCATCTGACCCGAACCCGACCCGAGCTTGTTTGTAGGCTTCAGCAGCATCATCCCTGGGCAACTGGCTGGCTTCTCCCTGGTTCTCTTCATCAGAATGCGCGCCTGGCTGTGCTGAAGGTGCAGCCTCACAACGATTGCCAACTTTGAGCACACCGAACTGCGCTATAGCAGCTGCACTCTCGGGGGCAATGTCAGAAGTGGTTGAGAACATTGCTGCAGGCAGTGCTAATGCCTTACCCGCGAAATCAATACGATCCCCTTTATACAAACGTAGCCGCTCTTGCACACACTGTTCGTGTTTGAAATGACAAACTTGGATGATGACACACAATTGTGATTGTAAAATCACTTTGATTTCTTCATCCAATGCACCGGTATCCACTGCCAATAAGTGCTTAAAAAGCACTAAATATCTATCAAAGGCGCTGACATAGTTATGAAGATTTTGATATACAGCTTCATCAGGGAGTGCAGCTTCTATAGCGACAAATTTATCACACTTAGTTCGTAACTCCTGGAGTAGTTCACTGAGATTCTCTTGTTCAAGATTGAAGAAGTCCGTTCTCTGCAACACCTGAGACAACTTCTTCTCACCATCATTGTAGGTTATCTCAAACAACCTCACCGCATCGGTTAAGCGTGTCAGCACTACACTGATAATATTTCCCTGAGTCGCCTTATGAGCTTGTTGTAAGCTGCACTGCAAAGGCCCTAACTCATCCTCAAGCCACGCAAAGTCTTTGCTTAAATTCCGCAGCGTCAATTCACCATGACATTGTAATAATTCCTCAAAATGTGTTATTACCTTATCAACTTGATCACGCGCAAACTCAATACCATAAACTTCACGTAAATTATCCAGTAATGCAACATCATGACTCTCTCGGTATTGCAAAAGGCATTCATATGCAGGCACTAACAACCGCAGCACTTCAATCAGTGACTCTTCTGTGGTTAATTCATCTGGTGCTGCTATGTCCGATAGTAATAAAGGCAGGTCCGATACTAGATCGGTCAATAACCCATAACGTCGGTGAAATAGCTGTTCGCCTGGTAACACACTGAGGTCAAGCGGTAATTTACCAAGGCATTGACTAAGACTGGACCGGCTTAGTCTCATGCTCTGTATTTTGTCTTCTGTTATTTGCCACAGCGCTTGGATCATATGAATGAACTGCAATCCATCAATTGTTAAGTCGTATAGTTGCGAAATTATGCTTGCAATGTCATTGGGTTTTATTTCCTTTGTTTTTAGGGTATTAATCATTTCCCAGATTGCTACATATTCTGACTGTAGTCGTATAAATTCCTGTCGCGCTGCTGCACGAACGCTTTCTGAGTGCTTGTTAACATCAGCTAAGCTCTCAATATCTGCACGCGCATCTTCTAAGGCATCAACTATCTCACTCGTGGTTATCTGAGCCGAACTGATTGCGGCAGGCGCGCCCGTCATATTAGTGATCGAGTTATCGGTCGTCTTAATTGTTGGCTCTGTGGCTATTTTTGGATTTGGCATAGTGTTGTCCTGTATTTTATTGTTATTAAAAATTATAAAGTATTCTTCAGCTAGCGAAATAAACAGCGTCGTTGCTCACCATTTCCATGCTTTTCCGTTCTCCGCTTCTCACGCATGATGTCTGCTAGTCTCTCTCTTTCCTCACCAAGGGGTTGTTTTGGCTTTGATGGCGTTGTTGGGTATGATTTATCATTTGAATCACTACCGTTGCGATGTGCATTCTCTTGGCTAGCAAATACACTACTCATCATCGCCACTTGCTGGGCTGCCCCTTTCGGTGGAGTAGCATCTACACGCTGGGTTGCAGTATACACTTCTTGTTCGCTAGTCATGGATTCTACCGTAGCCGTGACTTCTTCCGCTGGTGCACCGTTTTGATCAATATCGCCTTGTTCTTGTAAATAGGATTTCAGCTCTTGACACTGCATAAATTTATCGCGGATAAGCTTTTGTAAATTGCTTGCGTTATTATAAAGCTTATTTTGGTCAGCTGGTTCATGGGTGCCAACCTCAAACATAGTCAACATCGCAAAATACAACATACAATAGCTATTCAGCTCACCAACCATCTCCACTATTTCACTCTCTACTGAAAAATTTTCCGAGAACGTTATAAATACTTGTAAGTTTTTAGACATGTCATTGGCTGTTATGAACATTGCATTCCATTCTTCCGTAGTGGCAGAATGACTTCTATAAGGCTGGAAAGGAATTGGCTGGTCTTTAGGATCTTTTAGTGCGTTCTCAAAATCTATGAGAACATTAATAATTCCAGGCAAAGCTATCCGTATGATGAACGGTTGCAATTGATACATCATGAGGTTGTCCATCTCTTCTATGAAGTTCTTGCCAAACACCATATTATGGGGAATAGGTGCACCTTCATGTTTATAATCGCTACCGATTTCACTGCAGTTTTTTGTGAATTTCTCTGAAATAATTTCATACATATTGTGGATGTAATCCCGATGAGTATGGTCATGCACATTGAGCAAAATTCGCAAATGGTCACGGAGTTCTTTGACATCGGCAGCTGACTCAAGGCTTTCGAGCCCCAATTCTTTATTTGACGCATCAAGTTCCATAGATTCAGATTTGGTTAAATACGCATTAATCATCTCGTAAACTTGTTTTAACTTATGGACACGTTGATGAATTTGCGCCTCTGTTGAAGGAATAACTTCTTCACATTGCTGTTGTCCATTATTAACAATTCGGGTTCGTAGTCGCTTATCACGTCCTTTAGTGGAGATATTATGAAGCTCTACCTCCCAACCTAATTCAGCTAATAATTGATTGCGTAACATGGGAGAACCACTAACTTTAGGTACTGATTTGTCAATCTCTGCTTTAAGCCTATCAAGCTGCTGCTTAATATTATTATATTGATTAGTTAATTTAGACATTTTGATGTACAACTCGATTGTATTACCCACTAAATCAATAAATAACTGTAATAATTCCACCATTTGGCCTTGCGTAACCGCACCGCCAGCCTCGATGGCCGCATTGTACTCTGTAAGCTGACAGTTTAAGTCTTGATAGCGTTTAGAATATTCTTCGAATTCCATTGCAAACTCTTCTTGGTCTCTAGGCAAATACCTGCGGTACTCTCTAAGTTGATCGACAAAAGTTGATAACTGTTCAATCTCTTGGAATATGTCGTTGATTGCCCCACGGTCAATGCCATCAGCTAATTCATGATCATAAACACTACGGTGATCATCATATCCTGCATAACTGTCAGCATTATTGCGCCAATATTCAAGGCCAGGTAGTGCGCTGTATTCTACGCGACGCGCATTTTTGAGATCTGCTCGCCAGCGCAACTCGGCTTCAAAATTTGGCCTGACGTCGCCTGTTGTGCCTGTTGCCGTCTCAGCAGTGGAATTCACGCGCTGGTTTGGTCTGGCAGGTGGATAACTCATTGTAATAATCCTGTGTCATGTCTATTCATTAGCATTAGGGGCGGAATACTACCATATATACGGTTAGATGTCACTTGAATTATGCAACAAACGATTAATCGATCAGGGCATGATCAAAAATGATGGTTTTTTGTTATATATCAATCAGTTAGCTCGCTTAATAGGATTATCGCACCCAGCGCAGCACTAATAACACCAGAAGGTAGCAAATAATCGTTGCCACCGTCGCCAAGCTGATAGCTACTGAAAAATGCCATTTATGCCGCAATAGCCAGGGCAGCATGATAAAAAATACCAGTGATGGCAGCACTAGCCAGACAATATCTTGGCTCAGTTGGCTGATCAGTTGGGTGTTTTTGGTTTGGATGTAGAGCCAAACAATCGCAAGAAACGACACTAGTGGAATTGACGCTAATACTGCACCAGCAATGGTGCTACGACGGGCGACTTCTGACACCGCCACTACCAACAAGGCAGTGATTAATATTTTAACGCCATAAAACCACATTAGAAACTTACCAACTGCAATTCTTGCAATAGGCCAAAGATAGCTAACACAACTGTAATGAAACCTGCAATGAGCAATGTTACTTTACCGCCTGGTACACGAAAGCTTGCATCCAATTGATGATGATAGCGGCCACGCCAAGCCATAACCACAGGCAATAAGCCTAACAGTAAAATACAAAACACGCCGGCGTATTTTAATGCGAGGATAAATGCCGTGGGATAAAAGATCACAAAAATAAACGGTGGGATAAAGGTTAAACTATACACTTTAATATTGCCAAAACCTTGCTTAGGCCATTTCAAGCCATCAGAGAGAAAATCCGACAGTGACAATGCTACCCCGAGGAACGAGGTCAATACACTGATGGAAATAAAAATCCGCGAAATATCAGTAATTAAATCCGAGTGGATAAAGAAATCCAGCGCAGCCATTAATTCACTGGTGGTGTGCCCGGTCTTCAAAATATAAATCAAACCGTGGTCACCCTCTAAAGGCAAAGAGCCCAAAATCACTAGCTCCCACAAGATATAACAAATCAGCGGTACTAAACTACCGAGGATCACCACTTTGCGCAATGCTACGACATCACTGTTAAAATAGGTCCTGAGACTTGGCAAAATAGTCGCATAGCCAAACGAGGTTATCATCAACATCACTGAGGCTAATAATTTGTGGGGTTCACTATGCAGTAGCTGTTCCCACTTTATATGATTGGACACCAAAAATAATAATACAAAAAAGCTACCCAATTTGATGAACATCAAGGCGCGATTCGCATAATCGATAGAACGGGTGCCGAGATAGACGATGTAGCCTAGGATAATAGTAAAAATCAGCGCGCTACCCCATTCTGGGATAGGTAATCCTGCCATATGCAAAAGACTGGTAAACACATCGGTACCGCCATCCACATAGGCGCAGAGTAGGGAGTATAGCAACAATAGATACACAAACCATGCGGCGGCTGCACCGTAGGGGCCTAAAGTCTTTTTGGCCATAGATATCATATTGCTACCCTGGGGTAGCCAGAGATTCACTTCAAGGATGAGGAATGCGCAAAAGGTCATGAGCATCCAACAACCCAGCAAGAACAAACTAGAACCGATAAAACCCGCCTCTGACGTCGATACTGGCAAGGCTAAGATCCCTGCACCAATGGATGTCCCGACAATCAGTAACATCCCGCCAATTAATTTTCCCATAGCGTGTCCTTGTGGTTAAGGTTTTTACTCTGCAATCTCCATCCTATCGACTTTTTGGTAACCGCGGGGTAACTTGTTGCCCCGTCGGCCGCGTTCGCCGATGTAATGTTCGAGATCTTTAAATTTCAAGGTAATATGGCGTTTGCCGGCATAGACTTTTAACGCTTGCTTGTCATTAAACACAGCAACATTGACTAAGTACTCTTCGCCGCTAGCTGCGCGAGCCGAAGGGATGCCAATGATCTTGTTGCCCTTACCCTTAGACAATTGCGGTAAATCTTTCACATCAAAAATCAACAAACGGCCTTCGTTAGTCACCGCCGCAATGTAATCATTGTCCAAATCAGCGACTGGTTGCGGCGAAACCACCGTGCAACCTTTGGGCACTTTAAGCATGGCTTTACCGGCGCGGTTCTTGCTGATCAATTCTTCGGTCTTGACGATAAAACCATAGCCTGCGGTTGACGCAAACAACAATAATTGATCTTCCGGCGCCATAATGGCATCAGTGAACGATGCGCCTGCAGGTGGGTTTAATTTACCGGTTAATGGTTCACCCTGACCACGGGCAGACGGCAAGCTATGAGCCATTACCGCATAAGTGCGTCCGGTGGTATCCAGGAATATCGCGTGCTGATTACTGCGGCCTTTGGCTGATGACAGATAACTATCACCGCTCTTGTAATTAAGGTTCTCTGCATCCACCTCATGACCTTTAGCCGCACGCACCCAGCCTTTTTTGGATAGTACAACCGTGACCGGTTCCGTTGGCATTAGATCGGTTTCTTTCATGGCTTGGGCTTCGCCGCGCTCCACTAACGGCGAACGTCTATCGTCGCCGTATTTCTCTGCATCCGCGGTGATTTCTTTGCGGATAAGTGTTTTGAGACGGGCTTTGGAACCTAAGGTCTTCTCAAGGGTGTCACGCTCAGCGGCCAAGTCTTCTTGCTCACCGCGGATTTTGACTTCTTCGAGTCGTGCCAAGTGGCGTAATTTTAAATCTAAAATCGCTTCGGTTTGTTTGTCACTCAGTTTAAAACGCTGCATGAGTTCTTGCTTTGGATTATCTTCTTCACGAATGATCCTAATCACTTCATCGATATTCAAGAATGCAATCAACAAACCATCAAGAATGTGCAAGCGGGCAAGAACTTTATCGAGACGGTATTGCAAACGCTTGCGCACCGTGGCTTGGCGATACTCAAGCCACTCTTTGAGGATAGTATCAAGGGCTTTAACCTGAGGTCGGCCATCAATGCCGATCATATTTAAATTGACCCGGTAACTGCGCTCAAGATCGGTGGTCGCAAACAAATGATTCATTAATGATTCAATATCAACACGGTTAGAACGGGGCTCGATGACTAAGCGGGTGGGGTTTTCATGATCTGATTCATCGCGGAGATCGGCCACCATGGGTAATTTTTTGTTTTGCATTTGACTGGCGATTTGCTCAAGCACCTTGGCACCAGAGACTTGATGAGGCAGTGCAGTAATCACGATATCGCCATTTTCTTTGTTATACACTGCGCGCATGCGTACAGAACCGTGACCGGTCTTATAAATGGCTTGGATGTCTTTTTGCGGGGTGATGATTTCGGCTTCTGTGGCGAAATCTGGTGCTTTAACGTGTTTGCACAAATCACTCAATGTGGCTTTCGGATCTTCCAGTAAATGTATACAGGCCGATGCGACTTCTTTGAGGTTATGGGGTGGAATATCCGTCGCCATCCCTACTGCGATACCCGTGGTGCCATTCAATAAAATATTGGGCAAACGGGCAGGGAGTGTGGCAGGCTCATCAAGTGTGCCATCGAAGTTAGGCACCCAATCAACCGTACCTTGACCAAGTTCACTCAATAATACCTCAGCATAAGGTGACAAACGCGCTTCGGTATAACGCATTGCCGCAAATGACTTCGGATCATCGGGGGAACCCCAGTTACCTTGCCCATCCACTAAGGGATAGCGGTAAGAAAATGACTGCGCCATCAGCACCATAGCTTCGTAACAGGCTGAATCACCATGGGGGTGGAATTTACCCAACACGTCACCAATCGTACGAGCGGATTTTTTGTATTTGGCGGTAGCCTTGAGGCCCAACTCTGACATCGCATAAACGATACGTCGTTGCACGGGCTTTAAGCCATCACCAATATTGGGAAGCGCTCGGTCCATGATCACATACATGGAGTAATCGAGATAGGCTTTCTCGGTGAATACTTTTAACGGTAGTTGTTCGATACCTTCAATACTTGCGCTGGTTTCAGCCATATCATTATACCTCTGCTAAATTGCCTTTGGTTTCTAACCAGGCTTTGCGATCTGCGGCGCGTTTTTTCGCGAGTAACATATCCATCACTTGATGACTATCGTCACCATCGTCGATGGTCAATTGCACTAAACGGCGGGTGTCGGGATCCATGGTCGTCTCACGCAATTGCATGGGATTCATTTCACCTAAGCCTTTGAAGCGTTGCACGTTGATTTTGCCTTTGAGTTTTTCGGCGGCGATGCGGTCTAGAATGCCTTGCTTCTCACCATCATCCAAGGCGTAAAACACTTCTTTGCCCACATCAATACGATACAACGGCGGCATTGCTACGAACACATGGCCTGCCTTTACTAATGATTTAAAATGACGTAAGAAGAGTGCACATAATAATGTCGCAATATGCAAACCATCAGAATCCGCATCTGCCAAAATACAAATTTTGCCGTAACGTAAACCTTCGAGGCTATCTGCTGCCGGGTCGATACCCATAGCAACAGCAATGTCATGCACTTCTTGGGAGCCTAAGATTTGGGTGGGATCCACCTCCCAAGTATTAAGGATCTTACCGCGCAAGGGCATGATTGCTTGGAATTCGCGGTTACGGGCTTGTTTGGCAGAGCCACCCGCGGAGTCACCTTCGACTAAAAACAATTCTGACGCCATCGGTTCTTGGCTCGAGCAATCTGCTAATTTACCCGGTAATGCTGGACCCGTGGTGACTTTTTTGCGGGCGACTTTTTTGCCTTTGCGTAGGCGTTTTTGTGCCTGGCTAATCACTAGCTCCGCTAATTGTTCGCCCAACTGCACGTGTTGATTTAACCATAAACTAAACGCATCTTTCACCACGCCTGAGACGAAAGCTGCACATTGACGCGATGAGAGACGTTCTTTGGTTTGTCCAGCAAATTGCGGATCTTGTATCTTCACCGACAAGATATAGGCGCAACTTTCCCAAATATCATCGGCGGTTAACTTCACCCCCCGCGGTAATAAATTACGAAACTCACAAAACTCGCGCATGGCTTCAAGTAAGCCGGTACGCAAACCATTAACGTGAGTACCACCTTGCGCGGTTGGAATTAAGTTAACGTAACTTTCTTCAACCCCTTCGCCGCCTTCTGGTAACCAAGCCACAGCCCAATCCACCGCTTCAAGGTTACCGCTAAAGGAACCGATAAAAGGCTCTTCTGGTAAGCGGGGTAGATCACCCAGCGTATCTAACAAATACGCTTGCAGGCCATCTTCGTAATACCATTCGTGACGTTCTTTGGTCTTTTCGTCATAAAACGTCGTCTTAAGACCCGGACATAACACAGCCTTTGCTCTTAACACATGTTTGAGTCTGCCCACGGCAAACTTCGGACTGTCAAAGTATTTTTCGTCGGGCCAAAACTGGATAGTGGTACCGGTATTGCGCTTGCCAACACTGTCGACGACATTTAAGTCCTTGGTCTTCTCGCCATCGGCAAAACGAATTTCGTGCAATTGGCCATCCCGTTTAATTTGTACAATCACTTGCTTGCACAAAGCATTTAAAACCGAGATCCCCACACCATGGAGACCACCGGAGAATTCATAATTTTTGTGGGAGAATTTACCCCCGGCATGGAGGCGGGTCATGATCAATTCGACGCCAGAAATTTTTTCGTCAGGGTGAATATCCACCGGCATGCCACGGCCATCATCGGCAACTTCCAGTGAGCCATCCTTATATAAGGTGACATGCACCTCCCGGGCATGGCCGGCGATAGCTTCATCGACACTGTTGTCGATTGCTTCATGGGCAATATGATTGGGGTTACGGGTATCGGTATACATCCCCGGGCGCAAACGCACCGGTTCTAGACCACTTAAGACTTCTATTGATTCTGCGGTATAAGTTTCTGCCATAAATGTCTCATGTAAAGGATTGTTATTCAGCTGCAGCCATTGTAACGCAATTGCGCTCAATTTTCGCTTGTCATCGGCACCTCATTGCGGCATTCTACCGTCTTAATGACACCGACGAAAGGGCACACCAACATGATGAATATTGAACAAGCTCGCAGCAATATGATCCAGCGCCAATTACGCACCACCAATGTTCTTGATGAACAACTGTTAGATTTGCTCGCGGAATTACCACGGGAAAAATTCGTCCCTCTTGAATACCGAGACTTAGCCTTTGCCGATATCAATATTCCCTTAGGCCATGGCCAACAAATGATGACACCAAGCATTGAGGCAAAGATGCTCTTATCTCTGGCTATCAAAGCAACTGACAAAATCCTCGAAATTGGCACCGGCTCCGGCTTCGTTACGGCGGCCTTAGCAAAACTCGGCCAGCATGTTTACAGTGTCGACATGGATGACGGTTTTATCAAAACTGCTGGTGACAAATTAGCCGAACTCGGCATTACCAATGTCACTTTACAACAAGGCGATGCTGCAACCGGTTGGGATAAACAAAAACCGTACGATGTCATTTGCATCACCGGTTCTATGCCGGCATTACCCCAAGCCTTCAAACAACAACTCGCTATCGGCGGCCGTTTGTTTGTTATTTTGGGCAAAGATGCACCGATGGAAGCAACGCTCATCACTCGGGTTGGTGAAAATGACTGGCGCAATGACACTTTATTCGAAACCGTGATCCCACCCTTGAGTCAAACTGTCAGCCGGGCTGATTTTATCTTTTGACACTAGGCCAGTAACTCTTTAAAGTTGAACTATGATGAAAAAATGGTTACCACTTGTCACTGTCGGCGCGGCATGCTTAAGTTTTAGCAGCCTGGCGGCGGCTGAAGACTTAGTCGAAGTTTTCAACCAAGCCTTGAGCAGTGATCCCACTTACAAAGCAGCCCAAGCTGAGCAATTGTCACAGCACGAAAATGTGCCCATCAGTCGTGCCTTCTTGTTACCGAGTCTTAATGCCTCTGCCAATCGACTGAAGAATTGGGCGGATAACAAGTCTACTGGTGCACTGACATCCACAGGCCTCAATGCGGGTTTGGCCGACCCAACCTATGATTTCATCAGCCACGGTTATGATATCACCCTGTCCCAGCCTATTTTTGATTTACAAGCCTGGGCAAATTTAGGTGAAGCTAAAGCTGGGGTGAAAGCTGCCGATGCCACCTATGCGGCTGCCGCACAGAGTTTGATAAGCCGTACCTCTACGGCTTACTTCAATATATTACAAGCAGAAGACGACTTGCGTTACACAGAAGCTGAAAAACGTTCCACCTATCGTCAACTGGATCAAGTCCGCCAACAATTCAAAGTTGGTCTCGTGCCCATCACTGGCGTGTACCAAGCTCAAGCAGAATATGACAATATTATTGCCACCGAGATTGCCGCCAAAAACGCCATCATCAATACCCGTGAAGATCTGCGTGAGATCACCGGGGTTTACTATACACACTTGGCCGGTTTGCGATCAGAAGTGCCGTTAGTGACACCTGAACCTGAGAATGTCGACAAGTGGGTAGACACCGCGACCAAACAAAACTGGAACCTGCAAGCCGCGCGTTGGACGGCTGAGGCGGCCAAAGATGAAATCAAGGTTCAACGTTCTGGTCATCTGCCCACCGTGGATGCAGTCGCCGGTTTTGATCGCTCAAAGACGAGCCGCACCCCCGTTGGTACGACCAACAGCCGTGTTGGCAGCGTCGGTGTACAATTAGCGCTCCCTGTTTTTGAAGGGGGACTGGTAATGGCCGAAACCAAACAAGCAGAGTACGATTATCAAGGCGCGCTTGACCAACGCGAGATCACTTACCGTGCTGTGGTAACTGATTCTCGTCAAAGTTATAACAATATTGTTGCTGGGATCAGTAAGGTAAAAGCCGACCGCCAAGCGATTGTGTCTAATGAAGCATCACTACGCAGCACCATCGAAGGTTACAAAGTTGGCACTCAAACCATGTTAGACGTGTTAGAAGCCCAACGTAATCTCTATGACACCCAGCGCCAATATTCCCGCGACCAATACGATTACATCAAGGCTACCATTGCCCTCAAAGAAGCAGCGGGGACCTTGAGCTTGAATGATATTCGTGAAATCAATGCCTGGCTCACTAAGAACCGCCCATCCTATAAGGACATCACCGTTGACTCCTTAAAAGAAAGCAAACCCGCCGGCCACATGGAGTTGAGTGGTGAAATCACAGGTGGCACTGACGAAGAAATTAATCGACTGGAAGAATCCGAAAAGAAAGCCACCGGTGCGACTGGCTCAAGTTCATCCACTGCGCCAAGCACGACACCGACAAGCAAGCAAGCTCCTTCCACACCAGGCCCCGATGCAAAAGCAACCCCCGCTAAAGCAAAAACCACAGCAGCCAAATCCAGCAGTAAGCCTAAAACTGCCAGCAAAGCACCGGCAAGCAAAACAACCCCCCAGACAAAAGCCAGCGCCTCTTCTAACACGGCAACCGATGCCGCGAAATCAGCAACCGCCCCCGCCGACAAAGCCAAGGTCCCCTCCATGACCAAGCCTAAGGGCGATCAATTATCCGCAGTAGAGCTACCAAAGCCATTTGCTTAGGAACCGGCTTTTCGCACAGAGCTATTTTTGATGCAGAAAAGGATAAAAAATTAACGATAAAGCGGAATGTATATGCAATACCTGAGCATTTTGAGTTGAGTTTTTACCCTTTTATGCGCAAGACTGGTGCGGAATGCCGGTTAGGAAAATCCATCAAAATCAAATAGCTAACTCTAGCCACACGCCTGGATAACATGTTACTACCCCGAGACTAAAAAAAGTAACGTTACTTATTTTAGTAACATATCGAGGCGGCCAAATAATAGCAATTTCATATAAATCAAGAGGTTACCATCATATCACACTGCGCCAATAATTTTTATTATATAAGAAAATTTTCTTATATAAGAAGTTTTTAGTGATATAAGAAATATTTGTGATATAATCACTGGAACGTACATTTTAGTGATATGAGGAATTTCAAATGCAATGGGACTCCCTGGGATTCAGCAATGAGCCCTTCAAAACACAACCCATCACTAGTAATACTCTGACGCTCTATACCGGCAATACGGACAAGATGGAGCAATGTCAATTTGCCTTACATTCCAACAATATCGTCATGGTGATAGAGGGATCCCGCGGTGTTGGCACGACATCATTTGGCAACTACTTACGTTTCCAAGCTGAACAAGAAAAAAAATATCTCACACCCACCAGTGAGATCCGAGTCGAACCTAACTGGAATGCTGACACATTGCTTGCAGCAGTCATCGCTAATCTCATTTCAACCCTTGAATTGAATCATTTCAAAGAAGTCAAAGACTCACCCAAATTCACCGAAGCAAAAGCCGTTGTCAGGCGGGTAACAGAGATGTACCGCTCATTTGGTGTTTCTGCATTTGGTATTGGTACTAACTATGGCCATTCTGGCAGTGTTACCCAGCCAATGGTAATGCCGACTCAAGTATTATCGCAACATTTAGAAGACTTGATTGAAGTCAGTTATGAACTCGGTTACAAGTATGGCATTCTGATCCAACTCAATAATCTTGATATTGGCGTTGTACAGAAAGAAGAGCATATCAAATCACTACTCAATATTATGCGGGATTATTTTCAGATTAATGGTTCAAGCTGGCTCTTGGTAGGCGACATATCATTGCGTCACTTTATCGCTCAAGAAGTTGACAGGCTCGATGACATTATTGCCCATGAAACTGAAATTACCCCTTTATCAGAAGATAACTATCTAGCTTTAATTCAAAAACGTGTCGAAACCTATCGTGTCAATAAACATGTGGAATTACCGGTGGATAAAGACGTATTGCTCTACCTTTATAGCATCACTAATGGACGTCTACGTTATGTCTTTGGTTTGTTAAATCGATTATTTAATACACTACAAGTCGGCACTTTAACGGATAGAATTACGTTGGCTCTTGCGAAACCTATCGTTATTGACTATGCAAAAAGTCGGATCAAAGGCTTTAAACTTACCGATAATGAAGAAGCCGTCCTAAAAACTATTGTTCAAACCGGCCCTTTGCAAGTTAAGGAAATTGCCGAAGCTTTGGAGAAAAACCCCAGTTATATCTCGAATATTTTATCCCGCTTGCTCAATGACAAATTGGTGGGCTACACCAAAGAATGGCGCGACCACATTTACTATGGCTCCATTGATGCGCAAATTGCTTATGGGGAAGAATGACATTCTGGCGCAGTTTGCTGACTAGGACTAGATGAGCCCGCCACAATCCCATCAATCAATGCCAGATGGGCATCGACGGCACCGCGGTTTTGTTCAACCACTTGTTGGCCGGCGAGGCCGGCTTTGGACCGAGCATCACGGTCATTCAATAAGGCAATGACTTGTTCAGCCAGGGCGTGGTAGTCTTGGACCAGTTTTACCGCTCCCGCTTCCATTAACAAACGCGTGATTTCGGTGAAGTTAAAGACATTAGGTCCAGTGATAGCAGCAACACCCACCGCCGCTGGTTCTAATAGATTATGGCCGCCGATGGGAATTAAACTCCCGCCAACAAAGGCTAAGTCACTAGCGGCGTAATAGGCACCCAGCTCACCCATGGAATCGCCTAAGAACACTTTTGTCTCAGCCAAACAAGGTTGATTGTGACTGCGTAAGACCGTGGCGAAGCCGTGTTTTTCACACAGACTTGCGACTTTGGCAAAACGCTCTGGGTGACGGGGGACTAAGAGTAATAAAGTATCCGGTAATTGTTCAAGTACTTTAGCGAAGGCTTTGAGGACCAGTTCTTCTTCGCCTTCGTGGGTGCTCGCTGCTACCCAGGTTTGGCGTGTCCCGCCCCAACGGGCACGAAACACGGCGGCTTTCTCGTGCAGACTAGCAGGAATCGTCACATCAAATTTCACACTCCCGGTAACATGGAGTTGTTCGGCAGTGGCGCCCAGTTCACGAAAGCGAGCAGCATCACTGGCACTTTGGGCAGCGATGATAGTGATTTCGTTGATCATAGATTTGCTGAAACGGGCAACACGTCGATAGGCTTTGGCAGACTTCGCTGACATGCGAGCATTGGCAAGCAAGGTCGGCACCCCCTGACGTTGGCATTGGTGTAATAGGTTCGGCCAAATTTCGGTTTCCATGATTAAACACAAACGGGGTTGTAGACGTTTGAGAAAACGCTTCATGGCACCGGGCAAATCATAGGGCACATAGGTATGATGCACGGTATCGCCAAGCATGGTGGTGACCCGTTCGGAACCGGTCGGGGTCATGGTGGTCACCGTAATAGGTAAATCCGGATGACTGGCTTGCAAGCGTTTAATCAGTGGCACCACGGCAATGGTTTCACCCACGGAGACCGCATGAACCCAAATCCCCCCCTGGGCTGATTGCAAATCCACAAAACCAAAACGTTCGTTCCAGCGTTTCAAATAGGCCGGCGTGCGCCGCGACTTCCACACCAGCCGCAACAAAGCAAAGGGCATCGCACAATATATCAAGCAGTTATACAAAAAACGCAAGGGTTGCTCCCATAGTCCTATAAATGAAGCACAGTATATCACAGGGCATCAATGAAACATCAAAGCCCTTGCATTTTGTCCAAATTTTGTTACAATGGCCGGACTAATAAAGACAAGAGAGGATTAGTGATGAGTTCTCCAGTATTTGTGGCCCATACAGTTAAATATAACGATAGAACATTCAGAGTGATGTGTCAGCCAGCAGCCACCGGCAATGAATTTTATGTGCATGATGAAGACCTTACTTGTGCAGGGTATACAGAAAACTCAGAGAAGCGGTTTGCAACTGAACTTGCGATATTAGCTTCACTTGATAAACGCCCATCTGAACAGCCCCACTCAATAGATACAACAGTACCATACCAAGGAGGACCTAATATTCATGAAGATGGTGACATAATCCTAGCAATGGACCACTCTCCCAAAACTGGCTCTATGGAGAACTTCGGCACTGGTCAAAGAGAATTTCAACCACGTCAAGAACAACCCGCCTCTGCAAATCCTCAAGGATTTTTTAGCCGCAACAAGGGCTCATTGGCTGGTATGGCTGTTGGCCTTGCCATCGGCATACCCACGGCTTTATTGTTGATATTCCTGACCTCAGCCGCAACATCAACAGCCATTTTAGTGGGTAGTATTGTAGCATTGGCTTGTTGGGGGGTGGGATACCACCGCGATGAAGATGCTCTTAATAAAGAGCTTAAAGCAACTATGACCTCCCGCTAGATCTTCACAGACGCTTCGTTTAAGATGATCCAAATCTTGGACGGAGCGACGACTATGGGCAGTTTTAAACATATTCTTTTTACCACTGATTTGAGCGATGGCAGTTACACGATTGCCGTCAAGGCGAAGCAATTGGCTGAAGATTTGCATGCCAAGCTGAGTTTGGTGCATGTGATTGAACATTCACCGATGCTCTATGGCAGTGGTGAGTTTGCTGTGCCCTTAGACTTGGATGTGGAAAAATCCCTCGAAGAGCAAGCCCATGAACACTTGGCCAAACAAGCCAGTGAACTGAATATCCCTGAGGACAATCGCTGGGTATTAGTGGGCTCAAAAAAAGACGAAATCGTCAAACTGGTCCACGAAATTAGCTGTGATCTGATTGTTGTCGGTGCCCATGACAAACACGGCCTGGCCTTGTTGATGGGCTCTACCGCGGATTCACTTTTACACGCCTTACCTTGTAATGTATTAGCTTTAACCTTGGACGATGACTGATGGCTACCTATGCCATTGGTGATGTGCAAGGCTGTTACCGCGAGCTACAGAACTTACTGGAGACTATAGACTTCAATCCCGACCAGGATACCCTCTGGTTCACCGGTGATTTAGTCAATCGCGGTCCTAACTCGCTGGACGTATTACGTTTAGTTAAATCTCTAGGTACTAGTGCCATCACCGTGCTGGGTAACCACGACTTACACATGTTGGCAGTGCATTATGGTCTTGAACAACCACGCCCCGTCGATACCTTCGGCGATGTCCTCAATGCGCCGGACCGCTTAGAACTGTGTGAATGGCTGCGCCTGCAACCCATTATTCATCAACAACAGGGGTACGTGTTAGTACACGCGGGCATTTATCCATTTTGGACCTTGGATGATGCCATCGGTTACGCGGCAGAATTAGAAGACGTCCTACGAGGCAACGATTATCGCAGTTTCTTTCAGCACATGTATGGCGATAGGCCAAGCCTGTGGGAAGGCAGTCTTGCGGACTGGGATCGGCTGCGTTTTATTGTGAACAGTTTTACCCGCATGCGTTTTTGTGATGATACAGGCACCTTGTCGTTAAGGGAAAAGGGCCCAGCCTCTAAAGCTCCCCAAGGTTTTAAGCCCTGGTTCTTGGTTCCTGACCGCGAAGCCATTAACGAAAAAATTCTCTTCGGCCATTGGGCCGCCCTTGAAGGTCACGCCGACGTACAGGGCGTATTTGCCCTAGACACTGGTTGTGTTTGGGGGAATGGGTTAACGGCGATACGATTAGGCGATGACAAAATCATCCACGTTCATAGTATTGACTAGCGTTCCAGGGTCATAAACGTATAGTCGTAAGCATTCTTATCATCGGCTTGATGATGCTCGCGCTCCACCACGTGCCATTCATTGGGATCCCATTGCGGAAAAAAACAATCACCGGGCAATTCCACATCTACCATAGTTAGGTACATGCGCTGGGCCATGTCGATAGCTTGGGCATAAATCCCAGCCCCGCCGATGATCATTATCTCGGTGGCGTCATGACCACAATCCAACGCCGCTGGCAAACTGTGCACCACTTCACAACCCTCAGCTGTATAGGCCTCATCTCGAGTCACGATGATATTTTGCCGACGCGGCAGAGGGCGGCCGATAGATTCGTAGGTTTTGCGGCCCATGACAATGGGTTTATCCAAGGTTAATGCCTTAAAATGGGCCAAATCCGCCGGCAAGTGCCAGAGTAATTGATTATCTTTTCCGATAGCACGATTCTTGGCCATGGCGGCGATCAATGCGATTTGCATGAATAACCCTCTTATTACAAATTAAAACTTAGGCGTTTGTAGGGCTTTTGGAAAACGATGCAAAGCGCGTTTTACATAAGCCCTACTGTTGCGAGAAGTCTATCATAGATGTAGGCTTAATAAATCGCGGACTTTTACAGCAAAGGATGCTTCATGACCCCCAGATATTATGTCCCCGCCACCAGTTACTGGCCCATCATTGGCGCAATTGGCTTATTCTTCTTCGCCGCTGGTACGGTGAATTTGCTCCATGGCAACAACAATACTGGCTGGGGCATGTTCTTGCCGGGATCATTATTGATCGTCGGCGTGATGTTTGGTTGGTTTGCTAACAGTATTGCCGAAGCTCAACAAGGTTTACACAGTCCCATGGTGGCGCGTTCTTACCGGTGGGGGATGATATGGTTTATTTTCTCAGAGGTGATGTTTTTTGCGGCCTTTTTTGGTGCGTTATTCTATGCGCGGGTCTATGCCGTGCCCTGGCTCGGTGGTTTAGGCCATGGCGATGCCACCCATGCCTTGCTCTGGCCCCACTTCCAAGCAACATGGCCATTGTTCAAAAATCCTAATCCTGAATTATTTCCCGGTCCCGATAAAGTCATCGGTGCGTGGGGGATCCCTGCGTTAAATACTGTATTGTTATTAAGCAGTGCCGTGACTTTAACCTGGGCCCATTGGGCTTTGAAAAACCGCAAACGCGAAGTCATGATCTTTGGCCTGACCCTGACTATCGTGTTGGGACTGACATTCCTGGGTTGCCAAGTTTATGAATATATCTTAGCCCATCATCACTACGGTTTGACCTTGAGTTCCGGCATTTACGGCACAACATTCTTCATGCTGACGGGCTTTCACGGTGCTCACGTCACTATTGGTCTCATCATGTTGATGGTTATTTTAGCCCGCTGTTTGCGCGGACATTTTGACGAAGAGCACCATTTTGCTTTCGAAGCTTCTGCTTGGTATTGGCACTTTGTCGATGTGGTATGGTTGTTTTTGTTCGTGTTCGTTTATTGGCTATAAGCGACTATTGAAAAACAAACCAAATGGTTTATGCTTAGTCACTTAATGCAGCAAAAGGATCATCCGCTTGATGAGCGAAGAAGCTAGAATTAAAATTACCAAAGTCGAAGAACGCCCGGAACTCGAGAAGAAACAAAAGCAGCGCACGCGGCTGATGATTTTTTTGATGTTTTTAGCCCCTGTCATGATCGCTATCGCAGTCTACAGCAATCGTGGCATTTGGCAGGAATCTGGTCTCAATGTTGGTACCGCTATCATGCCACCAGTATCTCTAGACACAATTCAAATGATTGGTGCCGATGGCTCACCGTTAAGCTTTTCCCATTATCGCGGCCGTTGGATTTTACTTTATATGACGCCTGTGGCTTGCCGGGAAGCGTGCATTGATACTGTATACAAAATGGGCCAGGTCCGCACCGGTCTCAAAAGCCAAGGCAATCGGGTTGCCCGATTAGTGGTCAGCTTGCCCAAAGAAACCGATAACCCTATTTACCAACTGGTGGAGAGCCAATACCCCACGGCCCAATATGCCACCTTAACCCCATCGGAATTCAATGAATTCAACCAACTCGTGCCAGAGTTGGTCCGAGCGGATAATCGGCCTGTTCTGTATTTGGTCAACCCCCAGGGGGCGCTTATCTATGCCTACCACAGCAACGCCCCAGCAGAAGGGATCTTGCAGGATCTAAAACGGGAAATGGTAGCTACCACCGCATAATCAATAGTCTATACTGACAGGAGTGCGTCCTATTATTATGGAGCACTCTGTATTCTATGAATAGCCCGAGAGAGCAATGACAAAAGCAGCAAAAGCCAGCAAAGCCACCCCCCAGCTACAGCATGTGATTGGTGCCCATAGCAGCACCCATCATATACTGGCAAAGAAGCTCTTTGAGGAAGGTCAAATCAAAGACTGTATTGAGTTTTGCAAAAGCTTATTACTGAATAATCCCGACCGCTGGGAAGTATTAAACTTAATGGGCATCATCGCCCAGCGTAGTGGTCAAACAGAGCGGGCCGAGGAATTACTCAGTGCTGCCACCGAACTTAATCCCGACAACCCGACCTTGTTTTATAATTTGGGTTTAGTCTTAAAACAACAAGCTCGCCTCGATGAAGCTATCGATCAATTGCAACGAGCCTTGAGTCTCAATGGCGATTGTCCTGTGACCTATTATAATGTGGGTTTATTGATGGCGGACAAAGGCCTATTCGCCGAAGCTGCCAGCTATTTCCAACAAGCCATTAATAACGATCCTGATTATTTGCCGGCCTATACCAAACTTGCTCAAGTCTTTATTGTGCAAAATCGTATTGATGACGCTAAGTACTATTATGAAGCGGCTATTAGTCTTAATAAGAAAGAACCACAACCGCATTTTGATCACAGCTTGTTTTTGTTGCGTGCGGCAATGACCGATGAAGCCTGGTCAGAATACCAATGGCGACTGAAGTTACCTCTGTATAAATCACTCAAAATTACTAGCCGCAAAAAACATTTTGACGGCAAACCCCTCAAAAAAGGCGAGACATTACTTATTAATAATGAAGTTTCATTCGGGCATAGTATTTTGTTTGCTCGTTTTATCGATAGTATCAAACACAAAGATGCTACTATTATTGTTAACGCACAACCAGAGCTTGTGCGTTTATTTGAACAACACAAAGATGTCGACAAAGTCATTGTACATGGCAAACGCAAACCGAAATTCGATATGCACATTCCCATTCAAGACTTTGGTGAATTGTTTGTACCAAACCTCAAAAAAATTCCCCACAAAGTACCCTATTTCAAACTCGACAAAGACATTATCAAACCGTGGGAGGCACTCATTAAAACTGACAAAAAAACAACGACAGTGGGTTTTTTCTGGTACAGCAAACACAGTGCTGATTTACAAAGTACAGCCCATTGTCCACTGGCTGCATTAGACACTCTAACGTCGCGCAAGAATACCCGCATCTACAGTCTGCAGCCCAACAATGCTATTGCTGATGGCTTAAAACAAGACTCTCAAATCCATGATCTCAGTGAACACTTTACTGATATTGCTGATGTCGCGGCAGCCATGACCCGGATGGATTTAATCATTTGTGTGGATTCGTATATTGCCCATTTAGCGGGAGCGTTAAACATCCCCGTGTGGAACCTGCTACCTTGGCAACACGATTGGTTATGGAGCAATGCCGGTAACAAAACCACCTGGTACCCCAGTATGGAATTATTCCGCCAAGCAGAACTCGGCACCTGGGAAGCGGTGTGTGAAAAAGTTGCTGAGCAATTCAGCGCTTTCAAACCCAAGTCTGATTGATTTATTCTATTATTTCTGCCAAAGTAAAACCTGAGTCGATAGCTTGGGGACAAGGACCGTGACACGATTACTTCATTGCAGTTTCATTTTACTTATTTGTAGTATTCTTACCGCTTGTAGCCCTGATGGCATCGACAGCAATGGCAAGTCTGTGCGTTTCTCCCAATACCATGGCAAATGGTTAGTTGTGAATTACTGGTCATGGTGGTGTAAATCCTGTTATCAAGAAATCGACGAATTAAATACCCTGACCCATAACTACGGTGACGACGTTGCCGTGCTCGGCGTCAACCCTGATGGCATGGCACGCCTCGCGATGGCAGAGTTCGCCACCCGCAAACATATCGATTATGTATTACTGGCCAATAATCCTGGCGACAGACTGGGCGTTGGCGAAGTCGATCACATGCCCGCAACCTTTGTCTTCTCACCGCAGCGACAATTAGTAGCAAAACTTTACGGTTTGCAGACGGCTGATCAATTAGCAGAATTCATGCACCTAAAACCCCACCAAAAGGCCTCGTGATGGCACAAGTGTGTAAAAAATTCTGGGTCAGTGGTCATGTGCAAGGAGTGTGGTACCGGGCCAATACTCAAGCCCAAGCAGACAAACTCGGGATCACGGGTTACGCCAAAAACCTTGCCGATGGTCGCGTTGAAGTAGTGGCCTGTGGTGATGATGCAGCAATTGATACACTCGAAAAATGGCTTTGGCAGGGACCTGAACGGGCTGAAGTCACCGATGTGACCAGCGCAGCCATGGATTGGATGCATTATTCCGATTTTTCGACCCATTGATCCGACATTCCGCTTTTTCGTTAATTTTTTACCCTTTTCTGCATCAAAAATAGCTCTGGTGCGAAAAGCTAGATTGATCTTCTAATAGACTAAATAAACTTCTGTGTCTTGCTTCATCAATAGTGGTCACTGTGTCTGTACAGACTAGCTGACTCAGGGCATATTGTTCTACCAGTAGTTCACTGAATCTTTCTGCCGTCACCGGCGATTGCCATAGATAAAGCCAGGCCGCGCTTGCATTAGGTGGACGCCGCCAAATCACCTGCACCGTATCACCCGTCATTGAATGACTAAAGCAATAAAGCCAAAATGCAACACTGGCGGTAACGGTTTGATCATTCGGCAATGGTAAGCAAAGGGGATCATTAGCTAAAATTTTTTTTATGTTACCTGATAAGACTGCTATGAATCCAGTTTCGCTGGCTTGAAAAGGACAAGCTGTTAGATAATCTCCTACACTGAGTGAGCGCAAATCGCTAAGACAGGTCGATAACACAGTGGCTTTATCTGGCACATTAGCAAGCGTTGCTTCGATGCGTTGCGGCAGTGATCCAGGCTCGGAATTTAGTGACAGATCATATAGCTCGTGATATCGATACGGTAGCAAAAATATTTGCTGTTGATAGTGTTGTTGCTGGCTCTTCACAATCACGGCTAAAGGATATTCGCGTCCAGACTTGTCTGCGCTAGGGATGACTTTGCCGAGACAGATCCCCTGAGGAGTTTGACTAATAAAATGAAACTCACCAAAATCCTGTAGTGATGTAGCTGAACGGTTAGCACACAGACGTTGAAACAATGATTGAATCAAGCTATCAAGGCACTGAGCCTCGGGAAATCGTTCGCCAAACTGCACAAACTCCACATCCGTCGCTCGCTTACCAAAACAACTGTACCTATCTGGCGTGGTCGCTAAATAACGGTATAACTGTGTGATGATCCCCATTTATTGTATCATCCGCCGGGGCAATTGGATCTGCGGCTGAAGTAACATCGTAAGACTCTTTTGTGGATCTTGTAATAATGACTCGAGAATAACTTTGTTACCTGATGGTTGCTGCAATTGCCAATGCAGTCGATAACTGATAGGCGACAGACGCTCAAGAGTAGCAGTTTGTAATAATTGCAAAAAGCCCCAACTGCCTGAATAAACTGTGCTTTGATAGCTACGCCCGTTACTGTCAGTCACTGTCAACACGCTGCTATCATTGATCCCTTGGTTAGGACATTGTACTTGGTGCCATTGTTGTGGGCCATTGGCATAATGAATATGTTTGTCACAGATCCTAAGCTCTGCAGAACTCACATTACGGGTTGGGGTGGGATAGACAGCAAACTGGGTGCGTAAATGCTGGGGATCAATACCGTAGAGATGCTGAGTCCAGTAAGATGCACGATTAAGACTCGCCATGAATGATGAGGATAATTGAAGCCCCTCATCTAACCATTGTTGCGTCACCCAGTGTTGGTCTCCTCGCTCGATAAACCCTGCAAGTTCAGTTTGCACAAACTGCCAAAAGATACCGTTGCTGGGAGCAAAAAAGCTGTCGATGTCTTCTGGATAGGCTATTTGACCATGGTGAGCGAAGGGAAATTTACCCGCAATCGTAGTTTGATAAACAGGGAATAGGGTTTGTTGCCATCGCTGTTGTAAATACTCCCCTGCGCCTTGTAAATAATATTCCCAGGTAGTTTTTAGCGGCAAGTAGAATAGGGGACGCAACAGGGCTTGTTGACTGGGATCAGTGAGTCCCTGCAGTTGCTGATTCACCGTAGCTAGCGTCGTACTAAGATTACTGGGATCGCCTTTATCGGTTAATAACGCTTGCGCTGCGGTAAAACGCTGTTTGTTACTATTCACTTTAATGGCTGCCTCATCGATAGGATCAGCCAAATGCATCAGCGCAGGCATTAGCGCTTGCTGGAGAGACTTTGTGGGTTGATAATTCAGCATTGTAAATCCAAGATTGGTATCAATAGCCGTTAACAAATGGGCTAATGGACCATTAGCCTTCGCCAAGCGATGCAATTGTTGACTCGCATCGAGCGCCGTACTAAAGGGCTGAATATGAATTGTTCCTAGCCAATAGCGCCATTGATCTTGGGAATCAGCATAATAGGCTTGCAATAATTCATCATCGAGATGGGCATGACGATGATGACTATCATCAGCAATTCCCATCACCCAAGCATCGGTCTTGCTAGTCGCAGCAAGCTGTTTAATTGCCGGCAGAACACTGTTATCAAAACCCTTCTTGGTATACATGGTCGGCAACCCCATGGCCGTTGACAACGGTTGCGCGGGCGCACCCAGTACTTGTTGCAAACTAAGAGTCGAAGCTGTCTGTTGTAAATGTTGTTTAAGCGCCGCATAGATATTACTGGCACTCGTTCCTGTGGCTAATTGCTTACGAGCACTATCAACAAGTTGATTATTTATCGGCTGTGAGTGGTTCTGCTCTCCATATACGGTTAAATAATTTCCCATCAGTGTTTCTAGCACTGTCTTTTGTTGTTTGGATAATCGCGGGATTCCGACAGTGTGTTGCCAATGCTGAACCAACAATGGAGCAATGGCGTCTGCCCGCATGTTACCTGGATCTGCCAACATCAAATAGGCTTTGAGGGTTATGTAATATTCCCCTCGAAGGCGTTGTTGTTCCATTTTGTTCAGTTGTTGCCACTGGGTATGGTAGTGTTGTAACTGGGAGGCCAGCGCTGGCATAGACGTGGGTTGGTAGTAATGTCGCACGATACGTTGTAATAACTGCTCTAATGACAGCGCCATTGCAGATTGTCGATTTAATCCTAGTCGTAAGTGCCACGGCGTTTTGTGCTTGGAGATTGCTGCCTGTTGTTGTTCAGCTAATGCAATCATATCCACAAAAGTTTGTTGGTTAATACCAGACTGTAACAATTCAGCACTGAGTTGTTTACCTGCCAACGCGAACTGTTGTAATTGATGTTTGTTATAATGATATGCGCTGTGATAGAGCCATGCTGTTGCGATAATGCTGCCAAGGCACAAAAAGGCAACAGTTGTATTGACTGTTTGTTGACGTCTACGTTGTTCAGGGGTTGGGATGATAGCATGCTGATGTGGCAGGATAACACGATAAAATAAATTTTTGACAAAATAACTACGGCTGTTACTTTCGTCTGTACAGTCTTGCAAACTACTGGTGAAATATACCCCTTGGCAATGAAAACTTTTGCGATAGGGAGAGTCGGTGATTAATAACTCGACTAAGGCTGATACCTGCGTTGCTGCTTTAGTGAAAGCTTGATTAAACAGATATACCCTACTGTTAAAGGTAGGCGAATCATGGTGCGCAAACGTTTGCAGTTGTTTGGCAAACAACGTCTCTCGCAGTTCGTCGAAACCCGCTTGTAGGGCAGCTGAACTATCAACATCCGTTGCCGACAAATCTACACCGAATGGTGCATTGGCTGACTCAGCCGACAAGTCTTTTGCAAAAGCATCAAAACCCGGCAACAAATCTATTTTGCTCAAAATAATCGTCACCGGGACAACATAACCAAGACGGGTAAATATTTCATTAATACGCTGGCTGATGACGGTGACATGACGTTGTAAGTCTTGTTTGTCGCCCTCACATAATTCGGGCAAGCTCAGAGTAATGAGAATACCGTTTAATGGATATTTTGGCCGGTAACGTTTCAGCAACCCCAAAAACCGCAACCATTCAGCCTCATCTTCGGTTGCTGTGGTATAACGTCCTGCGGTATCGAGAATGATCCCTTCATCCGCAAACCACCAATCACAGTTACGAGTACCGCCATAGCCTTGCACCCGTATATCGTCAGTATTAGCTAATGGAAAGTTGAGATCAGAGTGGCGCAAAAGACTACTCTTACCCGCAGCAGACGGGCCAATCAAGACATACCAAGGGAGCTGATACAAAGCGGCTTGTCGTTGCCAAAAACCCCGTTGATTACGCTGTACCGTCTTGACGGCGTGTTGTAGTTTTTCTTTTAGGAGATTTAGTTCCAGTTGTTTGCCGAGATTATCACCCTGCACACTGGGATTAAAGAATGTTTGTGAAAGTTTATTATTCTGCAGCCACGCGTGAATTATGCTGTGCATGCGCCATAGGATACCAATTATCAATGGCACGATAACGATAAAGCTCCGCAACCACCAACTATCAATACCCAACAGTGGTGCTAACCAGGCGAGCATGGCACCCACCACGAGTAGACCACCACCCACAATCAATAGTCGACGGGGTAGAGCATTTATTAGTTTAATACTAGCAAATTTTAGAAATTGAATAATAGAAACAGACGGTGTTTGCATTAGTATTGCCTCACATGGTGAAGTTTTTGTTGTAAGTGATGGCTGGTTATATCGATAGCGAATGAGTAGCCCAAATAAATACTCAATAATATCCCTGCGGTTACGCCCAACATAGCCCACCAAGGCAGTCTCATCAATTTGCTAGTCAATGTTGCTTGACTGGCCTGGCTAATATGATAATTGCCGTCACTCTTCAATTGGCTAATAGTGCTGATTTGGCGTTCAAGGCTATATTTGATGGACTTTACTTTGTCGACATCATTGACATATTTGCCATGAAATCCCAAGCCTAAGCACAGGTAGTACACGGTGATAACATCGATGTGTTGATAGGGGGCCTGCTGCAGTTCGCGCAAATTATCATAGAACGTCTCACCGGCCAAATGGTGCGAAAAATACTTCACTTGCAATAATTGTCTGGACCATTCGACTTTCCTGTCACTTTGTTCTTGCATGACTGTTTCATCAATCAGGGCGACCAGCGCTAATTTCGCCGCACCAATACTCGCACTGTCATGACCTGCCTGAGTAGCACTGGCCTCAAAGCTTGCTAGCACTTTAATCATATGTTTGCGTAGCAGAGCGGCTTCATCCTGTAGGGTATTTTGTAGTATCCCAACCACGGCATCAAATACCGGCTCACAACATTGTTCTAGTGTCTTCATCATAAATTTCTATATCCAAATGGCAGTGTTCAAATTGCGGTGGCAAGAATAGGTATAACTTGTTATCAGCGACAGCTTCTTGCCAATCCGGACTAGTCTTGTCCAGGAGAAAATATTCAACAAGTCCGTCATACTTATGTTTAGTTGGTCTTTGTTTGAGATGCTTCAAAACTATGCCTGGCAACGCCGCCGCGATGATGCCTTCAAGTTTAATGCGAGTGCTGATTTTCACTTGTTGAACAAAATTATGGGTCCAACCCAAATAGCTTGCGTTATTTTCACAAGATAACACAATTTGCCCACCGCCAATTTCTTTTAATTTATCCAAACAAAAATAATTACCCGACACTTGGATTAGGCTGCGCCGTTGTTGAACTATGACGGTTAAACGCTTTAATAAGTCATTAATCGTCTGTTGATATGTAGCAAAAGTTATCGACATTGATTCATGCTGATATGTTAATGATATATCCATGACATCTGCATCTGACAGCGCGATTAATTCTTGTAAACTTAAACACAACTGCTGAAATAAATGTTTGGGAGAAGTGCTATAGTCAGCAATACTCAGATCTACTAGTGCCAATAACCGCGCTGCTATGGGTTTGGCATTATCTTGTAAATTAACATAGTAGGACTTTATCGTTTGACTGATATCTTTTAGGGTATCTTGTAGTGACTGACTGGCACCCACACACAAACACGGTGGAATGTAGTGAGACCGTTGACGCTGGCTGTCATCATTGCCAAACTCGGCTATCTTGATGGTTTCAAAGCCGTCAAGATTATCCAAGTCCGTTAATAATTGCAGATTAGGTTTGATGAAAGCGAGTCTTGCTTGCCGCTTTGGATCAAAATCATCGGCAATCTCCCCATGATAACAGTGCCATCGGGGCGTTTGTTGTAATTCAGGATAACCAGCAATACCTTGTATACAGTTATTGGTCGGCACCGCGAGATACAATGCTTGAGACGTATAGTCATCACGGCGAATATCACACGGCAATGGGCCATCATTGCGACTATCATATTCCACCATCAATCCACTGGGGAAAATACAACAGCAACGCAACAATTGTAGTTTGCCTTCACCGAGTTGTCGTTGGCAGACATCCAATTCAGCAATACCCCATTGCACATTGCGAGTTATGCGCTGAATCATCGTGGTCTGCGCCAGCAGAAATGCTTCCCAGGATTGAAAATGTTGTTGCGTTAAAGGGATCCCTTCAGTCCAAAGCAAGCGTTGCATTTCAATCACTGTCATTGCTCCCTTAATTGATTACTCTTGAGGGATAAGCGCACATGGTTATCAAATCCCGGGGCTGTTTTATTGAGGGGTGTCACAACCCGCCAATGTTCACTGTCGGGTTGACGAAATAAGGCCACCGCACCCACATATTCGGCATTAGGATCACGTTGTAGTTGCCAAAGCTGGTGGCTATTAGGGGAGATGTAATATTTTTGTTTACGCAATAATTGTGTCCCAAGAGTCATCTCATCCTGTTGCCACAGTTGGTCAAAGCTCGCCTGCTGGAAACCATCACTGGTCCGTAACTGATACACCACCAGTTCCACCGGTTCCGCAATGCCCGTTTGATTGGGATTAAGATAGGGGGCAGCATCAACACTGATAGCAATTTTCGATGACGCACAACCGCCGAGCAAGAGAAGACTTAAGAACATAAACATCAATCGCATAGTGACTCCTAACCGTGAAGCCAACGCTAACATGGCGGATTTATGCGATCAAGCATTTTATGTAAATAATTTAAAGAATAATTCAAAAAAGCCAGCTGCTTCCCCTCGACTTTTCGCGATGGGAGTTTCCTAAGAGGGAGAATCGCGATTCTCCCTCTTAGGCGCAAGTGCGAATTTACTTCGCGCGTAGCGTAATACTTGGGAAGCAATTCCCGCCGGAAGCGGGGAATTGCTGAGAAAAGGGCTAAACGATGGCTTAATTTAGCTCTTTATCGTTGCTACTCTGAGGCAACGCTGTCCACTAACTTCTTCAGATTGTCGCCCACAGGGACACCAAAGACGGTTTGTGGTTTGCCGTCCTTGTCTTGGTAAATTAACACCGGTGTGCCAGGGAATTGATAAGTATTCATAAATTCCATGTTCTTGTTGAATTTCTCCAATACCTCTTTGGACGGTTTTTTGAGAGGCTTGATGCCACCGTCTTCAGAACCGGATTTGAAGTTGTTTTCGTTCTTCGCCATTTCTTTTGCGGGATCTTTAGCCGCCAAGATAGCTTGGGCCATACCACTGCTGGAAGGCTTCAAGAAACCAACCCAAATCCAACGTAGTTGAACGTCTTTATTTTTCACCAATGAGCGGGCTTCTTGGTAGAATTTGTTGCAATAAGAACAGTTGGGATCGCCGACAACATAAATGACTTTTTTGACGTCATCATCACCATCTCTTACCCAGGCCGTATCTTTGGCAGCCTTGAGGGCTTCTTTAGCAACTGGCGACATAATGCGCGCTTGGTTGTCTTTTTCGCTGACATTCTCACCATTGCCATCAAACAATGCGCCGACTATCGCGAATTGACCGTCTTTGTCAGCATAGACGATAGCTTGCTGGCCGTTGTTAGCTTTGACCACAAACCCTTGCAGATTACCCAGCGAGCTGAATTCATCCACCACTTTGCCTTGGTTGCTAAGGATCTTCTCCACCAGGGTTTTGCCCTTGCCATTGGCTGGCGTGTCGGCATACAGGCTATTGGCCATGCCGAGGGTAAACATTAAGGTAAAAAGAGTCGCGAGTATCGATTTGGTTTTCATTAAGCCTCCAAGATTAGGTGATTAGGACCTTTAAGAATCATACGTTATCTGTGTGTATTTAGCTATCACTCATGGTAGAATTCGCGCTGAAATAACAATACGGGCGCCTTAATGAAACAAACTATTGCCATATTACTGGGGCTAAGCCTGACATGCAGCGCAAATGCCATGTTAAATCAAACCCTTAGCCAGCAAGACCAAGTAAGTGCCATCTTTGAGCAGGCAAAACAGCAGCCAAGCTCTTTACAGCTTTTCCTCGATACAATGCCCAAAGGTGGGGATCTCCACATCCATCGCTCCGGCGCCGCCTATGCTGAGAACCTCATCCGCTATGGCCAAAAAGACAATATCTGTGTCGATGAGCATACCCTCACCCCCCATGCCAGCAAAACCTGTAACAGTGGCGTCACCCTCGCTGATTTACCCAAGGATGAAGCCCTCTATAACCGAGTCGTGGACAGTTGGTCTATGCGTAGCTTTGTTGAAGGCCATGAAACCAATGAACAGCATTTCTTTGGTATTTTCCCACGAATTTATCCCGTGACCTCGGACCATGGTGCTGACACCTTGGCCGAAATTTTAAACCGCGGTGCCAAACAACATGAAATTTACATGGAGCCTATGCTAACGACCATGGGTGACAAAGCCATGGAGATTGGTAGCCAAGTTGAGTGGAATCAAGATTTGAGTGTGCTACGCCAACAACTCATGAAGCAAGGTATACCAGAACTGGTTAATGAGATCCAAGCAAAAATCAAATCCGACACAAACCTTGCCCGCCAAAAAATGCATTGCGGCACCGATAAGGCAGAGCCGGGTTGTAACATGACGTTTCGTTATGAATACCTTGCTGTGCGCGATGTTGAGCCGAAGTTGGTGTTCGCGCAATTATTAACTGCCTTTGAGCTCGCAAAACGCGACCCACAAATCGTTGCTGTCAACTTGGTGGCACCCGAAGACAGTGTCACAGCACTACGAGACTATCATTTACAAATGCTAATGATGAATTACCTTCATGGCATTTATCCGGGCGTCAATATTGCCCTGCATGCCGGTGAGTTAAGCCCTAGTGTCGTCACGCCAGCAGACTTGAGTTACCACATTGCTGATGCCGTACACATGGGCAATGCCCAACGCATTGGTCATGGTGTGGATATCGCTGGGGAAAATAATGCCAATAATTTATTAGCTGAAATGGCCGCTAAACATATCCCTGTTGAAATCAACTTAACCAGCAACGATACTTTGCTCCATGTCAGTGGTGACCGACATCCGTTGCCGTTATATCTCAGCAAGCACGTGCCTGTGGTACTAGCAACTGATGATGAAGGGATTTTGCGAACCAATATTACCCGAGAATACCAGCGGGCTATCGAAACCTATGACTTGGATTACCCTACCGTCAAAACCATTGTCCGTAATAGCATTACCTATAGTTTTATGCCCGGTAATAGTTTATGGGACAATGCCGAGACAGCCGAAGTCGTTAAGGCTTGCCGCCGGGATAACTTGGGTGACACATTGCGCTCCAAGAGTTGTGATGGATTTTTACAGAATAATGCCAAAGCCCGTTTGCAGTGGCGTTTAGAATCGCAGTTTAATAATTTTGAGACTAGCATCGTCAAACAAGCTGCATTGGTGAACCATGGATAGCATCCATATTAGCGGGTTACGGGTTGATACTATTATTGGTGTCTTACCCTGGGAGCGCCAATGCCCACAAACCGTGATTTTGGATTTGGAACTTCCCTGTGATGCAGCACTTGCAGCCCAGGATGATGATTTGGACAAAACCACTAACTACGCTGACATTGCCACTATCACATCAACCTTTATTCGAGAAAGCGAATTCAAACTCATCGAAACCCTTGCTGATAAGACTGCACGGTTTATTCAAGACAGTTTCAATATGCCCTGGGTAAAATTACGGGTCGCTAAGCCTGGCGCTATCAAAGCAGGTACGGTCAGTGTCAGCGTTAGCCGTGGCGAGGTAGCGGATGAGTGTTGATGTTTTCTTAGCACTAGGCAGTAATATTGCGCCCCAGAAAAACTTACGAGAGGGTATTAACGCCATCGAAGCTCACTTCAATACTATAACCTGCTCACCCACCTATGCGTCATCGGCCGTTGGTTTCGACGGTGAAGTATTTTTAAATTGTGTGGTTCATGTTGTGACTGATCTTCCTCTGGTTGATATCATCGAACAACTGTCTGATATCGAACTACGCTTTGGCCGTGCACCTGATAGCAAAGCCTTCACCCCCCGCGCCTTGGATATTGACTTGCTACTCTACGGTGACAGTGTGGTTTTTAGTTCTGAGTTAACATTGCCACGCAATGATATTCTACAGTACCCGTTTGTCTTACGACCCTTAGCAGATATTGCCGGCTCACGAAAGCATCCATTGTTTAACCTAAGCTTTGCTGAGCTGTGGGAGGCATATCGTGACAAATCGTCCTTAACGCCCATTGCATTATCGCCCCTTGAGGCAACACAAGCATGATGTGTCCTTGCTGTTCATCAAAGACCTATGACGCTTGCTGTAAATCTTACCTAGATGGTAAACAAATACCGCCTACCGCTGAAGCCCTCATGCGTTCCCGTTACACTGCTTATAGTTTGGCAAATATTAACTACATTGCCGACACCATGAAAGAACAAGCGTTAGAAGGCTTTGACTCAAAAGACGCCAAAGCCTGGGCCGAGCAAGTACAATGGCAAAAACTAGACGTCTTAAATAGTCATGAACAAGAAGACCGCGCGACAGTCGAATTCAGAGCTTATTATGTCTATAATGGCAAACTGCAAGTCATGCAGGAGAATAGCGTCTTTCGTCGCATACTTGGTCGATGGTATTACATCGGTACTGCATAACAACGCTTTATTTTAATCATAACAATGAGGAGACTATCATGGGTCAAGGTACTTCAACTGAGAAGCAAGCTATTACGGGTGATAAGAAAACACAACCCAGCGCTAGTACGCTACCACGCTCAATACGCGGAGTGTTTAAAACTGATCATAAAGCCATTGCTGATGGCCCACCAGATGATGCAGAGACTAGTACGAGAAAAAGCTATGGCTCAGTATCTCAGAGAGAGCGTTCAAACACCCCCCGTCGTTAAGAGCCGATTGATTCATCCGCTGCGACTTCGAGGATTTGTTCTCGAGTCGCACCAGTGGCCGCTTCAATAAGATCTAACGTAATATCTCGTGTCAGCATGCGTCTAATGATCTCGACTCGCTCTTGCCGCCGACCTTGCTCGAGGCCTTGCTCGAGACCTTGCTCGAGACCTTGCTCAAGGCCCATTTCTAATCCAATTCGTTTGAACTCATCATTTAATACTTCACCCAGTGTTACCATACCGTACCTCTTATCTTGTTTGGCCAGTGCGTGGATTTGTTGGAGCAACTCATCACGATTCTTGCCCTGCACTCCACTCATTATATACGATATAATGCATTTTTATATAATGATCAAACTTATTTTTAGATTACTGCCCATCCGCATTGATATTGCGTAACTTACCATCAGGGCCGAAGGTTAATACCACTGGGTTGCGGAATTGGCCGAGATCATATTTCCACACAGTCAGTGTTTCTTCTGGTTTGTCTGTGCTTTTGTGGCCAATATTCTTGTTTGAAGGATTACCGCAGGCTGAGAGTAAATCTTGCATCCCTTGACCCACTTGTACACTGCTCGATTGACAACTGGCTCGAGAGACTTTTTTGCCATTCTTAGTAATCGACTTGATAGTCTGGCCATCAATCGCAAAAATTAAATTCGGTCCTTGTTTGGCTATGGTATAGGTTTCACTCTGGTTAAAACGCCCCCGTTGGCCACTGATTTGATCGGGGTTTTGATTCACCCGTGGCGCCAAGTTACCTTCCCGCACCGTATTATCATAACTCCAATATTGCACAATGCTGCTTGAGGGACCGCCGGTTTCTTTTTGTTCTTTTGACGTGGGAGCACCACAGGCTTGCTCGATAGTGGTCATACTATCACCGACATTCATATAACAATTTGCCGTACTGGAAGAGAAGAAAAAAGCATAACTCGATGATGATAGGAATAGGGCAGATACAGCAACTGCTGCCGTGACAAAAGGCTTATTCATAATGAACTCCAAATCAATTTTGATAAGGATACTATAGCTCAGTTTGGATCGCTTGTTTAAGCTTTTTCATGGCATTTTGTTCTAACTGACGGATACGCTCAGCCGAGACACTATACTTAGCGGCTAATTCATGTAACGTCGCTTTAGACTCACCTAACCAGCGCGCTTGTAAAATATCTTGGCTACGCTCATCTAATTGTGCCAATGCATCATACAGCTTATCGCGACTTTGGTCTGACCAATCATCTTGCAACGCGTGCTGCTCTGGATTGGCTCGCTTGTCTTCAAGATAATGAGCCGGCGCATAGGCTTCTTCATCATTGGTTGCCCATACCGGATCAAAAGACGCATCTTGGGCATTTAAGCGGGCTTCCATATGCAACACATCCGCTGTAGTAACGCCTAAGTCTTCAGCAACGCCTTCAACTTCGTCTTTGGTGAACCAACCGAGACGCTTTTTGGCATTACGAAGATTAAAGAATAATTTGCGCTGGGCTTTCGTGGTGGCAATTTTGACAATACGCCAATTCTTGATAATAAATTCGTGGATTTCGGCCTTGATCCAATGCACAGCAAAGGAAGCAAGCCGCACGCCATAGTGGGGGTCAAAACGTTTGACCGCCTTCATGAGACCGATACTGCCTTCTTGAATTAAATCCGCTTGATTAAGGCCATAGCCACTGTAACCACGGGCTATACGGACCACAAAGCGTAAATGGGACATAACTAAGGTTCGAGCAGCGTCGAGATCATTATGTTCGGCAAAACGGACGGCCAGATCGTGCTCTTCTGCCTCACTGAGCATAGGCACTTGATGGGCCCGTTGGATATAGGCATCAATGCTGCCGACGGGTAAATTCATGGTGATAGGTTGTAGCGCTTTCGTCATATAATACCTCCATAGAGTCATTATGTTGGCTATTCTAGCACTCTCAACGCCTGAGTGCTAATAATTATTCCCTAATAAACCGTGAAATTCCGGGATTTTTAGCATAAAATCGACAAAAATGTCATTTCTAGGAGGAAATATGCCAAAAAAACTATTGTTATCTCTACTATGTATCCTTTCAGCGCCAGCCTTAGCCCAGAATAACCCCCAGCCTAATCAAGCCCCAAACCAGGCCCCTCAGCAACAATTGCCGAGCATCAAGCTCAGCTTCCCAGCCCAATGTCAGCTAGGCCAAACCTGCTATATCGCCCCCAATGGTGATGGTGCCCTGAATATCGCTCTGCCCACCCAGGCTGAGATGCAGCAGGGAGTTCCCGTTGTGGCTGCCCTGGCGGGGCAAGTCATGCAAAGCCGCGATGGTATGGCAGACAATAAAGACACCCAATATACCATCCAAAAAGGCCAAGAATGCGGCAATGGCATTTTGTTACGTGATCCTAGCGGTTGGCAAGCCCAATATTGCCACCTCAAAAATGGCTCCATCACCGTCAAACCCGGCGATATGGTCAAAGCTGGCCAAGTCATCGGCCAAGTCGGTGCTTCCGGCAAGGCTGACTTCCCACAATTGTATTTCGCGGTCGGCTTTAATGGCAAAGCCGTTAATCCTTTCACACCGGATATATGGGCTCAGCCTTTTAAAGCGCCGGCTATTGGTTTAATTGCGTCGGGCTTAAGTACTGCCCCTGTGAACATTCAGCAACTTCAACAACAAACCACGAGCAAGAATCAATTTTCATTCGATGATGAATCTGTCGTTGCCTGGGTAAGAGTGTATGGTCTACAGACTGGTTACAAACAACGGTTTGAATTCTATCAACCCAATGGCCAACTCTACGGCCAAGCCCAAGAAAGTGATATCAAACAACCGTTGCGGGATTGGTTAGCGTATGGCGGTTATCCCATTAAGGGCCACATGAATGGCGTACAAAAAGGCCAATGGAAAGTACTCTATCAATTATTGCCACCAGGGCAAACCGAATGGAAAACCCTAGCGCAAATGAGTTTCACTTTACAATAAAGTTCAGCGGCTCCCGCTGAACTTCTCGCGATGGGGGTTTCCAAAGGGGGAAATCGCGATTTTCCCCCTTTGGTCGCCATGCGCGCGGCTTTGCCGCGCTGGCGATAGTATTTGGGAAGCAATTCTCCGCTTTCAGCGGGAATTGCTGAATAAAGTCCAGCTTCGACGCCAAGCCATCTAATGTGCTTGGCGCCAAGGGAACTTACTTACGAGCTACGCCGGATTGTCGGGCCGCATCAATCACTGCCTCAGCAACGGCTGGGGCAACGCTGGTGTCAAACACACTAGGCACAATATAATCCGGTGACAAGCTCTCTTCATTAATAACATTCGCAATAGCATAAGCGGCCGCTAATTGCATTTCACTATTAATGTCTTTGGCATAACAATCTAACGCACCGCGGAAAATACCTGGGAATGCCAGTACGTTATTAATTTGGTTCGGATAATCACTGCGGCCCGTTGCCATAACAGCCACATGGGGACCTGCCACTTCCGGCATAATTTCAGGACGAGGATTCGCCATTGCAAAAATCACCGGATCACTGGCCATACCTTTGATATCCTTTTCATCTAACATATCAGGGGCTGACAAACCGACAAATACGTCCGCACCTTTGATGACGTCTTTCAAGGTACCGGTTTCATTATTGGGATTCGTTGTTGCGAGATACTCTTGTTTCGCTGAATTTAGATCCCCGCGATCTTTCGCAATCACACCTTTGGAGTCACAACCAATGATATTCTTAACGCCCATTTCTTGCAGCATCTTCGTGCAAGCAACACCGGCAGCACCGACACCACTAACAACAATTTTGAGATCACTCGGTTTTTTGTTCACTATCTTCATCGCATTGATGAACGCCGCTGTTAGGACAACAGCCGTGCCGTGCTGGTCATCATGAAAAACCGGAATATCTAATTCTTGTTTGAGGCGCGCTTCCACTTCAAAACAACGGGGCGCAGAAATATCTTCGAGATTAATACCACCAAACCCTGGCGCCATGTATTTGACTGTTTTTACAATTTCATCCACATCTTTAGTCGCTAAACAAATCGGATAAGCATCCACACCACCGAGATCTTTAAACAACATCGCTTTACCTTCCATGACTGGCATTGCTGCTTCAGGACCAATATCCCCAAGACCAAGTACTGCCGTACCGTCGGTAACAACGGCGATGGTATTGCGCTTGCAGGTAAGCTTGTAAACATTTTCAGGCTCATTATGGATTGCCATACACACCCGCGCTACACCGGGGGTATAAGCCATGGACAAATCATCGCGATTCTTGATAGGGTTTTTGCTTTTGATTTCAATCTTGCCGCCAAGGTGGAATAAGAATGTCCTGTCGGAATAGTGCACTACTTCGACATCCGGAACTGCGCGTATTTTGTCGATGATTTGTTCCGCATGTTTTTCATCGACGGTATCGATAGTAATATCTCGCGTCACTATATCATTTTCAACATGGTTAATATCTACCGCGCCGATACTGCCACCAGCATCAGCAATAGCACTCATAACATGGGAGAGAGAGCCAACCTTATTAGAGAGTTTAATACGAACGGTGATGGAATTACTTGCATTAGTTTTCATGAATTTGCCTTCATTCAGTGTGATCAATTGAGGACCGTTACTGTACAGATTGTAGCGGGTAACATCAAGGTTTTGTGCAAATCTCCTAACCATGCTTAAATGCCCATCTACCCTCAGAGTAATACCACAATGACAGATACTGAACAAAAAACACCCCATGTGGCCAAGCGCGCCTTATCCTTAGCTGTGCCTATCGCTGGTTCGCGTTTTTTGGCGATGATCAGCAGTTTTATCGGTATGATTATGTTAGCTCACCTCGGGCCCGATACCTTAGCTGCCAGTAATTTGATTTATTCATCGCAAATCGCGGTGGTGGTATTAACCATGTCGATTTTGTTCTCTGTCAGTGCCATGGTAGGGCAAGCCTTTGGTGCAGGACGCGATTTAGAGATCGGCAGTTTGATCCAAAAGAGCTGGCTACTCTCGATTTTAATTACTCTGCCTGCAGCATTTATATTGTGGCATATTGGGCCGATCTTATTATTCCTCGGTCAAGAACCGAAGTTGGTCGTCATTGTGGTGAGCTTTTTTCACAGTTATATCTGGGCTATCTTGCCCACATTATGGCTGACATCAGCGCAGCAATTTGCCTTTGGAGTATTGCGCCAACGCTTGGTGGTTATCAGCAACGCCCTTAATCTTATTGTGCTTGTGGTTGCTGGTTACGCGTTAATTTACGGTAAGTGGGGTTTGCCCGCTCTGGGGGCGGCGGGGCTTGGTTATGCCATCACTATTCAAATGTGGTTCAGTGTGTTGTTATTCATTGGTTTCTTTAAGTGGTTGCCGGGATTTGAGAAGTACGGCATTTTCCAATGGCGCTTTCGCGAAGACTTGTACCTCCTCAAAAAAATGTTCAACATCGGTTGGCCCATCAGCGTTCAAACTGGCGGTGAATTATTGTCATTCTTTTTTATTTCTATGATGGTAGGTTGGATAGGCACCAAAGCCTTGGCGGCACAACAAGTAGTGAGCCAGTATTTATTTATCGTATTAGTACCGATGTTCAGTATTTCCCAGGCTAATGGGATCTTAGTGGGACAAGCTGTTGGTGCCAAACGTTTTCACGAAATTAATTCGCTAGCATTACTGTGTTTAGGCTTTGGCTTGAGCGTATTGGCTATTGCCGCCTGTGCATTCTTATTATTACCAACTCAGCTATCATCGTTATATATAGATATTCATGATCCCAATAATTTGGGTATTATTCATTTGATCCGTTGGATCTTCGTGGTTGTCGTCATCGGTCAGATTTTTGATACAACCCGTAATATCATGACCGGCGGCCTAAGGGGATTGTATGACACTCAAGTCCCGATGATAATCAGCATTATTTGTATTTGGCTCATCGGCATTCCCTTAGGCTATGTGCTCGCATTTCCGTTAAAGCTTGGCATCATCGGTTTGAACATTGGCTCTGGCATCGGCGTCGCCATTGGTGCTGTCGCTATTGTCAGCCGCTGGCGTTGGCAGCGCAAACATACACATCAAACCGGTAACCCTTCGTCTCAACATTGAATGATGGGGCGGGCCCAGGCAGTGGGTCGGCCCATTTCGGGCGTTTGACGACGACCCGCTTAGTTGCCGCGATTAATGCAGCATCGAGTAGGGCCGCTTCATCCTGTGGCGCATCGGCGAGTAATTGCAAGGCCTGCATATTGCGTTTGACCAAGGCGGATTTTTTGCGTTCAGGAAACATCGGATCTAAATAGACTACATCAGATTGTTGTTTGAGACTTGATAAATGCTCCTTGGCATCTGCCCAGACCACCTGCATCGTCTCAATGTCCGCACGAGCAATGGCATCCTCTAATAACATCACCATGGCGGGGTTGCGTTCGACCAACTCAACTCGACAACCACACTGTGCGAACAACCAGGCATCTTGACCAAAACCAGCCGTCCCATCCACAATATAACAAGCTTGGCAGCGGTTCCCGCTTAACATCTCGCGATGGGGGTTTCCAAAGGGGGAAATCGCGATTTTCCCCCTTTGGTC
>PAPY01000039.1 GCA_002709565.1 Legionellales bacterium | reverse complement strand
GCGCCAAAATAGAAATGTCCGGTTTCTGCTAAATAGAAATGTCCGCCTAGACTTAAGTGTTTGATTTAACAAGGAGGACAAATCAATGAAGCAGGAGACAATAGAGATGACAGCGCAAGAATTAACCCGACTAAAGATTGTTGAAGCGGTAAAATCAGGGCATATGAGGCAGGTAGAAGGCGCAAAGCGGCTGAGTTTAAGCACACGCCAGCTACGCAGATTACTAAGAAAGTACGAGAAGAAAGGCCCAAAAGGCCTGATTTCAGGGCATCGTGGTAAGGCGAGTAACCACCAAGTCCCTCAAGACATAAAAGTATCGGCAGAAGCGCTTATTCGCGAGCATTACGCTGATTTTGGACCAACCCTTGCTGCAGAATATCTGCAGGCTAGCCATAATCTCAAGCTTAGTGTTGAAACGGTACGTCAGCTGATGATCAAAGCAGAGCTCTGGCGCCCAAAACGACAACGCAAACCACGGGTATACCAACAACGGCAACGCCGAGAGCGATTTGGAGAATTAATCCAAGCCGATGGTTCTCATCATGACTGGTTTGAAGGCCGAGCTGACAAATGCTGTTTGTTGGTTCTGATTGATGACGCAACAGGCAAGCTTGTTGGTCTGCTATTTTTTGATACAGAAACGATGCAAGGCTATTTCCAGGTAGTGCATGACTACATACAGCAATATGGGCTACCCATGGCTTTCTATACGGACAAGCACAGCATATTCAGGGTCAATATCAAAGACGCTAAAACAGGTACCGGATTTACACAGTTTGGTCGAGCAATGGAAGAGCTTGGTATTGAACTGATTCATGCACATAGTCCACAAGCCAAAGGTCGCGTTGAGAAAGCAAACCGCACTTTACAAGACCGTCTGGTTAAAGCTATGCGTCTTAGGAATATCTGCTCACAAGAAGAAGGAAATGCTTATTTACCGGTATTTATAGAAGAATATAACCAGAAATTCGCTAAGCCCCCATTCAGTGAAGCCAACGCACATTGCCAAATAGACACAAATGACGGTGCGTTGGTTCACATTCTAAGCGAGCACTCCGAGCGTACTCTCTCGAATAACTTGGAATGCAGTTACAATAATGTCACTTACCAAATTCAGGCGCAAGGCTATAAATACCGCTTACAGCGCAAGTCTGTCATCATCAGTGAAAATTACCGCGGCGAGATTGCCATATTCTATCAAGGTAGGCAGCTTGACTATAAGATCTTTGATAAAGGCAATCAGCCTCAAGCTATTCATGATGATAAGACACTTAATCATGCTGTAGACAAGGTAGCAAAACGTCCTCGTCAGCAATACAAGCCAGCACCTGATCATCCTTGGCGGCAATATAAAAACAAACCTAAACAGAATCAAACAGCCATGACTTGATAACAATAAGGCTGCAGCTTACGCTGCTCTCAATAAATACGAAAACGCTCGCCGCTGGGCAGGCCTGCCACTTGTCGTGGCAGGCAAGCTTTAAGCCTGGGACGCTCTCACTCCGTCAAGTTGCGAAGACGCAACTTGACTCGTTTCCGCTTAAGAAGCTTTAGGCCTTAATTTTAAGATAAGCAATGTGTGACATTATTTGAACAGACCGGACATTTCTACTTTGCACGAGGACCGGACATTTCTATTTAGCAGCAACAGGAGTAATCTAGTGCCTGTAGTGCCAAAAAAATCCGAAAGAATTATCCTTGAGTATGGCTCCACTAAATTGCGGATGTTTTGCCATATTAAACAATAAGATATCCCGAATATCATATTGAATTAATCGTTTAGTACTCTATTCAAATGCGTCAATCAAACAGCACTAGCTAACGCGTCGCGACGACAAAATTTTGGACTTGTTTGCCCTTTAGGTTCCAGGGCTGAGTGTAAACAAAATTAATGTAGAACAAATGTGGGCCGACGAAGGCTTTATCGAGCACCTTGAACTCCCAATAACTATAGCCGCTGCTACCAGGATGTGCTTTGCCGGCTGCCTTGAAGTAATGTTTTTGTAGGCTAATAAAGTTACTGTTGTAACTGGTTAAGAACCAACTGTAGCCCGTGCCCGGCGTGGTTTTGAGTTTAATGATAAAACGATTATTCTTACGACTGGTGTCGATGGTTTGATTTGCATCCATGTAGACTTTTGGCGCATCAGCCTTCTTGCCTGCCCATACAGGCATGACAATGAAACACAGCAATAGTAAAAATCCTACGCGCCGTAACATTATTTTTGGAACACAAGAATAGTAGCCAGCACTAACCAAAATACCCAAGCGCATTGATTAAGATAAGGCATGGGTTTGCGGTTAACTGCCCAGTAAACGCCGGCCGGCACCGCTGTGCAGACTAAAGGGATCACCAACAGCACAACCATCTGACTCATAAAGCGCCCCACGGCCCCACCGGCAAAAACATGCTGGAATAAACCATAGAGATCATTCTCAAGGCTTAAGAGCCAACCCATACCGATGGATAAATAACTCAAAAAGGCCAGTACGATAACGCTGGCCAGTAGTAAGGAAACAATTTGCTTTAACATTGATTTGGAACTATCCCATTGCTGGTAACGAACCGCCATTATAATCGATGTCCAATGAAGAATTCCACTGATTAATGGCTTCAATTTCAGATTCATAAGCTGCCGTAGGCCCACGACCACAGGCATTGCAATTCATGAAATAAGTAAAGCTCATGTCATGTCCAGTCCACGCAAGTACACGATGTGATGTCATATCAGAACCGCAAGCAGGACATGGGTAAGGCTTAGTAGTAGACATTGATATCTTCTCCTTGATATATCTTCTTCCCTGACGAAATCCATTTCGCTCGTTGACGAGCCTTGACTATTCTAGCCGAAGATTTTCAAAATTCAAGCGGATTACGAAAAAAAATCTGAATTAAGCCAGCGGTTCCCGCTGAGCTTCTCGCGATGGGGGTTTCCAAAGGGGGAAATCGCGATTTTCCCCCTTTGGTCGCCGTCCACGCGGCTTAGCCGCGTAGGCGATAGTTCTCGGAAGGCAACTTCCCGCTTCCAGCGGGAATTGCTGGAATTAAGCTCAAATTCAAAGGGTTAGGGCTTTGCTGCTGCCTCTACATAACCACTCAGTTCAGCCTCAGCTAGCACATGTCCCCGCATCCGCGCTTGGATAATAGCTTTGTTGAGCGGCGGTACACCTGGTATCGCCTTGTCTAAAGCGTACAACATGAAATTATAACGATGCCGACCTGAGGGGGGACATGGTCCATCATAATGCTCTCGACGCCAGCTATTCAGTCCCTGGGTAACCTCTGCTGCTGAGCTCGTCATATGGGATGTGAGGGCTGTCATGGTTCCAGGTATGTTATAGACAACCCAATGATCCCAAGCGCGAGGTTTTGCCGTCGGGTCATTCATAATCAAGGCAAAGGACTTGGTGCCTTCAGGCACCCCTTGCCAGCTCAACGGAGGCGAATGATCAGCCCCCTGGCAGGTATACTCCCGTGGTATGGTACCAAGGTTATTGAAAGCCGAACTTGTTAGGGTCAGTGCATTAGCATTGATAGTCAATCCTAACAGAACCAATGCGGGTAAGCTGCGAAAAAGATTCATCCTTGTCTCTCCAAATGAAAACAATGCTTAGGCTCATTGTTGTATCAAATCTTCTTGTCGGTAGCAAAAATTTCTGGAAATTCAAGTTATCAACAATTCTTGTGGATAACAATGTGGAGAAGTCTGTTTATTGCTAGCTAAGCCCCCGCAAAACTGCCCTTCCTCTTAAATTGGCAAAAAAATTGCTTGAAAACAGTTTTTCCTTATAAATCAACAACTTACGTGATTGTTAAAGATTTTGTCGGCCTGTTGTTTTTTGTTTTAACAAATTTATCCTTGGCTCGATTAACCTGTGAACAAAATCACAAATTTTTTTTCAAAAATATGAAAGTCAATACTTGACTATGCAGTTTCAAGAATTTTTTTGGCGAGTTCGAGGTCGCTGAAGGACTTGGATTTGTCTTTTGGGTTGCGTAACAAATAGGCTGGATGATAGGTCACGAGCAAGTCTCGTTGGCTTTGTCCAAACTGTAAGCGTTGTCCGCGCAAACGACTCAGCGGTGTTTCAACCCCTAATAGGTAATGAGCCGCCACACGGCCTAGCGCCACAACTAACTTAGCATCCATCAGTTGCAACTGTTCTTCAAGGTAAGGTGTGCATTGAGCGACTTCGGCCTTACTGGGATCCCGATTATGGGGCGGCCGGCACTTAAGGACGTTACAAATGTAAACATCCTGGCGTTCAAAACCAATGGCCGCTAGCATTTTGGTGAGCAATTGCCCCGCCCGACCAACAAAAGGTTCCCCTAGTCGGTCTTCATTGGCCCCTGGCGCTTCACCGACAAACACAATATCTGCATTAGGATTGCCGACGCCAAATACGGTTTGGGTACGAGACTTATGTAACTCACATTGTTGGCAGGCAGCAACCCGTGCTTCGAGGCTTGTGAGATCCACCGGTTGGGCTGTCGCTTGTTCAGCTTGCTGGCAACGGGGCACCCATTGCTGAATACCGAGTTTGGTTAAATATTCATCGTTCATTGGCAGGATTATACATAGACCGGGTGAATGATGTAAGATCTGAAGTCTGTTTTAGCTGTGAGGACACCATGCCTAATTTTACCCTAATCACACTCGGCGTTACTTTCGTCACCCTTGTTATTGTCAGCCTGCAAGCTTTGCGTGCACGCCAACAAAATAAGCAAACAAAAGCATTACTCAGCTCTCTTGAAGTATTACAAACCAGTCTGCCTAACCAGCTGCAACAGTTAAGCCACCAAACGACCCTGACCCAGACTGAGCTCAACAACAAGCTAGAAACCAACTTACGTCAGTATATTCAAACTTTCCGGCAAGATTTCGATAAGCATCAACTGGAGACGCTGAAAACCCTCCAGGACAGTTTGACCAAAACCTTAACCATGATTCAGAGCCAAATTACCGAAACCTTGAAGTTCAACAATGAACAAGTTGGACAGCAGATTATTAAATTGACCAACAATACCAACGAGCGACTAAAAGAAATCTCCGGTCAGGTTGAGAAACGCTTAACCGAAGGTTTCGAAAAAACTACCGCTACCTTCGCCGATGTAGTAAAACGCTTAGCGCTTATCGATGAAGCACAGAAAAAAATCACTGAACTCTCCAGCAATGTGGTTAGTTTACAAGAAGTTCTAGCCGATAAACGCTCTCGGGGTGCCTTTGGCGAGGTGCAATTGACGAACTTAATCCGCAATTTAATGCCAGAGAGTAATTTTTCTTTTCAATACAGCCTCAGCAATGGCAAACGAGTTGACTGCATGCTGTTCTTGCCAGAACCCACCGGCAATATTGCCGTAGATGCGAAGTTTCCCCTAGAGAGTTATCGTTTGATGACTGATATCAACCGTGGTGACGCTGAACGCAAAGCAGCCGAGCAACAGTTTCGTCAAGATATCCGTAAACATATTAGTGATATTGCAGATAAATACATCATTGCCGGTGAAACCTCTGAGGGCGCGGTGATGTTTATCCCAGCCGAAGCTATTTTTGCGGAAATTCATGCCCATTATCCAGAACTTATCGAACGTGCCCACAAAGCCAAAGTCTGGCTGGTATCCCCCACCACCATGATGGCAATTTTAACCACTGCCCGCGCGGTTTTAAAAGATGCCGCTACCCAAAAACAAGTCCACATTATTCAAGAGCATTTAGGGGTGCTAGCGAAGGATTTTGACAGATTCCAACACCGTATGGATGCCTTGGCCAAACATATTGATCAAGCCCAAGAAGACGTTAAGAATGTTAATGTCTCGGCCCGCAAAATTTCATCGCGGTTTAATAAGATTGAGCAAGTGGAGTTGGCGCTGGAGAATAATGCTATTAGCGCCGAAATAGACTAGCTTCGCCTGGTGCAGAGGATCTGCGCTTCGGACTTACTGGCGCTGACGCAGGATACTGAGGAACACTGCCATTACCTGACTCTCGACGGCGGCTATTAGCTTCGGTTCTTCGAAAATTAAAACTGCTGCCCGTGTATGACATCATTGCTGCCGCGATTTGAGGAATAGGGGGGCCATCATTTGGCATACCGTAAGTCATTAATAGCCCTGTCACTAGGTCTGCCAAAGCTTTTTGTCCAGCTTGAAGAGCCTTCATTTGTTCGGCTTGAGACGCCACTAGCTTCCGCATATCCTTGGATAGATCATCAATTGTTGTTATGGAACAATCGGCCTCTTTGCGTTCAAGCGTGCGAGGCGAAGAGACTTTACGCATTTTAACCAAGCCACCCACAATCTTATGAACTAAGCGTTCCAGCGGAGAACCATGAAGAATAGAAAAATGATCAACATCATCATCGGCAAACTCTTGAAATTGTATATTCTCTTCAAGACGAGAAAATCCAAGTGTGCCACGGGCTTTATTTCCGCGCAAAAATGTCAAGCTACCTTCGAGTTCTTTTAATTTGTCAGCTGAGTGTTTTGTCGCATAACACGCGTGAAGATTAGGTGAATCAATTAGTTTAAGTTCGGCTTCAGTAACAACAATCATCATAGCTTTGGCAATTTCGAGATCACGATTATAGTCTTCTTCATTACAACTAGCATTCAACATGAATTCGTTAAAGAAGTGAGCAATTTCATTGCAGTTAGGCAAAACTTCAGCGTGCCATTGGCGGTCAGATTCTTTATCAAGCCGATCAAAGCAGTGTCGCAATCCGTGCTTGTCAGTGATGGTTTCAAGTACCATCTGTGCCTCTCTTCCAAACTGCTGTTCCGACATCTCTCGCTTAACGGAGGGTTCAGTGCTATCTATCAAGCCAAGAACTTGAACATCAGCGCCATAAAGCGTTTGTAATATTTCAGTAACCTTCCATGCCAGAGTACCACCAGATGACCAGCCATAGAGACGATAAGGCCCCTGACGTTGACGCTCGGTGATAAGCTTAGCATAGCTTTTAGCAATAACATCGAGATTAGTTGACGTTATCGCTACAGGCGCTTCCAGTATACTACCGTCAGGATAGATCAACTGCTTTCCTTGGGGCCCTACTGAGCCTGGGGAATCTAAGGCAATAATAGTGGCAGGCATATTATTAAGCTTAAGCTGCTCACCGAGCTTTCTAGCAAAGGCCATATAGCTTGTACTTGCATCACCAGTAACAGGCGGCAGCAAGAAGATAGGTGGTCCCTCACCACGATATAGCTCTTTTGTCAGTGTTTTAGCATTATTTTGAGCGTGTTGCTGGTAAATAAAGTCAGCCATTCTTTCGATGGTAAGAGTTTTGCTGCAGCTTGCTAATTCAGCTGCGGGTAACGTTAAGTTGAGAAGCTTCTCTGCCTCTTGAATAATTGCCATATAGCCGACAGAATCTCCACCCAACACCATAAATGAATCATTTATACCTATCTCATCAACAGGAATACCAAGATAGTTCGCCCAAATCGTTTTAAGCATGAACTGTAATGGTGTTAAACATTGAGCGATGGGATTGCTACTATCACGGTAGTAAGTCGCTGCTTGCCTTTCAGCCCAATCTTTATCAAGCTTACGGCCATCAGTCATGCTGAAGTTGTCAACAATCACTATATTTGCAGGAAATTCGACATAAGTAAGCTCGTTAGCTAGGTATTTGTGCAGTTCTATAATGGTTAACTGGCTATTTGCAGCAAGCTTAATTAATGCAACAGGTCGGCTTTGTTTAGATTCTTTATTGTGCGTCAAACGTGAGGATTCACGCTGTATAATCTTAACATCTTGCACACCATCACAAGCCATAATGACGTGACGAATACTACTGTAATCAACTCTTTCACCGCCTTGTTTAAAGGTTGGCTGAATATTGCTGGGGCTGACATAACAATAATCACCATTTTCACGCCTAACAAATTGATCACCTGTTTTGAAACAACGTATGGTTCGCCCACCATCGACAGTGATTACAGGAAAGTTATCACGAGTCAAGCTGGCATTGTTCAGATACCCATCGGTTAATGTGGGTGATTCAACATAGAGCTCCCCCTCCTCACCTTCACTCGCAAGTACTAGCTCACCCAGGTTATTCCTAGTCATGATATGAAAATTAACGTCATTAGTGAATGGCTTACCGACTGAAACATGTCCATCAACAATGTCTCTAGAAGTCACCTCGTGGCAAGTAAAACCGATGGGGCCCTCAGAAGGCCCCCAGCAGTTACAAAGCTGTATTTCGGCCTTTTCACAAGCCTTAACTATTTCTGGCGTGCAAGCTTCGCCAGTTGTATAGATCCGTCGTAGGCCTTGCTGGCGCAGATGTTTTAACTTTTCCTCTAAGCCTTCAATCGACGATAACACTGTGGGGGTTATTAATGCGTCAGTAATGTTGTGCTCGGCGATAAACTCAAGAACTTGTTGACCATTACTGCGAATTAATTCAGCACCTGGGGTAACATAGGCTGCTGACGTGGACCATGCCAACATCATTTCCCAGATAGAAGCGTCAAAACCAGGTGAGGCAAAGGCCATTATACGTCTGTCTTCTAGAGAATCGCCAAACAGAATTTTGAATGCTGGTGGCCAGTAGCCAGTAATTTGTTCATGTGTGACAGGAATTCCCTTAGGTTTACTGCTAGAGCTATAAATGTAATAAGCAGGACTATCTTCTTGAATAATGGTATCAGGGGCGGTTTTATCAGTATTTTGATGAGCAAAATCAATAAACTGATCTGTTGTAAAGTGGTCTTTGAGGAAGTCATCGTTATGGAAGTGTTTTTTGCTGGTTAAAACGAAGCTCGCTTTGGCATCAGTAATTATTTGTTTTTTTCTTCCTTCAATGCTACTTGCATCCATAGGCACATAGATGCATCCAGCTTTTAAAATCGCTAACATACTGATGGTTTGCTCAGCCGACATAGGGCCAGGGAAAGAAACAATAATGGGACTACCTGGCTTGACACCACGCTCGATAAGCGCGTTAGCTAAGGTATTCGCTTGTTCATTGAGTTGCTTGTAAGTATAGCTACGACCGTCGTCGCAGCCCTCGACAAGTGCTACATCGTCCGGAGATAAGCTAACCCGATCTTCAAAATATTTGTGTAGTAACCCCATAGTACACCTCTGTTTGGGTATGCCTTTGACAAATAGGTACTTTATTAGTGATTTGTCAGTGATACACTCGCCAGATAGTTGCGCAATCAATCTGCTGAGGTATCAGGCATAGCCTGAACTTACTGCCGCATGGAACCATGACCACCCGGGTTTATTATTCTTATACGCACATTCAATTTCTTGGTGTAATGATCGCGAGTTTACCATATAATGTGCGAAAGTCATCATGATGTGTGTAAGTTTTTTGGTAAAAAGAGCGGAGATATGGGGTTGTGGATAAAAAAGACTGGGAGAATATGCTTTCAAACATATTTGAGGGCTTCATTAACAAGAGTGAGGACGTTTACTGGGTTCGTAGTCCTGACTATAAGGAACAATTGTTCGTTAGCAAGGCTTACGAAGCGTTGTGGGGGCGCAGCTGTGACTCACTCTACAATAACCCAGATACATGGCAAGAGACACTCCACCCCGATGACCGTGAACGCCTACTTCACAGCGCAGCTAAGCGTGATCTCGCTACCCCAGCAACTGAAAAATTTTATGAATACTATAGGCTAATTCGTTCAGATGGCTCCATACGTTGGGTGCGAGATTATAGCTTTCCCCTCACAGACGCCGACGGTAATATCTATGCCTTTGCGGGCATTGCCCAAGATATCACCGAAACCAAAGAATATGAGGCTGCTCTCAAAGAAGCAAAAGAAAATGCCGAGGCTGCCAACCATGCGAAATCCGACTTCCTCGCCATGATGAGCCATGAATTACGTACCCCATTAAACGAAGTTATGGGATTGACCCAATTATTGCTCGAGAAAGAAATGAACCGCGACGACCAGCGGGAGATGCTCGAAGACATTTACAATTCCGGCAATGACCTGTTACGCCTCATTAGCGATATTCTTGACTTTGTCCGTGCTGATGCTGGGCAGTTACAAATATCACCCCACGGTTTTTATATCGAAGAATTGGCGAATGAGCTCTACAAAGAATATTCCTGGCGCGCCCATGAGAAAAATTTAGAACTAATCGTTGAGCAAACCCAATTATCACAACGGATCTCAGCAGATATTTTTCGTCTTAAACAAATCCTCGGCAATTTGATCACCAATGCCATTAAGTTTACTGATAAGGGCCATATTAAATTAATTATTAGCCAACAACCTGGCCCAGAAGACAAGCTGATAACCATTAAATTCACCGTTGAAGATACCGGGATTGGCATCAGCCCTGAACACCAAAAAGCCATCTTTGAAAAATTTCAACAAATTAATCCCGATGCTGGAAAAGCCTTTACCCGCAAGCATGGTGGTGTTGGTCTCGGATTATCTATCGTCAAATTATTTGTCGAGCAAATGGAGGGACTGTTAGAAGTCCAAAGTCAAGCAGGTATTGGTACCCAATTTAGCTGCACATTCACTCTACCTGTGCTTGACGCGCCAAACGCCACAGGCAATACTACAACCTTTAAAGCAAGGCAACCACAACCATTGAAACAATCTGTAAACATCAAACCTGGAACAACGGCTCTCGTCGTAGAGGATAACCCATTGAACCAAAAAGTCATTAAATTGTTTCTAGAAGATTTTGGCTGCACAGTAGATGTAGCCAGTAATGGAACCGAGGCATTAGAGAAGATGGCAAAACCTTACCACATCATCTTTATGGATATTAGCTTACCTGACATGAGTGGACTTGAAGTCACCAAGCGCTTCCGTGCAGAACACCCGGATAACTCAGCGACTATTGTTGCGTTAACCGCCCATGCCCTCAAAGCTGACCGCGAAGTCTGTCTAGACGCCGGCATGAACGATTACCTTGTAAAACCGCTAGTATTGAAAGAACTCTGTGGCATATTGAATAAATGGTTATAACCGACATTCCGCACCAGTCTCTTTTTACCCTTTTCTGCATCAAAAATAGCTCTGTGCGAAAAGCTGATTATAAGGCTTCCTTAAACCACTTTAATATCTCCGCAACCAATAGCTCAGGATTCGTTTCCTGTGGATAATGCAAAGCATCACCGATATCGACTAAGGTCAAATTAGGCAAATGACTCTTAGCCCAGGCGACGGTATCGATAGTGGTAATAAATCCAGGCACCCCATATAGCATTAATTTTGGGATCCCCGACTGACTCAAACGCTTAGCATAATGACTGATGATCTCCTGGGCATGCCCAGCGCTGTCCCCTTTTGGTAACTCATCCAGATATTGCAGAATCGGTCGGCGTGACGCTGGTGTCGCGATAGGTGCTTGATATGCGGTAATGTCTTCTTTCGCCATATCTTTTAAGATCCCACCTAAAAAAATATTATTAAGGTAATAATCTGTATTTAATAGTGATTCGCGCCCTGACTGCGTTTGTAATAAACCAACAACCTCTTGTACTGGCAGTGATAACATATCACGGTTTTCTACCGGCCGAATATGGGATTCAAAGAATATTAGCGCCTTGACGTTGTTAGGATGATGGGCGGCATAGTTAAAACCAATCAGTGAGCCCCAGGCATGCAATACAAACGTAATATTGCGCAATCCTAGCGCTTCAATAAAACCATTAATATAATCAATGTGATCATGAATCATATAGTCGATATCTGGCTTGTCCGAATTACCAAAGCCGATTAAATCAGGGGCAATGCAACGGCCCAATGATGTTAGCTTAGGGATGATGTTGCGCCATGAATATGACGAACTCGGGATCCCATGGAGGAACACAATAGGATCTCCCTCGCCCTCATCAAAATAGTGCATACTGGATCCCATCACTTCAACATAGTGTGATTTGAGTGCCGTGGTAAAGAAACAATTATGTGCATTAGCCATGGTCTGATTCCTTCATTGTAAGTGGTATGACAGTAGTGCGTTAGGCATTACTCCTCACTGTCAGCTTATAGCTGCTTCTTACTATCTTCAAACACCTGTCTGCTAGCCTGGGTCAGGTCGAGCAATTCTTTAATGGCAACAGAGAGCATAACAAAATCAATAGACGTGGTGCTGCGTAATTCGGTAATCATCCGATGCCAGCGCTGTACCAAGCCCGAGTGCATTGACACCCATTCTTCAATGACCTCTTCACAACGTTCAACATCCCCGACCTCAACATCACCGGCTGCGCGCAAGACACTTATCGTTAATTCACGTTGCTGCCAATCAATATCGTCACGGTAAGCCGCCTTAGCCAATGAATCCCAATGGGTTTCTGCCTTATAGTCTTTAACTTGCCCTCTGAACCAAGCTAATTCAAGTTTAGCACCCAGTAAGAAATAGACGATAGCGACATTTTTGGCTTTAAAGCCATAGGTGTTACAGGCGGCAACAATGTCCAAGGCTGAAAACATCGCCTCAGAACTTGCCATGCGGCGAGCCGTTTTTTCGGGTACATTTGCCTCAACATAATGGTCATAAAGCTCATCAAAATGCTTTTTACCGGCGCCACTGAGCAGACCAAATAAGTTCTTGTAGAGTAATGACACGCCTGGGGTGTAATTTTTGACGATAGCGGGTATATCACTCAGATCACTATAGCGACGAATAATCCACCGAGTGGCGCGTCGTATCAATCGACCAAATGACAGCATCATTTCGATTTGAATATCACTATCAATCTGATAATCGAGTGTTTGAATATCACGCCATGATTCACTCATGGAGAATACTGAACGAGATATTACGTAAGCACGCACAATAGCTGAAACAGATGCACCTGTCTCATCTTGAACACGACTCACAAAGGTCAAGCCCATATCATTAACAATCATATTGCTTAGCTGTGTCGCAATGATTTCACGACGCAAGCTGTGATTATGAATATAGTCTTTATACTCATCATGTAATACTTTCGGGAATGCTGTCTTAATGTATTGGCAGAGATAATGGTCCTCCGGCAAATCAGAGTTCAAAATATCTTCTTTGAGTTTAATTTTGCTATAAGCCATTAACACTGCAATCTCTGGCGGTGTTAAGCCCTTATCTTGACTCTTACGTTCCAGCAGCTCTTTTTCGTCAGGCAAAAATTCAATTTCACGGTCTAAGCGTCCTTCTTTTGCGAGCTCATCGATGAAGCGTAAATATAAGTCTGTATTTTTGTAGGCTTGGGCTGCAGCAATACTGATAGCCTGGGTTTGGTAATAATTGTTTTTGAGCACTAAGGTCGCAACCTCATCCGTCATACTGGCTAACAGTTGATTACGTTGCTTCACTGTCATATCGCCATTACTAACAACATCATTCAATAAAATTTTGATATTGACTTCATGATCCGAACAGTCCACACCCGCTGAGTTATCAACAAAATCCGTATAAATTTTGCCGCCATTAAGCGCATACTCAACTCTGGCTAACTGAGTTAATCCCAGATTACCGCCTTCACCCACAACGCGACAATTAAGTTCATCACCATTGACACGCAATGAATCATTAGCGCGGTCACCAACATCGGCGTTACTTTCACGCTTTGATTTAACATAAGTCCCGATGCCGCCATTCCAAAGCAAATCAACCTTGGCTTTGAGGATACCGTTGATGAGTTGATTAGGCTCGACGATGTCGTGTTTAAAGCCCAGTAGTTTTTTGATTTCAGGGGTAAGCTTAATGGCTTTAGCACTACGATCAAAGACACCGCCACCCTCTGAAATGAGCTCAGGATTGTAATCATTCCAGCCTGAGCGTGGTAGCTCAAATAGTCGCTTACGCTCAGCATAACTCGCTTTGGCATCAGGATTGGGGTCGATGAAAATATGCATATGGTTAAACGCCGCCACCAGGCGAATATGCTCTGATAATAACATCCCATTACCAAAAACATCACCAGCCATGTCACCGATACCAACAACGGTAAAATCATCTTGTTGGGTATTGATACCAAGTTCACGGAAATTACGTTTAACTGACTCCCAAGCACCACGAGCTGTGATGCCCATTTTTTTGTGGTCATAGCCTGTTTTACCACCTGAAGCGAAACCATCACCTAACCAGTGACCATAAGCTTCAGAAACTTCATTGGCATAATCAGAAAAAGTCGCCGTACCTTTATCCGCTGCAACAACAAGGTACGGATCATCCTTGTCATAGCGTTTGACATTTTGCGGAGGAATAATTTCTCCACTGACAAGGTTATCAGTAATATCTAATAATGCCTTGATAAAGGTTTGATAACTGCGCACACCTTCCGTCATAATAGCTTCACGAGTACCGCCTTCAGGCAGATTCTTAGCAATAAAGCCACCTTTGGCACCGGCAGGTACAATCACGGCATTCTTGACTTTTTGGGCTTTCATCAAGCCTAAAATCTCCGTGCGATAATCCTCTCGCCTATCTGACCAGCGTAAGCCACCCCGCGCAACATCACCACTACGCAAATGTACCCCTTCAACATACGGTGAATAGACAAAGATCTCATGACAAGGTTTAGGACGCGGCATTTTTTCGATTAATTCAGGATTGATTTTGAACGAGAGGTAATCTTTCGGTTTGCCTTCACTATCAAGCTGATAATAATTGGTGCGCATGGTCGCTAGAATTACCTCGTAGAAATGACGCAAAATTCTGTCTTCATCAAGGCTAACAACAACATCGAGTTGTTCTTCCAGGTTCTTTTCGAATTTTTTGAGTTTGGCATCACTGACGTCTTTGGCATTAACATCAAACCGCATCGTAAAAAATTCAATCATTAGCTTGGCAATATTAGAATGCTTAGTTACGGTTTCTTCGATGTATTGCTGACTGAAAGTTATACCTAGCTGTTTGAAATACTTAGTGTATGCACGAATAACAGCGACTTCACGCCAACTTAGCTCAGCAGAAAGGATTAATTTGTTGAATGCATCATTCTCGGCATAACCAAACCAAATATGTTCAAATGCTTCTTGAAATACGTCTTTTACTTTTTCGACATTAAGCGCCTGGCCATTTTCATGTACCATACTAAAGTCATTAATCCAAGCACTCACCTCCCCCTGGTTACCAATACGGTAAGGTTGCTCACCAATGACTCTGAGTCCCATATTCTCTAAGATTGGTAGTGCATCCGACAATGGCATAGGCACATTCAAGCGATATAGCTTGAATCGCAATGTTCCCTCTGGCTCATCTAAGGGCCTGAAAAAACTCATACCCAGTGAATCTTGATCTTGGAGTTGATAGATATGGTCAATATCTAAAACTGCTGCGCGTGTGGTTTTTGTTTCTCGATATCCAGCAGGAAAAGCATTGCCATAGGTATGAGCGAGCTGGTTGCCTTTTTCTTCGCCGTACGCCTCAAGCAAATTATCGCGCAAGTCATCTTGCCATAGACGGCCAACTTCTTTGAGAGCCGCTTCAAGCTGGTCATGATCATAGTCTGGCAGTGGCTCATCACGGTTAACGCGTATCATAAAATGAATACGAGCAAGAATAGATTCTGAGAACTGCGTTGCAAAACTGGCTTCTTCGGCATTGAAGGCTTTCTCGAGAATCTTCTGCATATCTTGGCGCAGCTCGGTATTGTAACGATCTCTTGGCACATAGACTAAACAAGACATGAAGCGCCCATAGGTATCTTTGCGTAAGAACAACCGAATGCGGCGCCGTTCTTGTAATTGCAAAATCCCCATCGATAGTTCGAGCAGCTCATCAACACCGGCTTGGAACAAATCATCTCGAGGCAATGTTTCAAGAATATTTAACAACGCCTTACCTGCGTGGCCTGATGGTGACAAACGTGATTTACGCATGACTTCTTTGACTTTTTTGGCGAGACCTGGAATATCCCGTGGGTTACGGTTATAGGCAGCCGAAGTGAAGAGTCCTACAATGCGTTTTTCGCCGATGATGTTGCCGTCTTTGTCAAAGACTTTAATGCCAATATAATCTGTATAAGCTGGCCGGTGGACCGTAGATTTGGTATTGGTTTTAGCGATGATCAAAATACTCGGGTCGAGCGCTGAACGCCGAGCTTCTGGCGTCATATTAGAGAAACTACGGGAAATCTTATTGGCTTTGGATTCTCGCAATACGCCAAGCCCTGTGTTAGGAATAACCCGTAGCACTTTATCGCCATTTTCTTCCATAAGTTCGTATTCACGATAACCCAAGAAGGTAAAATGGTTATTGAGGATCCAGCGTAAAAAATCAATACTCTCTTGTATTTCTGTCGGCTCAACCGGTGGCGGAGCATCATTCAACTGGTTGACGATGTCGTGTACCTTGCTGGACATATCTTGCCAGTCAACAACGGCTGCTCGCACATCATCAAGGATACCTAAAATCGATTCACGCAATTCTTCAAGGGCATCAGCATCTGTGATTCTGTCAATTTCAAAAAAAATTGGCGCTTCACTCGAGCAATCTTTAACATCTGAACCTAGGGGATAGACTTCTACGAGCTGGTTATTCTCATCACGCTTCACCTTAAAATTACCAATGTGCAAGATCATATGTGTGGTGAGGCCGCGTTTGTTTAATTCCATTTGGATAGAATCAACCAAAAAAGGCATATCATCTTGGACAAGCTCAATTACAGTGTGAGTTGACTGCCAGCCGTGTTGCTCAAAATCTGGGTTATAGATCTGCAGCTTAGTCTCGCCGGGCTTGCGATTGAGCATGAGTTTCCAGTGGGAAAGCACCGCCCCATAAAGATCCATGATTTCATGATCCAACAAATCCTCAAGTGAGACGGTGGAGTAATATTGTTCAACAAATTGATTGACTAGCCCGATTTGCTCAGCAGGTAGTTTCTTTTCTACTAATGCTTCAATTTTGTTCAAAAGTTCTTGTCGATTGCGTGGCGCAATGGCTTCCATCGCGTATTCCCCTATTATGGTGCTCTTTTCTGTTAGCATAGCAAAAACTGCCTATAATATGTTAAGAAATTGCCTCATCTTATTGCTTTTGAGACTTTTTTACTACCTCTTGGCGCAAATAATTCAACGAGATCTCCCCTGGTTGATTGAGATAATGTTGACCATATCGTGCTATCGCCAAAGGTAATAAATCTTGCCCCTCTGGTAAGATCCCCGCCTCTACCCCCCTGGCAGGATATTTCTCAGCCATCAGCTCAGGATAAGCCATCCAAGCGTCACCAACACCGAGCCAATCTTGGCCTTGCGGCAATTGAAAGTGCTGGGGCGATAACAGCCGATCATCATCGGCATTAAGCATGATTTTATTATCTGATAATTCATATAAACCGTGATAAATGCCCTCCATACGGGCATCAATGGCAATAATGGCTTTATCCGCAGAATATAGCCGAAACGCCGCTTGTGCGAATAGCGCAAGGCTAGAGATACCTATCGTTGGAATATTATGGGCAAAGCTCAAGGCTTGCACCACACTTGCCCCTATACGCAATCCGGTAAAGCTGCCAGGGCCAATGGCCAGGGCAATACCATCCAATGCGGACAAAATAAGCCCTGCTTGCTCCAATAGCGCATTTATCTGCGCCAATAAGACCTGGGTATGTTGCTGGGGTTGGAGCTCGTCACGTACATAAGATCGCTCGTCTACCTGCAAAGCCGTAGAGCAAACGGCGGTAGAGGTGTTAATCGCTAATAATTTCATGTTGTCTCTCAAAGAATTGCCGTACTTTAGCAAAATCCCGGGTGCGCGTCATGGGGGGCAAGCTTTGGATAAACGACCGACCATAGTCTTTTGCTACCAAGCGCGGATCACAAATCATCAAGATCCCCCTATCCTCTACATCTCTTATCAAACGCCCGGCGCCTTGCTTCAGCGCAATAATAGAATTGGGTAAATGATAATGTAAAAATGGGATCTTGCCCTGCTGTCGAAGAGCACTGGCACGGGCTTTGAGGATAGGATCATCCGGTGTCGCAAAAGGCAATTTGTCGATAATAACACACGATAATGCTTCGCCCCGGACATCCACACCTTCCCAAAAACTACTGGTACCCAACAAAACACCGCGCTTGGATTGTCTGAATGCCGCTAATAATTGGGATTTAGGTTGGTCACCTTGTATGAATAGCTCAAAACTTCGCTCACTCGCCAACACTTCAGCCGCATGATGCAGCGCTTTAAAGCTAGTAAACAAGAAGAATGCTCGCCCTCCAGTTAAACGTAATACGGGTAAGGCAGCCGCTAACACTGCATCGTTATAGGCAGGATTATTGGGATCAGGCAAATCACGGGGCACATAAAATATCCCTTGTCTAGCAAAATCAAAAGGGCTATCGAGCTTCACTGTTTTGGCATCATCAATCCCAAGATTGTCGCTGAAGTGACTAAAATCATCACCGACGGCTAAGGTGGCTGAAGTAAAAATCCACGCAGCTTCCTGCTCTGCACGATAATCATTGAACGGTTCCGCCACCGATAATGGCGTGAAGTTCAAGCTAAACGATTTGCTAAACGTTTCGTACCAATGGATTTGTTGCTCAGGCGTATTGGCCGTTAACTGTTTGAAGGTTTGTAATAGTTCTGTGGCTCGTTCCCAGCAATTCTCTAAGCCTTTTGCACGACTGGCTAATTTCTCTAAGATGCCAACCAAAAATAACCACTCGCTTTCAAAATGCTCTTTCGCCTCAAGCCAAGCAGATTTGCCTTTCAGACGGTCCCAGGGAGCACGTTGACTCATTTCCCCCATCTGCAAGCGTAACTCAGCCAGCGCCGTACGCAGACGATCGATAGCTTGTAATAGTTGCTTATCGCCATCGGCGCTCGTGATTGCTTCAACTTCTGTATCATTCAATAATTCAGTAATGCGCCGACTCGTTAGGGTTTGCCCAAGGAATTTGCTCGCAACATCGCCCAACTGATGTGCTTCATCAAGAATAATAACTTCGGCTTTTGGTAATAGTTCACCAAACTTGTCTTCCTTTAAGGACATGTCCGCAAAAAACAAATGGTGATTCACCACCACTACATCCGCATCCATGGCTTGGCGTCGTGCCTTAACCAGATAGCAATCATTGTATGCAGGACAGTCTGCACCTAAGCAATTATCATTAGTGCTTGTCACTATCGGCCATACTTTTGCATCTTCAGGGATACTGGTTAACTCAGCAATATCACCGTGTTGCGTACGCCCGGCTTTGCGGCGTACCTCCTGTAGATCATTCAGCGTTGCTTTGTCTAGCTGATAGTGTTCGATACCCTCGCCACTTAGACGATGTAGACATAAATAATTGCTACGTCCCTTTAGTAGGCTGACTTTGATAGGTAAACCTAAAGCATCGCGAATAATGGGCAAGTCACGTTTGAACAATTGATCTTGTAATGTTTTCGTGCCGGTAGAGATTATGACTTTTTTGCCGGACAATAATGCTGGCACTAAATACGCGAAGGTTTTGCCAGTACCAGTGCCCGCTTCGGCTATCAAAGCTTGCTGTTCTTTGATAGCTGTTTCGATACTTTCGCTCAAAGTTAATTGCGGCGCTCTGACTTTAAACCCCTCAATATGTTTTGCTAAAGGGCCATCATCAGCAAAAATAGACTGTAACGATTGCGATTCCACTATCGTCTATTCTTCGAGGTATTGCCGTTTGTCACTAATGTCACGCCAATCATCGGCATCGGCTGGCGCATCTTTCTTGACCGAGATATTAGGCCACTTCTCAGCCAGTCGGGCATTAAGTTCGAGAAACTCTTCTTGTCCCTCGGGTAATTCATCTTCAGAATAAATCGCATTCACTGGACATTCAGGCTCACACAAGGCGCAGTCAATACATTCATCGGGGTGAATAACCAAGAAATTAGGTCCTTCGTAAAAGCAATCAACAGGACAGACTTCAACACAATCGGTTAATTTGCAGCGGATGCAACTTTCGGTGACGACAAAAGTCATGGATGGGTCTCCTTAGAAACAGTCAATGAGCCGTATTATAACCCACAGCCAAACGGCGAGCCACAGTTGCCACTGTCATCTTCGGTATTATTATTTGGCTCAGCTGGCAAACTTTTAGTCGCTTTCACCACTGCCTCAATGCCCTCACTGTCGTCCCACGCCTCGGGCGCGAACATTGGCTTGCCGATCTGTTGTTCGAGTTGCTGTGTTTTTGCCACATCTTGTGGCGCAAGCCGCTGAAAGTCCGCCAAACAGTTATTGACACAAGGATCACATTCCAGACTACGGTGAGTCAGCATGGATAATCCCGTTGCCGCAATCAATTGAGTAAACTTATCATCGTCACACTGATACAAAGGATGCCAAACTGTCCTATCACCAAAAAATTCACTCTCGCTGATTTTTTCAGGCAGCTCAGCATTAACCCGCGAGCCAGACCGGCGTTTGCCTAATAACACCGAGGCTTCACACTGGGGGTCATGCTCATCCAACCAGGCATTCAAGGGCAGGCCTTTTAGGAGGCCAGCACACCACTGGTATTTGGGCGTGGGAAAATCGTTACGCTCAGTAACAATATCAGTGAATCGCAAGGGACTTTGCAATAATTCAAAGCAAAAACCATAACGCTCGGCCAGGGCCTGTGCGTCTTTTACACGCTGCTCCCAGCCGACAGCAGCCCAGCCTGTATCAATACCGACAACAACAACATTATCGAGCTGATGGTCATGAACCCATTGCATTAAGGCAATAGTTGCATTACCAAAGTTGCCGCTGATTACATGCATAATGTTAGCTGTCCCGCTTACGCTGCCTATAGAACAAAACCAATGCCGGCAGACTGAAGGCCAAAATGCCTCCAAGCAGTGCTGTTTCATAAAGCAAGGTACTGCCGGTTTCTAATTGTGCTGGCGGAATAAAGCCTAACACAATGGTTGCCAATGATACGGCGAAGCCTAAGCCTCCCGCAAGCCATACGCCTATTTTGCCGCCAGGAATACGATATGGCCGCGCTACGTCAGGGTGACGGTAACGCAAAACAATTACAGCGACGAATAGTAGTAGGTACATAAACATAGTTAATTGAGCGGTCAAGGCAGATAAGAACCAATACGACGCATTCACCGTCGGCAAGAACAAATACACCAAGGACAACACCGTCCCTATCAATGCTTGTAAGGTTAAAATCCCTGCCGGCATGCCATAGCGGTTTTTGCTGTGAAAAACTTGGGGCAACTGACTCTCCTGGGCCGCATACTGCAAGCCTTTACTCGGCCCTGTTAACCAGGCATTGACCGCTGCAATAGAACCAAAAGCCGTTAATAAAGCCAACACCGGCACTAACCAATGCAAATGAAATGTCGTAAAAAACAAATCAAAGGTCTGCATCAATCCAGCCACAATACTGATTTGTTGTTGTGGAATAACTACGGCAATGGCCAAAGTACCTAAGGTAGACGCTATTACGATTAATACAACCGCTAATAAGATAGCCCGCGGGAAAACCCGTTGAGGGTTTGCTGTATCCTGTGCATGAAAACCAGCAATTTGCATCCCAGCAAAACTCAAGATCAAACCGGCCAAAAAGGCAGATTGGTCCAAACTGACATGAGGCACCAACGCACCCCAGTTGAAACTAATTTGTGACACTTGTCCGGACAGTAGCCATACAATACCTAGTCCCAAGATAAGGACAGCCGGCACTAAGGTACCAAACACAATACCAAAGCCACTGACCCAGCTGGCCAGACGCATACCGAAATAATTCAGCCCGCTTACTCCCCAGAAGATCCCCAGCATCATAACAATCATATAATATTTGTTAGCCGCCAAAGTTGGTGCAATTAAATACGCCAAGGTGGCCGCGATATAGGATAAGACCGCGGGAAACCAAACAATGGTATTAGTCCACTCAAACCACAGGGTTAAGAAGCCAAATCGTGGCCCCAGGGCTTCTTTAACCCACAGGTAGATACCGCCATTTTTGGGCCAAGTAGTGGCAAGCTCAGCACAGACTAAGGATGCAGGAACAAAGAATACCAGCGCTGCTAGTAGATAAAAAACTGCCGATGATAGGCCATATTCCGCCATTACCGGTAAATTTCTGAGGCTGAAAATCGCTGCCACGCTGATCATGGCCAGTGCGATAACGCCTAACGGTTTATTTGAAGAAGTGGTTGTCGTGCCCATTTGAATAATGTTCTCAAAATTATAAGGACTTAAGCCCAAGGCTACAGTCCAATGTTATTGGATGGGCAAATTGTAACCTATTCTAGACAGGAAGTCTAAATGATCGGACCAAGATTGATATCATCCTGATTGATATCCATATGGACATAGAGAGTATTGGTGCCATCGGTATAGCCATTGTAGCCATTCATCATTGGCAAGGCCGTCCAACCAAACAGATTCGCTTGCACACTGCTGCTGGAATTACCACTGACATACAAAGTATTACCGCCATCGGTGATATCACCGACATTATCTGCAGCAAGTCGTAACTCTTGATTCTGGCCAAGAAGAGAAATACGTTCGATACGGCTGATATCAAGTCCATCATCAATATCATCAGCTAAGTTCATCACCCCACCATCGGCAGCAAATCTGAGAATATCATTATCACCGCCGCCACCATTGATACGAATATCTTCACCACTACGATAAGCAAAGATGTCATCACCGCCTCTACCTATGAGTATATCGTCACCTCTACCGCCTTGGATAACATCACCACTATCATCGCCACGGATAGTATCATCACCTCTTCTGCCTCGAATGAAATCCGGATCATCCGTACCTCTAATTGTATTTGGATCATTATCACCAACAATTTCATCAACTACTTTCAAACGTATCGTCTCACGCGGCAACGTTGAATTACCATCCGTCAGACGAACAAAGAATCCAGCTTCACCACCAATAGCAGAGGAACCATCATGAACAAATACCACTCGACCCGCATCAACATCTGCTTGGGTAAAGCTACTGATACTGGTCTGTTCATCCCCAAATATTGCCACATGGCCATGGCTGCGCGTTGCGTGATACTGAACGTTATACACTAAGTCATCAGCAATATTATCAGGATCCATGGCTTTCAATATATCCGTCGTAATAACCATAATACCATTAGCAATGGCAATGCCGACAAAGTTTGAGTCAGAATTCAATTCAGGTAATGATTGTAAGGTAGGAGCATCATTGACCCCGGTGATTTTAACGGTCACATCAGCCCGTGAACGCAAACCCTCATCATCCTCCATTCGATATGAGAAAGTATCATAGGCCGTTTCACCGGCGAGCAGATGGTCGAAGGCCCCGGCTGGATCATAAACGACTTGATTACCTTGAATACTGACATCACCGTCGGTCTGACCTTGGAATAATCTATCAATAACAAAATTCGCTGGCATGTCACTAGCATCCACATCCGTATCATTTGCCAGCACATCAATTGATACAGAAGCATCAGCATCAGTCATTGCATTATCGTCCATAGCTTCAGGTCTGTCATTGCGGCCTTCAATCGTTACTCGAACTTGGGCAGTTGAGGTTGCACCTTCGTTATCCGACATTTCATACCAGAAATAATCATAAGCTGTCTCACCAGTGCCAAGAGAGTCAAATTGGCCATCAGGATCGTAACGTACCGTATCATTACCCCTAATCCAGACATCACCTTGGGTACCGCGAGTAAACAACCTATCAAGACTGAAGTTACTGGGATCGTCATTGTGATCAGGATCAGTATCATTGGCAAGCACATCGATGGTTACACGACTATTTTGGTTTGTTGTTGCCATATCATCATTCGCATCAGGAGCATCATTCACCCCTTTAATGAGTATACGAATACTGGCGCGTGACGTCGCTCCTTCATCATCAGACATTTCGTAACCAAATCGTTCAATCGCTGTTTCGCCCGTTGCTAAGTAATCAAACTCACCATCGGGATCATAGGCCACACGGCCACCACGGGTTAACCATGCTTCACCTTGAAGCCCTCGAGTAAACAAGCGGTCAACACTAAAATTACCGGGATCATCATTGTGATCAACGTCGGTATCGTTCCTTAAAGGATTGAATCTGACAACCTCATCCTCTGTGGTCATACGCCTATCATTCATGGCTTCGGGCGCATCATTAACCCCTTTGATTTGTACAAATACCCTTGCTCTATCAGTCGCACCTAATACATCAGACATTTCGTAACGGAAACTATCCCATGCAACTTCACCTGTGGCAAGATAATCAAATTCGCCATCGGGATCATAAGTCACTCGACGCCCATTTCGACTCAAAGTAACTTCGCCATCGGTATTACGGGTAAATAGTCGAGTAATAGTGAAGTTCCAAGGACCATCAGTAATATCCACATCTTCGTCATTGAGGAGTGGTCGAATAACTCGGGCATCGTCCTCAGTAGTCATACGCCAATCATTCATCGCTTCAGGCGCATCATTCAAGCCCTTAACCAACACAGTTACTCGCGCTCTATCTGTTGCACCATGTTCATCCGCTATTTCGTACCAAAATCTATCAATTGCATTCCAGCCTTGGGGAAGATAATCAAATTCACCATCTGGATTGTAGCGCACACGATCGCCAATGATACGAGCTTCACCATCGAGGCGACGAGTAAAGAGTCTATCAATGGTTAACACAGCACCTCGGTCGATATCCTCATCATTGCGTAATACATCAATCCATCGTGCATCATCTTGGGTTGTCATACGCCAGTCATTCATCGCTTCAGGTGCATCATTCAAGCCATTAACAAAGATAAATACTCGAGCAGTTGAGATATTGTTATTACCATCAATGACGGTATAGGTAAATTGCTCTAATGCCCCACCACCCAGTGGCAAATAATCCAATGCGCCATTGGGATTGTAGGTAAAAATACCATTGCCATTATGAACTAAATTTCCTTGCATACCCGAAGCATTAAAATTCAAAACGCGCAGCGCGGCTCCATTAAAGGACTGATCATTCGCAAGTACTGAAATGATGATACTACTATCTTGATCGGTATTACGGAAATCATTGACTGCAACTGGGGGTACCGAACCAAATAAACCGACTATATTTTCTGTGGGCGTTGACTGCGGCAGCGATCCATTGTTTCGTCCACCTTCATTACTGCCAGGCGCTTCAGGGAGAGAAGCGAAATCAAACATATTAGGGATAAATCGCGGACCACCGTTATCTTCTGCAGGCCACAGTGATTGACTGAAATCACCATGATTGAATTCTTCACCATTAATGATAACCGCGTTAGGTCCTTGGGCAGTTAAGTTAGTGTTAAAGAAACCCGCGATGGCATAGACTTCACCACCGACCACAAAATACAAATTATCACCGAGTTGGAACACTGACTCAACGTTATCGGGCAATACAATTATTTCACCCGGCTGTAAGTCCGTAAAAACCCCGCCAGCGAGGATACTAACTGACTTCTCATTCCCCTCAGAGTCTCTGACTTTGATTGCTTGCATACTTCATCCCCAAGTCCTAGAAGTTAAAAACTGTACCTCTACAGTCGTTAGGACTTGGGGGTGTGGAAATAGTTCAGTTTATGAACAAAAAATTTGTTCAGTTAAGTGTTAGCTAAGCTTTAGCTGACGACGTAAACTCAACCAGCAGCAAATCTATTTCGTTATATAGGTCCGACAAATGCGTATTCAACTGCCCCACAGTTTGCACATTATCGACTTCAGCGTAGGCAGCTTTGACGCTGCGTTGCAGACGCGGCACACCGCAATAAGTCACTGCCCCCTTTAAACGATGGAGCTCAAAAGATAGTTTTTCGAGATCCCCTTCCGCTTCAGATTGGCGAATTTTGTCACGATCACTGGGAAGCTCTTTGACTAACATACCCAGTAATTCTCTGGCAATATCTTCGCGCCCACCGACCATCTCCGCCACACTGGCTGTATCAATGACCTGTGATTCAGCTTCCGCTGCTGGCGCTTGGGGAATTTCGACGTGATGACATTTAAGGATCTCTTGAGCTTTGTCACTGGTTAAGGGTTTCAAAATAACTTTGGCAATGCCGGCTTTTTCGGCCTCAATGGATGACATTCTGCCATGGCCAGTAAGCGCAATGATAGTTTGTGATTTGCATGCAGTAATTTGCTGGGCAACGGTTAACCCCGTCATATCAGGCAGACCAATATCCATCACGACAATGTCATAATCATGGGCCAGCGCTTTGGCAATGGCATCGCCCCCCGTCACCACTAAGTCAACATTACAACCGAGCTCTTGCAAAATAAGACAACCCACTTTTGCTGCAATTGGGTCATCCTCAACCAATAAGATAGTCAGTGCATCTGTTGATTTGTCCGGTGGCAGCGTATTGACTAACTGCAGCGCTACCTGTGCGTCATTTTTTGCGGTGGACCTTGTCGTATTACGGGGCTCAGGCTCGCGGGTTTTTAGTTCCTTGTCAGTTGGCGCCACTGTTAAGGGTACTTGGATTGAAACCGTTGTTCCGACACCGACTTTACTGTCGAGCTTGATGGTGCCGCCCAATTGTTCTAGATACTGTGTAACAATGGACAAACCAAGACCGGCGCCGGGCTTATTGTCTTTGTAAGCTGGCAATACCCGCTCAAACCGTTGAAATATTCGTTCTTGATCCGCTTCGGGAATACCAATACCATCATCCACTACGGACACGCACAGGGTTCCCCTATTGGTATCGGTCTGCACGAAATCCACACAAACATCAATACGCCCTTCATCAGTAAACTTAATGGCATTACTGATCAAGTTAAGGATCACGCGATGTATCGCAATACTGTCACCGTAGAAAAACTCTGGCACCGCCGATGATACATATAGCTTGAAGCCTATGCCTTTATTGCGGGTTGAGGGGATAAAAATAACCCGCAAGTCATCCAGCAACACTTTAATAGAAAAATGCTCGTTGCTCTGGGGTTTGTGTTCATCAATAGTGAGAAAATCCAGGAATTGATTTAACAGCGTCAACAAACGCTGGCCTGAATCGTAAATTTCTTTGATGTTATCAACTGTTAGCATCTCAGGATCTAACATCATCACTTCCGACATACCAATGATGCCTGACAGTGGTGTGCGAACATCATGGCTCATATTAGCTAAGAAAGCTGATTTTGCCTTGGTCGCCGTCTCGGCCTGTTCTTTGGCGAGTAATAATTCTTGATTGATAGCTTTGAGTTGTTTCTCGAGTTCTTTTTGTTTGGTGATATCAACGCCGGTACCTACTGTACCAACCACATTACCTCGCTCATCATAGAGCGGGGCTTTGGTCACCAACATCCGTAATAAGGTACCATCCTTGCGGCGAATGGTTTCAATGCCCTGCATTACCTTGCCTGAGTCCATGATACGCTTATCATGCTCAACAATAATGTCAGCAATATCTTTCCAGGGCATATCGTGGTCTTTTTTGCCGATAATATGGTCTAAGCTGGGAATGCCAACGAATTCGACAATGTTTTTGTTGCAGCTACGGTAAACCCCGGTGTGATCTTTCCACCACCAGTAATTGCCCGGTAAAGTTTGTATTGCGCGACGCGCCCTATCTGAGACATCTTCCATTGCCCCTGGCAATGCATCCAAGACCGCGAGGTATCGATCACTCATAGCGGCCCACCTCCAAGCAAATACGCTCGGGCAACCCTATTATTAGCATGTGCATCGCTCAGTGAAGAAAGTAAAAACATCATCAGCCTCCATTCACACCCTGTTCATTAATCCGTGGTAGCTATATACAAAATTATTCAGTCACATTGACTTATTTATGTGCTTAAAGCGAGTTATTTAACTATTACCCTGATGTCTTTATTATCATCTCACTGTTTAGAAAATCACTAAATCAGTGTCATCCTTGGGCGCTACTATGCGCTAACATACGCCAAAGGTCAAGACACAATCCCCTAATTCAGGGAGTTTTTTTTAGTTTGGTTAAAATGGGTGCAAACGATTAAATAAAGATAGTGCTCGCCGCCCGAAGCGATGAACTCAAACCTTGGCCTCCCTACGCTAAAGCGCTTCGTAGGACTGTAGACAATAAACCAAGGTAAAGTAGTTAGTGGCTCGCCGCCCGACTTGTCAGGCCGTAGCTTTAGCGTAGGCTGGCTTGTCGAGCCGAAGCTTTAGCGTAGGCTGGCTTGTCGAGCCGTAGCTTTAGCGTAGGCTGGCTTGTCGAGCCGAAGCTTTAGCGTAGGCTGAAGCCGTTAGGCGTAGGGTGGCCTGCCGAGCTGTAGCTCGTAGAGCGAAAGCTGGTGCCCGGGGCCGGACTCGAACCGGCACGGTATTGCTACCGAGGGATTTTAAGTCCCTTGCGTCTACCAATTTCGCCACCCGGGCATGTGATGTACTTAACGTCCAAAGCTTTGGGGAGCAACGGACAGCCTCCCTACGCTCTACGAGCTTCAGGAGACAAGGCTGAGACCGGAATCGAACCGATGTCCACGGCTTTGCAGGCCGCTGCATAACCACTCTGCCACTCAGCCATAAAAAAAGCTCTTTTCAGAGCTCTTTGTTATTGGAGCGGGAAACGAGACTCGAACTCGCGACCCCAACCTTGGCAAGGTTGTGCTCTACCAACTGAGCTATTCCCGCACCGTTTCAGGCATATTTCCTGAAGGCGTGTATTCTAACCGACGCATTAGTTGTGTCAAGCAAAATATCCCCTCCAAGATGAAAAAATTCGTTAGATCAACACCTAAGAGCTCTGTCGTAACACCGGCCAAGCTGCTTTTAGGTACAAAAACATTGACCATAGCGTTAATACCGCAGCAATACAGAGCATAATATAACCAACAAAAGCTAAATTGGTCATGAATTCAAACCGCGGTTGTGGGTTTGCCCGGCCTAACAACAGTAAGAATATAGCAATCATTTGCACCGTAGTTTTCACTTTACCCAAGAATGACACCGCGACACTGGCGCGCTCCCCAATCTCCGCCATCCACTCTCTAAGCGCTGATACGGCGATCTCACGGCCGACAATAATTGCCGCTGGAATATCAATCAATGGCAAATTCGATTCGTGAACAATAAGTAATAATGCGGTAGCTACAATGAGCTTATCCGCTACCGGATCTAAGAACGCACCCAAACGGGATATTTGACCTAATTGACGCGCGAGATAACCATCTAGCCAATCGGTGAAGCCCGCAAGTGCAAAAATCAACGCAGTATAAAGATGCCCCCACTGTAGCGGCAAATAAAACAAAATAACCAATAACGGAATAAAAAATATTCGCACGAAGGTCAAACAATTAGGTATATTCATTACACTAGCATCCATCAATCATGTGGCGCACGGTAGCAGGATCTCAATCATCATGCAATGCTTCATATACCCGCTCCGCTAATGCTCGACTAAAGCCTGGGGTCTTGGCAATTTCATCAATACTGGCGTTCATCAGTCCCTGTAGACCACCAAAGCAACGTAATAACTCTCGCCGCCGCTTGGCGCCAATGCCGGGAATATCTTCCAACACAGATTGTTGGCGTTTTTTACCTCGTTGCTGTCGATGACCTGTTATGGCAAAACGGTGAGCTTCATCCCGCACTTGTTGCAACAGATGGAACCCCACGTTGGTTTCATCCAAATGAATCCCCTCACCGCTGCTCTCAAGGTACAAGGTTTCAAGTCCGGCTTTGCGCCCCGGCCCTTTTGCAATACCAACGAGCTGCACGCCAGCCACTTGCAAATCTTCCAACACCGCCTCTGCTTGTTTTAGTTGACCTTTACCACCATCAATAATCAATAAATCCGGCAGACTGGCTTCGTCCATTTTTAATTTACTGTAACGCCGGGTTAGTGCTTGCTTCATCGCCGCATAATCATCGCCAGGTGTGATGTCTTTGATATTAAAACGTCGATAGTCTGATTTTAACGGGCCTTCTAAGGTAAACACCACACAAGAGGCAACCGTTGCCTCCCCCATGGTATGACTGATATCAAAACATTCAATGCGCTCGGGCATGGCAGGAAGATTGAGGGCTGTTTGCAATGCGTCAAAACGTGCACGCAATTGTTGAGAATCCGCCAAAAAGCTCGCTAGCGCTTGCTCCCCATTACTGCGCGCCATCTTCAACCATTTGGCCCGCTCCGTACGCACCTGTTGACGAAATATTACTTGGCGATTGGTTTCATGGGATAACACTTCACTGATCCACGCTTTGTCCGCAAAATCATGACTCGTTACCACTTCGCGGGGAAAATCTTTATCTTGGGTATGCCGCAAATAATATTGCGGAATAAATTCATTAAGCAATTCCTCTGGCGCCAAAGCACCCGGTAATTTCGGATAAAATGCTTTACTTCCTAACAGGCGCCCTTTGCGAATATACAACATCGATACACATGCCACTGCTTGCTCAATTATAACCGCAATAACATCCACATCGCCTTTGTCGCTACTCACATACTGCTGTTCTTGCACAACCCGCAACTGTTGAATTTGATCACGAATTTGGGCGGCTTGCTCATAGTTTTTTTGATGTGAGGCTTCATCCATGCGCTTCAATAACAATTCAATAATCGCTTGATTTTTCCCCGCCAAAAACAATTCGGCATGACGTAAGTCTTCGGCATAATCCTGGGGCGTAATATACCCTACACAGGGTGCGGTACAACGTTTGATTTGGTACTGCAAACAAGGCCGACTGCGGTTTGCAAAAAAACTATCGCTACAAGAGCGAATGCGAAAAAGCTTTTGTAATAAACTCAAACTGGCACGCGCGGCCACAACACTAGGATATGGCCCATAATAATCACCCTTGCGCCCCTTAGCACCACGATGCATCACCATGCGCGGGTACTCATCTTTGGAGGAAATATAAATATAAGGGTAGCTCTTATCATCCCGCAACAACACATTGTAACGCGGCTTAAATTGCTTGATGAGGTTTTGCTCGAGTATTAAGGCTTCATTCTCGGTATTCGTTACTGTGATAGCAATATCAGCAATTTGCGAGACAAGAATCGTCGTTTTTGGTGATGGGTGATTTTTTTGGAAGTAACTGGCGACGCGATTACGTAAGCTCTTAGCCTTGCCGACATACAACACATCGCCGTCTTGATTCAGCATTCGATAAACCCCTGGCGCCTTAGGCAGGGTTTTTATGAATGCTTTGGCATCGAAACTATGATTTTCGTCAGTTTCGTTCGAGCTAGTCTTCATTTTCGAGATTATGCTGCTCAACTAAGCCATGACGAATGGCTAAGTGAGTAAGCTCAACATCAGAAGATATACCCAACTTATCAAAAATTCGATAGCGATAACTATTGACTGTCTTAGGGCTTAAATGCAATTTGTCAGCAATAACTGCAACTTTTTGCATGCTAGTCACCATCAGCGCTACTTGCAACTCTCGCTCAGACAGTTGATCAAATGGCGATTGCTCAGGGTCAGTAATTTGTTTGATTGCCATCTTCTGTGCGACCTCAGGACTAATATAACGCTGACCTGAATTAACAACTTTGATGGCCCGAACCATTTCGTCAATGGTAGAGTCTTTGGTTAAATAACCCGCCGCACCAGCTTGAATAAAACGTGTTGGAAACAAATCATCATCATAAGAAGTGAGTGCGACAATTTTAAGATCAGGATTAAGACGTAATAATTTGCGCGTCGCTTCTAGGCCACCAATACCTGGCATACGCACATCCATCAGCACCACATGAGCATTGGTTTCACGCGATAGTTTAATGGCTTCTTCCCCACTCGAGGCTTCCCCAACTACCTTGATACCTGATTCCCCATCGAGAAGTTTCCTGATCCCTAGCCGTACCAGCGCATGATCGTCCACTAATAATACATTGACCAATGTCTCTCTCCTTTTTAAAACGTCGTCTTTTTTTGCAGCACATTGTTGCAGTCTATTTTCTTCTCAGTCATTTATGATGTATAAACTCCTTCGAATAAAACAGCCTGCGCCGCGTTCTGCAAAAAAACTCATTATAAACTTTGCGTCTTTTTGCAGCGCCTTATTGCAGTCCATCACCACTGCGCATTCATATGCCTGCTGCTTATTATCTGGCGGAGAGGCAGGGATTCGAACCCTGGGAGGGTTGCCCCTCAACGGTTTTCAAGACCGTCGCTTTCGACCACTCAGCCACCTCTCCTCGGCCAGGCGTGAAGAATACCTCAAAATCGCCTCAACGAAAAGGGCCCAAGTGCAAATAACTACACTTTTAGACGCTATGTTCTTGATCTTTCGAGAGGAAATGTCTGTCATCACACTAGCGTTCGCTCTTGCCTAAAGACGAGTAAATCGTATATATGTATTTTTTGTAGTCAACCCCTTGCACCTGGCCGCTAAAACCCGATATAGTCACTTATCAATCAATTGGAGATACACCATGAAATCAAACAATGTCACCATCAATCAAGGCCGTGAGTCTGTATTGGCCACTAATGGCGTTTTACGCAACACCTATTTGTTACTCTCGTTAACCCTACTATTCTCCGCATTAACCGCTGGCATCGCGATGGCAACTAATGCGGCTATTATCAATCCCTTCGTATACATACTGGTATTTTTTGGCTTGTTTTTTGTAACGGCTCGCACCAGCAATAGTGCTTGGGGCTTAGTTTCTGTATTTGCACTAACTGGCTTTATGGGGTATTACCTAGGGCCAATTCTTAACCTATTCATCCATGGCTTCAGCAATGGTAGTGAAATCGTTATGACAGCCCTTGCTGGCACAGGATTAACGTTTTTGGGTTTATCGGCCTATACCATCATTAGCCGCAAAGACATGAGTTTCTTGAATGGCTTTATTTTTGTTGGTTGCTGGGTTCTACTCATCGCAGTAATCGCGTCGCTATTCTTACATATCCCCGCGTTAAACCTCGCAATATCTGGTGCGTTTGTCGTGTTTTCATCATTACTCATTATGTGGGAAACCAGTCGCATCATTCACGGCGGTGAACGCAACTATATCTTAGCCACTGTGAGTTTATATATCTCTATTTATAACTTATTCTTGAGTTTACTGAATATACTTGGCGCGTTGAATGGGCGAAATTAAATCTCCACTATAAATTGCTCATTTGCCACAATACGTCGTTGCAAGTGATTTTCCGGTGCTTATTTACTCCATGTAAACGCCGCTCCTCAAAACACTTGCGCCTCGTCTTGAGGCAAGTCGCTAATTTATAGAGGCGGCTTTTTCAAAACGGATATCCTTTCCTGCAAAGGTTATTTTTCTTTGTACACGCCCCTTTACGGCGATAACTCTACCCGAGGGAACTTGTGTTGACTTGTCACTTTCGTAAGCTTGTTCTGCTTTAGTATTGACCACTTCAGCATTGCATTTATTTGCGATGACTTCCCGCGCTAATTCAGGCAGCGGTACCAAAGGAATACATTGCCCAGTTAGGGACGATATTATTGCTTTCGCATAGAGGCCTTGGCCTATTTTTACCAAACAATTTTGCTTGATGAGCTCACGTAAGGCTCTCCCCACTTGATCTCTATCAGAAAGATCAAGGAAGTCTTTCACCATAAAAACATTATTGCTGCTACGGCTAATACGATATTTAACCTTACTTTTCAATGTGTTAAGCGCCATAACCAAACCTGCAAATACACGACATCTATACACTGCAATTATACGACATTTTTTAACTATGTCAAACCATATTTTATCCATATATTACAAAGGGTTACAGCAATCATACTAAATATCGAGAGCCTAATAAAAAAATAAATGCGAAATAGAATTCAGCTTTTCGCGCCAGAGTTATTTTTGCGCAGAAAGAGACTGATGCGGAATGTTAGATATTACTCAGCGGCTCCCGCCCCCCTATGCTCTGCGAGCTTCAGCCTTCGCTCTGCGAGCTACGGCTCGACAAGCCAGCCTTCGCTCTGCGAGCTACGGCTCGACAAGCCAGCCTACGCTCCATGAACTACGGCCTAACAAGCCAGCCTACGCTAAAGCTCCATCCTACGCCTAACGGCTTCGGATGGCAGGCCGGCCTGACGAGTCGGGTGACAGGCTGAACTTCTCGCGATGGGGGTTTCCAAATATCATACTTCATCTGCGATGGGAGTTACTCAAGAGGGAGAATCGCTATTCTCCCTCTTGAGCGCAAGCG
>PAPY01000038.1 GCA_002709565.1 Legionellales bacterium | reverse complement strand
TCGCCGTTGATGCGGCTTTGCCGCATAGGCGATAGTACTTGGAAAGCAGCTTTCCGGCTTAGCCGGGAGCTGCTGAATAGATACAACATCAAAACGGCGATTCTCATAGCCAAGTGTGGGATTTCGTTGCAAGAAATACCGTGCTGTTTTGATGATTCGCTGTTGTTTTGGTTTATCCACACTCTCCAATGGTGTGCCAAAGTCGTTATTACGACGATAGCGTACCTCAATAAATACCAAGCAATCACCATCTTCCATGATCAAATCGATTTCGCCCTTGGGGCCTCGATAGTTTTGGCACAACAGGCGACAATGCTGCTGCTTCAAATAACGACAGGCAGCCTGTTCTGCCCGTCGGCCAATGGCTTGGGGGCTTGTGCTGTCCCATTGTCGCTTTAACCAGTGGTTAACACGGGTTCGCCATTTTTGAAAACTGCCCACGGTAACCGCCGGAAAACTTTGTGATTATTGCTGAGGTGTAAGTCCCCCGTGAAGCCACGCAAGCTCATATCGGGGTAGCTGGAAATTTTATTCAATTCGGTGGTGAGGGTATAAGTATCAAAACCAAACGCATACAGCCGTGACATCTGGCTGTTAGCTCGGGGTTGGATGCGGGTCATTTCTTGTTTGGCTTTGTCGATATTGTCAGCAGTATCCAGCGCCCAAGGAGTATCACAAAACAAGATACCGTCTAAGTCTTTGTCTTTGAGTGGATTAGGTTTGCCTGCGTACACTTGGGAGGTGGCATACATGGGTAAATCACCGGCGTAATAGTATTTGATCAAGGGGCGAATTTGGCGTGCTTCATCGGGGTTGGCGACCAAGAAGATGACGTCAGCATCCTGGCGGCGAGTGGGCCGAGAAGCGACTTTGCTGCCAATAATTTTGCGAATGGTTTGGCTACGGGCATTGCTCTCATCGACTTTGAGTAAGGTTTGAATCGCGTCATTAAAATGGGTATCAGCGCTGTAATGTAGACTATCGGCAACCTCACCACCTTGGGTTTGCCAGCGGTATTTAAATGTCTCGGCAATACCTTGGCCCCAAGCATTCTGAGGGGCGATGATAAGCGCACGGCGGTGGCCATCGGCAAATGCTTTATCGGCAACCTGCAAGGCTTCATCTTGTGGCGAGAGCGCATATTCAAACAGGTTTTCTGGTACTTTGAGCTTGGAGGGGGTGTAATTCAGTGTGAGTGTTGGCACCGCAAGTTTGCGTTGTTTAGCGATGGTTTTGACATTGGCTTTGGTGAGAGGACCAACGACTAAAGCTGCGCCCTCGTTGACGGCTTGATTGTAAACACTACGAATATCTTGGCCGTCAGTATTGTACACTTTGATCCGTTGACCACTTTGGTTGCCGTGCTCACCATAGTATGCCGCCATGAAACCATTACGAATACTACGGCCCGAATCGGCGAGGGGGCCTGTGGTTGGCACCAGCAGGGCAATTTGGGCATCTTTGGCAAAGTCAAAAGCACTGGCTTCATGCCAGGGCCCCTTAGGTTGGCCCGGTAAAAATAACGCTGCCGGGTGATTTGGGTTTTGTTCTTGCCAGGCTCTGGCTTGTTGTGCCAGGAGTTTCGGATCGTCTTGGTATCCCTTATTAATATAAGCAAGCTCAAGCCAGCCGGCAACTAAGTCATTGGTTGGACGCCGTAGCTCGGCACTGATTTCGTCCGTCGAGAGGCTGTTAAGACCTTGCCAAATATCTTGTTGGTTCTGTTGTTGGGGATCCCCTGTCAATAAGGTATCAAGTTGGATACGCTGCTCGATGCTAGCTAGCAGGTTATCCGTTTGTCGATAGGCAAGGGCTGCGACTTGATAATAGGTTATTTGGTAGTGGCGGGGATAATCCTGAAGATCAGTTATTTGGGATAATTCGTACAGGGCGCGTTCGCCGTTGTGGAATTGTAGCCAGAGGTTTACTTGTAATAAGTTTTTTTCTAGCTGTTGTTCCGGTGACAACCCATGGGTGTCGATATTGGCCAATAGTGGTTGCGCTTCTCCGGCCCGGCGTTCTTGTAGGAGTCTACCAGCAGCTTGTAATTGATAGGAGGCTAGTTCTGAGCCTTCGGCATTAGCGGCTTTGGCTAGATATTGGTCTGCTGGGTCAGGGTAGAAATTCGGAAAACCTGCCGGATACTGCGCGGCATGGGCGGCTGTGCTGGCTAACAGCAGTAACATTACGGCGCTAAACAGTCTGGCAAAGCGGCCTTGAAGTGACAACAGTTGTGTTTTCATAGGACAACAAGTATCTTTGAGAACGGCAAAAAATGCAAGCGAGTTGTAACAAATTATGAGCAATATCTACGTGGTGGCGACCCCCATCGGCAATCTTGACGATATGAGCCCACGGGCTATCGAGACCTTGAAGCGTGTCGACCTCATTGCCGCGGAAGATACCCGTCATAGCGGTCGGCTATTACAACATTTTGCCATCGACACTCCCGCCACATCCCTACATGAACACAATGAACGGGATAAGGCAAACCGTCTGTTAGAACGGGTCAAAGGCGGGGAGAGTCTCGCTCTCATCAGTGATGCCGGCACACCGCTTATCAGTGACCCAGGCTTCCACCTATTACGAGAAGCCCGCAAGCAAGGGGTAACCATCGTGCCGATCCCAGGTGCCTGTGCACTGATAACAGCCTTATCCGCCGCAGGACTACCGACGGATAAATTTATCTTTGAGGGATTTTTGCCCGCCAAGTCTGGCGCACGACTGGCGCGTCTACAAGACTTAGCGACCGAAACCCGTACTATTATTTTTTACGAGTCTACTCATCGTATTCATGATTGTCTGACAGATTGTATGACGTGCTTTGGCGAAACACGTGTAGCGGTACTGGCGAAAGAACTCACTAAGCATTTTGAGACGATTATTGATGGCAGCCTCGTTGAATTAAAAACCTGGCTCGAGGCTGAGGCCGAACGGCAAAAAGGCGAGTTTGTGATATTGATCAAAGGTTTCGAGAAAGACGATGATCGTATTGCCCCCGAAGCATTGCGTATCTTAGACTTACTCGCCCAAGAATTACCACTCAAAAAAGCCGCCAAACTCACCGCCGATATCACTGGTGAGAAAAAAAATCGCTTGTATGACGTCGGGTTGGGGCGGGAGAAGATGGGATAAATAGTTTGGCTATTGGTTGTTCATATACTTGAGAACATCAATCACCTGATTTTCATAATCATGTAAAGCATTAATGATAACGTCATATGATTTATTAAGATCCTCATTTTTAGATAACTTTGATTTATAAATGACAGAGTGTTCTACATCCCAAAATTTTCCTACTAACATGGGTACAAGTTGAATTTCGCAGTTAGCTTTTTCATAATTAGAACGATATTTATAAACAGAGTAACGTCCGTGACAGGACTTTTCTTTTTTCCAAGACTTGAATTTTTCGTCTAATTTTTTTTCGATATTGCGTAGCAGAGTCAAGGGAAATACAGAAATTCTGATTCCGATTATATCATCTAAATCAAAGATAGATGATTTATCATGCGCAGTGAGCTCAAGTTGATTCCTGAGTTTCTTTTCAGCACTTGAATACGACTTGATTCTTGAAGTTATTTCGATATGTTGGAACTCATTTAAGTTGTACTTATCGTCTGATAGGAAATGACAAACTTCAAAGTATAATTTTTCTTCGATTTTTTTGAACTTCTCTATTTTATTTGAATATTCTTTAGCTGTATCATTACTCACGATTTTCACCCATTATTTCAGAAATAATTTCCGATTTTAGGTCATCAGCAATAACGCCATTTGTATAGAATTTCCAGTTCTGATGTGTTTCATTAACACATTTTTCAAGCCAGTGTAAGTTGTGGTCTTCAATAGCTTCGCGACTTATTACTTTTCTACTGTTCTCATTATAAAATAGCATGCGTTTATTATTTGGTCTGAATCCTTGCTCGGTTAAAAAGTCTTCTTTAGGCTTATCAACTTTCATAAAATCCCCATTTTATTTAGATTAAAAAAATAGTCTCTTTCTTATCCACCATACAACGCAGTAATTGGCACAGCCCATAAGTTATTATTAAAAGAGGCGAGGTGTTCGCCTGTATAAATAATAATGCCAGTAAAGTTTTTACCATTGAGCGTTAGGTTTTCTTGGAACCAACGCAGATGTTTAAAGTCTTCATTGCCAACACTAGTGCTGGATTTTACCTCAATACCAAGTAAGTCGCCATTATTACGCCGGACAATAAAATCAATTTCGCGTTTTTCACGGTCGCGGTAATGAAATAACTCGTATTGGTCTCGTGCGGTATCAATGTGTTTTTGTAATTCATTGCCGACGTGGGTTTCAATGAGTTTACCGGTCTTATCATCATCAAAACGGATATCGTCTAGTTGCCAACGTAATAATGAGGACATAAGCCCGCTGTCATTTATAATGAGTTTCGATTGCCGGTTAATTCGACCATAATCGGTTTTAGTCCATGCAGGAATACGTTCAACCAGGTAAAGTGCTTCTAGTGCGTTAACGTAGCTTTCCAGAGTGGGGCGTTTGATAGCTAAGCCGCTACCAATAGCAGACATGTCGATAGGTTTGGTTGACCAGGTACAGACAATATGGACTAAGTTTTTCATGGAGTCTTTACGCCGAATATTAACAATATCCATCAAGTCTCTCTCTAGTAAGGCATCAACATAATCCTCATGCCACAATAGCGATTCACTGGGACTAAGGGTGAGTGCTTCAGGGTAGCCGCCGTACATAGCAATTTGCAGGATTTCGTCGCGTTCTAATGGCTGTAGTGATAGTTGACCCAATGTTTGCTCGAATGCATGTTGTAAGAATACAGGCTTATTGCCAAGGATTTCACCTTGCGCTAATGGTCGCAGACGAATTTTACCGGCTCTACCTGCCAGTGATTCTGTCACACCCGGTAATGACTGAATATTTGCAGAGCCTGTCAGTAAATACTGTCCCGGTCGATTATCGTCATCCACGACTTTTTTGATAGCAGGCAGAAGTTCAACGGCCTTTTGCACTTCATCGATAATCATTAATGCTTTATGGCGTTTCACGAATTCATGGGGATCAGCAATGGCAGCTTCTTGCAGCATTTTGTCATCGAGGGTGCGGTATTCGTAGTCAGCCAGTTCTAAGGCTTTAGAAAGGGTCGTTTTGCCGCATTGGCGTGGACCGGCCAATATAATGATCCGTCTAGTTTGCAGTGCCTGCTCGATAATTGGGGTTTGCCAACGATGAAATTGGGACATGGGACGCGATTCCTCCTTTTCCCTAAAGGTAACACGAACCCGCAATATTACAAATAGAAGCCCCACTATTTTATAAATAGAATGCCCGCAATATTGCAAATAGGACTCCCGCGATTTTATAAATAGGATTCCTGGGCTTGAGCTACTTCGTTGAAAAATAGCGATTTTTGGGCATGTTTATTTCCTGCTTTTAGCAGGGCTGAGCATGGTTTAAACACTCATAAATTACGTGCGTTTATGTCGCCAAGAGCCACCACTTGTTGCTGTACAAGAGCGCTCCTCATCCGACTGTCTGGGAGCGGGCTCTTTAGCCTTTTGTGCAAAAACCGGTCGGCTCAAATCTGTTATCGATTTAACAGCTTCGATAAGCGTTAGAGCTTCATTATAAACTTCTATCAGAAACGCATCACCAGACTTGCGATGTTCAATTCCATTTTTCATGAGTGAGTCTGATGCGTCATTACGCCAGTTTGGTCCAAGCTTAGAATTAATCATATTGAATTTGCGTTTGTTGAAGTCAGATTCAGTTTCATTATCTTGGCGTTTGAGGTTATAGGCGACAGTTGGTGTGATGTAGTGTTTGTCTTCTCTGCCGGTAACATAAACGAATGAGAACTTATTAAGCTGAGAATCAAAGTAACGAGTCAATACTTCAAAGTCCTCTCTACTTAACACAATGAATTTTTCAGTTTCGTATGCCATTAGTTTAACAGCAGTGCTCTTGTTGATGAATTTAGTAAAGATCTCAACTCTTTTATGGGGGCCAAATAACGGTCTTATCAAGCTATCAGCTGTGCCAAGCATCTCGATAGATAAGCTGTACAAGCTCTGTAATCCTGGGATTTTACTATTTTTTACCAAGTCTATAATGGCAAGATCCTTGTAATGTTCTGCGTAATATTCTGCTTCATCTATTATATCCTTGTTAACACCAGATTTCTGTAATAGCGTATTGGTACAGAACGCCATGTTTTGTCGTATTGCGGACATTACTAAAGATAAGGCTTCTTTGTCAGATATTTTGTTCAAGTCAATATTATTTGCTAAAAACTCGTCAGCATCACTTATTTTAGCAGCCGCCAGGACGAGGGTGTTAAGCCTTACCCCATTCCTAAATAGCCATTGTGTGGCACGTTGATTTTTTGCGGCGAAGGCATGGCGAATGGGGACTAGTTCGTTGTTACTGCTACCTGGACCAACAATATAACGACTATCTCGCTCAGATATGTACATCAAGGCGCGAATATTGCCGCAACGACATGCCGTGCACGCCGCTGCAAACATGATCTTGTCTTTGTTAGGTGCTTTTTCTAGAACGATTGTAATAAGCTCAGTGGGCACTTTTTGTGGATTGGTTTTAATTGTTTCGATAACATCCCGTTGAAGTTGACCAAGGTCAGTGATCTTCGCGACGCTAGAAATAAGTGCGATTACTCGGTTATCAACTCGCAATGCTGCAGGGGCTTCACCTAAACGTTGACAACCAAGGTGATTTCGTAAAAGTCTATCATGCATAGCCTGTAATGATGCTTCTACTGCATCGGTCTGACTGTGTTCCTCACTTTGGGCGTCATCTAATGCATCATGCAACCTCAGGTACGTCATATCTTCATCAATAATTGACTCATCAGGCTGGTAGTTATTTAACTGTAAATCAAAGTACTGTTTCAAACAGTGGTAATCATCGATGGATAGGACAACGGGGTGCTGGGCAAATAATGATTCCAATATCACTGTACCGTCAGAAGAAAAAGAGACGTAAACATCAATCTCAGCGTTATCTACAAATAAGTCCTTGAGTAGTGTATGACATGCGCCCAGTTTCCCGGCAAATAACGTAAGCGCGGTTTTGCCAGATACAGGTCGTTTCTCTGGACTTACTGTGTTTTCTTGATGAGTGATTTTCGCAACTGGCGGTGTGTGATCATGCTTTTTTTTCTTCTCTTTTTTGGCATATTCCACTACGGCTCTCTTCTTGAGAGGTAGCATCTTAACTTTATACTCATTAAAAAATGTGTTTCCCCGCTCTTTTGCTATTTCAGTCAAGTGACTGAAATCAGTATTCAGATCAGCACCTTGCTTAGCGAGTTCAACGATCGTATCAATGTTACTCTCAGAAACAGCCAACCGCAACGGCCGCACATCGCCACCTAGGCGGTAGTGTAAGTGCATTTTTGGAGCGTTGAGATCAACTTTATCAGCAAGGCATTTAATACTCTCAGTCTGATTATTTAGGATGGCTTTGTGGAGTGCTTGATAGAGGCCTTCTGAGTTCTGACGCCACTGACCATGTTCTAAAAAAAACTTTACGCGTTCAGGTTCATCGATGACAGCAGCTAATGCCGATAATTGTATAGAATACGTCAATTCTTCGCCGCTATCTTTAGAGTAGTCAACACAAGCTCCTTTGCTAGCTAGGTAGTCGGCAACGAGATGGTGTTCATTATTGAGAGCGAGTTGCAATGCAGAAATATGGCGGTGTTGTGCAAATCGTTCATTGATATTAACGCCGATGTCGCTTTCAATAAGGCACTGAACTATTGCTAGATTACCGCTGTCTACTGCCTGATAGAAGAGCCCTCCAATGACTGGTGCAATTTCTTCACGGGTAAAACCTTCGTCAATATCGCTTTGTAGATTTTTGCATAGGCTTCTAACAAGTTCGATATCCTTTTGTTCTACAGCTTTACTGAGTTCAGCCAAGTGTTGATGAAATTTAGCCCTTAACTCCATAGCTAAATGATAGACTGAACTGTCAGATGCTGTACTATTCTCGCTAGCACTACTTGTTGTCGTGCTCCGAGATGCTGAAAATGTAGCTAACACGGACTCTGGACACGATTGCATGTAATCCTGAATGCGTTCTTGTTCATCTTCTGATAATTCGTCTGTAGTAGCGCCTTGTTGAATCAATAGTGCAACAATTGGATAATGTTGCTTGCGCAATGCTTGTTGGAGTAGCGTCATTTCAGGTCGTTTAGAATAAACGCCATTAATATCTATTCCAATGTTGCTCTGCAATAAAATCCAAACAACCTCTAAATGTCCTCCAACTATGGCACCATTGATAGCCGCACCCACACCTTCACGTAGCATATCTATAGGGATCCCAAACTCCATGAGAACTTGCAATTGCTCGCATGAGTCAGCGACTTTATTGATATGGCCTAGCGTTGAGAGTTCAGTCAACTCAGTGATAAGTTGCCGCGTTTTATTCTCTTGAGCAAGCGCCTGGGTATAAATGTTTGTAGTAGAATTATCGTCGTACATGGATTCACCTTATGTTTATTGATTATTAGTATGCAAAAAATTGCCTTATGTTATTACAATTCTTTATCTGATTCGCGGTATAAGACCAAAATGTGACCAATGCTTTGGACGTGGTGAGCGTCTTGTTTTTCGCAGATTTCTTGCAAAATTTGTTCGCGGTATTCCTTGTCTCCGCCATAGATTTTGACCTTGATGAGCTCGTGGTCGTAGAGAGCTTTGTCGATTTCAACTAACACGGGGTCGGTTAGGCCGTTATTACCGATGGAAACCACGGGTTTTAGCTTGTGGGCTTGGGCGCGAAGTTCACGTTTTTGTTTACCTGTCAGTGTCATGAGGTACCTTCATCATATGGATTCGTCAAAATTTTGCGCATACTACCATGGATACGTTACAATGCCCACCACTATGGCCCATGCACACAGGAATATTATGACAAGCCCCACTAAAACCACGACCGTTGCTCCCAGTCCCTTTAATCCCGTGAAGATCCTCCTGGCATTGGGGATATTATTGGCTGTGATCCTCTGGTGTGTGGTGAGTCTCACTGTGACTAGCCCATTGTGGCAAATGTTGATTTTGGGGGGATACAGCGTGGGGTTATCGCTGGTATTGGTGGCGCAAGTGCGCCGTATAGGCCTGCGAGAGCGGGGGTGAAAAAGCATCAATATGGCTTGATCTACACATCTCTACCTATATAATGTGTAGCTACCTATTTTATGTGTAGAGATGTGTAGAAATGGATAGTTGGTACTTTCCCAGGCTCGAATTAGCTGACAAATACTTCAAGATTCTAGAGTTAGGTATATCATCAAATATTGCTATTATTGCCCCAAGGAGGAAGGGGAAGACACTATTTGTACTGCAAGATGTGTCGACACTGGCCCGCAAACGTAATTTCATACCGGTGTATGCGAGTCTCTGGCAAAATATTAATGCCCCCCATGAAGGGTTAATTTTAGCATTAGAGGAAGCAATCGCAGCAATGGATAAAAAGATCTCCATCAATCGTTTACTCAAAACCAAGATCAAAAAAACATCTCTTGGCAATGAATTAATTGGTAAGGTTGAAGTCGAGTTTGCCGATAACCCCCAAAAACCAAGCAACAAAGATTTAATTTTGCTGGATCAACTGTTGTCAAAACTACAGGAAAAAGCAAAAAATAAAACCATTATACTGATGATTGATGAAGTACAGCACCTTGCAACATCACCTCATTTTAATTCACTTACTCATGCTTTGAGGACGATGCTCGATAAGCGTTTGGGTAAAGTCAAGGCGATATTTATTGGGTCGTCGCGACACTTCATGAGCCTACTATTTAACGAGTCACAATCGCCGTTTTACCACTTCGTTGAAATGGTGCCATTTCCCGATCTTGGTGAAGGCTTCTTGGATTTTATCGCTGTTAATTTGCAAGAAAGGCATAATATAGCGGTGTCTCAAAAAAGCTTAGCGCAAGCGTTCGCAGCGGTGGATCAATCGCCGTACTGGATGATGAAAGTAGTCAGTCATATGGTGACATTTGCTGGAAGTCTGAAGGAGTCACTTGGCTTTGTGTTACAGCTTATAGAAGCTGCTGAGGGTTTTGATAGTATCAAAAAGAAAATGAAGCCAATTGATTATATTGTTTTTGATGCATTATCTTCTGAGAAAAGTCCATTTTCTAAAGAGCTGTTAGATAAAATTGAACGTGAAACTAAGATTCGAGGTATTTATTCCAATGTCCAACGATCTCTACGTCGTTTAATCGAACAGAATTTAATAAGCCAAGTAGAAAAGGGCAAGTACCGGATCGAGAAACCCGGTTTCAAGCGCTACTTGACCGAGCAGGAACATATTTGAGTATTTAGATAAGGCATAGATTAAGGTCAATTAAGTGGAACAATATCGCTCTCTCCGGAAATTTCCGGATATTTCCGGAAATAGGGGGGTAGAAACAACTGTCACGAGAGAAAAATGCACAAACGGTTTAACAAATGACTAAAAAACGCTCCAAAAGCAGCCATCGTTGGTTGCGCGAACATTTCAAAGACGAATTTGTCCAGCGGGCACAAAAGCAGGGCTATCGCTCCCGTGCCGTGTACAAGTTGCTTGAGATCCAAGAAAAAGATCATTTAATTGGTCCCGCCATGACCGTGGTGGACTTGGGGGCTGCTCCCGGTGGTTGGTCGCAATTGGCGCGAGAATGGGTCGGGCCCAAAGGTACAATCATCGGCTTGGATTTGTTAGAAATAGAGCCTTTAGCGGGGGTGGAATTTATCCAAGGCGATTTTACTGACGATGATGTGTTAACGGCATTGAATCAGTTAGTGGGGGAGCGCAATGTTGATGTAGTGATGTCGGACATGGCGCCCAATACCAGTGGTTTGACCGCTGTTGATCAACCACGCTCAATGTACTTGGCCGAGCTAGCTATGGAGTTTGCGCGGCAAATGTTACTGCCCAAAGGCAAATTTATTGTGAAATTATTCCAAGGTGAGGGCTTTGATGAGTATGTTCGCGCAGCCCGTGCAACGTTTACCAAAGTTGTCATTCGCAAACCAAAAGCCTCCAGACCTCGCTCCCGTGAAGTCTATTTAGTGGGCGTTGGTTTAAAGAATACTGGGGCATAATATGCAAATCAAAACCGCAGACCTAAACGATCAGCGGGTGATTGATTTGCTCGAGAGTCATTTTTCCTATATGCAAGCCATTTCTCCTCCTGGTAGTGGCCATGCATTTTCTATCGATAAAATTAAGCAATCCGCGCTTAAGCTATGGTGCGCATATGACGATGACATTATTCTAGGTTGCGGCGGTCTAAAAGAAATTACCCCGTCTCACGGCGAAATAAAATCAATGTGTACCCATCCCAATCATTTGCGCAAAGGTATAGGGAGTGTAGTGCTCGACAAGCTTATTCAAGAATCAATGACTTTAGGTTACAAGCAACTCAGTCTCGAGACTGGCAGTTCCACACTGTTCGCGCCCGCCCAGAATTTCTATGCAAACTGTGGTTTTGAGGTTTGCGGGCCATTTGGTGATTACTGCGAAGATATTCATAGTGTTTTTATGACGAGAATATTATAGTTATACAATACTATTATTAATAGCATTGATCTGTTGAATGGCTCCATCAATAACTTCATCAATGATGTCAGTAACCGGCTGAATATTCTTAACTAAACCTGCAGACTGTCCCATGTAATTAGCTAAGGGTTCTAAGTCGCCTTTCATAGCAGGAGCAGGTAGATAATAACTATAGCGTTCAACGGGGCTGTCTGGGTTGAATTCAGTAATAACATCGTGTTCGCCAGGGCGGTTACCCGATGGTGGTTTGCCAGCATCAAGCCATTGTTGATAGCTACTATTACGCAATACACGCATATGAGAATTGGGCCAGCCCTTGTCAAACAAATCCGTGTAGACAGTATCAGTTTCTTTGGCATTAATAATACGGTCTTTATATTGTTGATGAACGGCTGCTTCAACACTTGTTAGCAACCGCGTGCCTAAAACAACACCTTGGGCACCTAACGCCAAAGTAGCTGCCATACCACGACCATCGGCAATACCACCAGCAGCAACAACAGGAACCTTGTTGCCAACCGCATCTACTACGGCCGGTACAAGTGGTAATGTAGCAACGTCGCCCCAGACATGACCACCAGCTTCCCAGCCTTGGGTGACGATAATATCAACGCCATTATCGACGGCGCGTTTCGCTTCTTCGGCACTGCCAACTGTTAAAATAACTTTTGCGCCATGAGCATGGATTTCATCAATATAAGGGCTCGGATCACCCCAAAAAAACCAAATGGTTTTTATGCCTTTGTTGAGGCTTAAGGTTAATCGTTCACGTTGGTCCCATTCTAAAATCAAATTAACGCCAATAGCCTTGCCGGTTAATCCTAAAGTATCATCAATCATTTGTTCGCAAGTCTCTAAGGCATAGTTGCCCAATGGCAACATGCCAAGGCCGCCATGATTAGCAACGGCACTGGCAAATTCAGGTGTTACTGTGCCACCCATGGGGGCTTGAAAAATTGGGATATCAAGGCTTAATAGTTCACAAAGAGGTGTGTGGAGTTTTTTCATGGTATAAATTTCTCATCTTTTTGAATAGGTTTCTTGAATAATCCCATCCATGCACTTTTTCGCGGATACCCTTTCAAAATCATCATCAGGCATACGTAGCAAGTCTATCACCTTTTCATCGTATAGGCAGATCAATTCATTCGATAACTCAATTTCTTAGGCTGTTCAAAATACACCTAGACCGATATCCCTCATTTGGCCGAAAAAGAACCATTAAAGGCCTAATTTAGCAAAATACGGGCAAAAATAGCGATATGGCCCAAATTTACGTATAATCAACCAATTTAGGCGATGGACTAGTATTTTCCCTCAAGAACCCCTATATACTTAAAGGTATAAAGCGCAAACGGCGAGGTCTCAGACATTGAACGATATGGTTAAAAATCTCTTTCTCTGGCTAATAATTGTTGTTATTTTAGTCTCGGTTTTCAGTAACTTTGGTCCCCATCATAAGCAGGATAATGCGTATTCTTATACCCAATTCCTCACCGAAGTGTCCAAAGACAACGTCAGTGCTATCACTATCGAGAATCAAACCATCCGTGGTACCACCAAGGATAATAAGGCATTCTCAACCTATATTCCCATGAGTGACCAGGACTTATTGCCCTATTTGATTAAACAAGGGGTCAATGTCACCGGCAAGCCGCCAGAGCAGCAAAGTTTCTTAGTACATTTATTCATCAACTGGTTTCCAATGTTACTGTTCATTGCGGTCTGGATCTTCTTCCTGCGGCAAATGCAGGGGGGCGGTGGTGGCCGCGGGGCCATGTCCTTTGGCCGTAGCCGGGCACGATTACTGGGTGAAGACCAAGTCAAAGTGACCTTTGCCGATGTGGCAGGTGCTGAAGAAGCCAAAGAAGAAGTCAAAGAACTGGTCGACTTTTTGCGCGACCCCGGCAAATTCCAAAAATTGGGCGGCCGTATTCCTAGCGGCGTGTTAATGGTGGGCTCCCCTGGTACCGGTAAAACCTTACTCGCCAAAGCCGTTGCTGGTGAAGCAAAAGTGCCTTTCTTTACGATTTCGGGTTCTGACTTTGTCGAGATGTTTGTTGGTGTCGGTGCCTCGCGGGTGCGTGATATGTTTGAGCAAGCGAAGAAGCAAGCGCCTTGTATTATCTTCATCGATGAGATCGATGCCGTGGGTCGTCACCGTGGTGCCGGTCTTGGTGGTGGTCATGATGAGCGGGAACAAACCTTGAACCAATTATTGGTTGAGATGGATGGTTTTGAAGGTAACGAAGGGGTTATCGTGGTTGCTGCCACTAACCGTCCTGACGTGCTTGATCCTGCGTTATTACGTCCTGGTCGTTTTGACCGTCAAGTAGTTGTACCTTTGCCAGATATTCGTGGTCGGGAACAAATCCTCAAAGTCCACATGCGCAAGGTTCCTATCTCTGACGATGTGCGGGCAGAAGTGATTGCCCGTGGTACGCCAGGTTTCTCCGGGGCTGATTTAGCCAATCTTGTTAACGAAGCAGCATTGTTTGCGGCCCGCGCCAATAAGCGTACCGTCGAGATGCATGAGTTTGAACAAGCCAAAGATAAAATCATGATGGGTGCTGAACGTCACTCCATGGTCATGAGTGACGATGAGAAAAAACTCACGGCTTACCATGAAGCGGGTCATGCCATTGTGGGCTTGAGTATGCCGGAACATGATCCTGTGTATAAAGTCACGATTATTCCTCGCGGTCGTGCCCTTGGGGTCACGATGTTCTTGCCCGAACAAGATCGCTATAGCCATTCGAAACGCCGCCTCAAAGGCCAATTGTGCAGTTTGTTCGGTGGTCGAATTGCTGAGGAATTAATTTTTGGTGAAGACGGTGTGACGACTGGTGCGTCTAATGACTTCCAACGGGCGACTGAAATTGCCCGCAACATGGTGACCCAATGGGGCTTATCGAAGAAGGCTGGCCCTGTCGTATATGGTGAAGACGAAGGTGAAGTTTTCCTTGGTCGTTCGGTATCACGTCACAAAGAAGTCTCTGAGAAAACCGCCGAGATGATTGATGGTGAAGTCAAAGATCTACTCGAGTCCTCTTATGCCGAAGCCAAACAAATTTTGGTGGACAACATGGATATCTTACATGCGATGGCTGAGGCACTCATTAAATATGAAACCATCGATGAAAATCAGTTGGCGGACTTAATGGCTCGTCGACCTTACAATCCGCCAAAAGGCTGGAGTGACGATGACAAGCCTAAACGGCCAAGCGCGGGTAAAGCAGCTTCGGACTCTGAGACCAAAGGGCCTAAGCCCGGTGATGAACCTGTCACGGATAACTAAGGACTTTTCATGCAACAGCTGAACAATGGGAGTGTACGCTCCCATTTTTCATTGCCTCACGGTAAAAGTATCAGCCTGACGCAACCACAAGTCATGGGGGTGATTAATCTGGCGCCGGATTCATTCTATGAAGGTAGTCGTCAGTTAACCCCTGCTGCAGTGGTGCAACAAGCACAAGCAATGATTAATGAGGGGGCGACGATCATCGATATCGGTGGTGAGCCCACTAATCCCAGTCTTGAACCCAATACTTCGCTTGAGACTGAACTCGCTCGGGTTCTGCCAGCCTTGCAAGCATTAACACAGACCCTTGACGTGCCAATTTCTGTTGATACCAGTAAGCCGGAAGTTATCCAAGCCATTGCTGAGAATGGTGCCAGCCTAATTAATGATGTAAGGGCATTACGCATGCCGGGTGCATTGGCCGTGGCGGCCGAGACGCAATTGCCCGTGTGTTTGATGCACATGCAATTCCCCCATGGGCAAGGTGAAGGTGAGATGAATCCACTGAATGCTGAGAATGTGGTGGCGACGGTAAAAGATTTTTTGCGCGAGCGGCGTGATGAGTGTATTGCGGCGGGAATTCGTGCGGATAAGATTATTTTAGATCCTGGCATTGGTGGGGGAAGTTTTGGTAAATCTACTCAGCAGAATTTGCAGTTGCTAAAGTCTACGGGAGAATTACTTGAGCTCGGTTGCCCATTACTCTATGGCATTTCACGCAAAAGCTTTATCGGTGAGATGTTTCAGCAGCCAACGAGTGAACGCTTGCCTGGTAGCCTTGCGGCGGCTACCCTGGCAGTGACTTTTGGTGCCCATATTATTCGTACCCATGATGTCAAAGCAACAAAAGAAGCCGTGCAAATGGCACAAGCAATTAAGGAAGTAAAATGGCCCCTGTAAGAAATTTTTTTGGCACTGATGGTATTCGCGGTCGCTTCGGTGATGAACCTATCAGTATTGAGACCTTTATTAAACTCGGTAACGCTATCGGTGAAACCCTAACAACAGCGAGCAATCGACGCATTGTCATTGGCCGTGATACCCGTGAATCGGGCACCGTATTAGAGCACGCTTTAACCCAAGGTCTTGAAGCTGCTGGCGCTGAGGTGATGTTATTGGGGGTTATGCCAACACCTGTGATTGCCTATTTGACCCAAGCCTTAGAGGCTGTGGCGGGGTTAGTGATCAGTGCCTCCCATAATCCCCACTATGATAATGGTCTAAAAATATTTTCTCACCAAGGGTTTAAGTTAGCGGATGAACATGAAGCGGCAATCGAGCAATGTCTTGGACAAATGATATTGCCAGAAACAACTAACCTACAGGCCAAAAAGATCAAAGACGCCGAAGCGCTTTATCTACAACATTGCCAAGCAACGATTAGCAAAGATTTAGATTTAACCGGGCTTAAGATTGTCCTCGATTGTGCCCACGGTGCAACGTATCATCTCGCCCCCCGAATTTTTACGAGTTTAGGTGCTGAGGTTCATACCATTGGTACAGAACCTAACGGGGTTAACATCAATGACAAGGTAGGTTCGACCCATCCTGAGCAGTTACAACAAACTGTTGTTGCGGAACAAGCGGACTTAGGTATTGCCTTTGACGGCGATGGTGACAGAGTGATGATGGTAGATAATCGCGGCAATGTTGTTGATGGTGATCAACTGTTGTATCTCATTGCTAAACAAGGCCTCGCTAATGGTAGCTTATCGGGTGGCATCGTCGGTACCTTGATGACGAACTTAGCCTTGGAGTTGGCGTGTAAAAAACTCGGCATTGCATTTGCCCGCGCCAAAGTAGGGGATCGTTATGTATTAGAGATGTTGCAAGCCAATGGTTGGCAATTAGGCGGTGAGAATTCCGGGCATGTGATTGATTTACGAGTGTCTACTACCGGTGATGGTATTGCGAGCGCATTACAAGTGCTCAGCAGTTTGCGCGCCAGTGGTGAGAGTTTGGCAAGTGTACTGGATGATATGCCGCTCTTCCCCCAGGTATTAATCAATGTGCCAATTGCACAAAAGCCCGCTAATCTCGAACTCCCAGCCATCAACCAAGCTATCAGCGAAGCTGAGTCCCAATTGGGGGATAAAGGCCGAGTGTTATTGCGCCCTTCTGGCACAGAGCCCTTGGTTCGGGTCATGGTAGAAGGGGAAGACGAGGCCTTGGTCGGGCAGGTGTGCCAAACCCTGGCTGATAAGGTAGCTACCGCGCTGCAATAATCCTCTAAAATCGCGGTTTTTATTCTCAAACTTGCAAAAAACGGCAAAAATGACGAAAAATACACGTAATTATCGTCAAATTTGCCGATAATTACACGTAAAAAACGTCAAATATGACGATAATTACTTGTAAAAAACGTCAAATATGACGATAATTGCAAGTATGAAACGATTGATCCAACAGCAATTACTGAACTGGCACCAGCAAAAAGACCGTAAGCCATTGATTTTAAATGGGGTTCGCCAGTGCGGCAAGACTTATAGCTTACAGTCTTTTGGTGAGCAACACTTTGCTACCACCCATTATCTGAATTTTGAGCTGTTCCTGGATCTGCCCAAAATCTTCGAAAAAGACTTAGTACCCAAGCGGCTGGTACAAGAGATTGGGTTTTATCTCAATTGTGATATTGATATCACACGCGACTTGCTGATTTTTGATGAGATACAGGCCTGTCCCGCAGCCCTGACAAGTCTTAAATACTTCAATGAACAAATGCCTGAGCTTGCACTGTGCAGTGCGGGCTCGTTGCTTGGGGTGACACTAAATCAGGGATCATTCCCGGTGGGGCAGGTTAATCATTTGCATTTATACCCCTTAGACTTTATTGAGTTCTTGCTGGCCATCGGTGAAGATAAGTTGGCGGATTTATTAATTCATTGTGACAATCGTACGGATATTCCTTTGATGGCTCATGAGCGTTTATGGGAACGGATGAAATGGTATTGGATAGTTGGTGGTTTGCCGGAGGCGGTGAAAGCATTTCGCGATAAACAAGATAATTTATTGCAAGCCTTTCAGGCTGCGCGGGACAAACAACAAGATCTTATCTATGCTTATTTCGGTGATATTACTAAGCACGCCGGCAAGGTCAATGCAATGCATATTGATCGTTGTTGGCATGCAGTGTCGACGCAGTTGGCCAGCACCCAAGATACCAGCGCTAAACGTTTTCAATTTAAGGACATCATCCCTGGGATCGACCGTTATAGTCGTCTAAGCAGCGCTATTGATTGGCTAATAACGGCAGGTTTAATTATCAAAGTTCCTTTGATTAAACGTCCCGAATTACCATTGGCGGCTTATGCTGATGAAGCGCGTTTTAAGTGCTTTATGTTTGATATTGGAATCTTAGGGGCGATGAATAAGATAACGCCGCAGACAATTTTGCAATACGATTTTGGTACCTACAAAGGCTACTATGCAGAGAACTTTGTGGCGCAAAACTTATTGGCGGGTGGACAGTCTGATGTTTACAGTTGGTTTGATGGTCGTAACGAAGTTGAGTTCGTCATCGATCATGAGAATAGTATTTTGCCGTTGGAGGTAAAGGCCGGGCATGTGACTCGCGCCAAGAGCCTCAGTATCTACAATGACAAATACCATCCTTCCTATATGACGATTGCCAGCGGCCATCCCTTGCAGCTGGATAACCGTAATCGTATTCATCGCTATCCGCTATATTTGACCGGATGCTTCCCGTTGCCGGAAGCTGACGATAGGTAGGTTGTGGGCTCGCTGTTGCCGTGGAGTGAGATACATTGTTCCCGCCAGTTACATTTCATTACGTTCAAATGGCAGAAAAAGCTTGTAAAATGAGATGGTTAGGCTAAAATTAGCTTACTTTTGTACAAGGATTGCCAGATGGCAACCCTAAAAATTCATTAATAACAACAGCTTAGGTCATGGGGTAAGTAATGTCAGGTGGGAAGGGAATACAATCAGAACAAGATCCTCGAGATATATCGATGCAACAGATGGTAGATATTCCGGCTGATCTTATAGAGCATCCCGGTGACTTGCCAGCTAGTGAAGACGAGTCTGAAGAGCTCATTATTGACATTCCCGGGTCTTTAACCAATAAGCTAAAAACAGCCTTGTCGGCGTTAGTTGATGGTGAGGCGGAGAAGTCTAAAGACAATATTACTGCGCTTTGTTCAACCTTTAAAGATGTGACTGATGAGTTAGAGCGGATAAAGCCTAACTTGTCCGCAGAACACTTGGCTGCAGCCCTATCCAATAAAGTATCCGATATTGTTGCTTCTAAACGGATAGCACAAAAGCTATCTGTGCTTTCTGTGCTTATGAGTGATGGCCTGTACGAGGGACTCAGACAGGATGCATCTTACATTGTTGCAACGCTAGCAATAGTCGCCACCTCTAGTTTCAATGATTTATCTGAGCCTAGTTGCACTGATGATGAGCTTGATAATTTTGTCCTTGATCTTGTTGGAACGCTTGATCCTTCTGCCAACAGACAGAGTCTTAATAAGGTTTTCAAGGGGTTAGGGTATGTACGAATTAATAGATTGCTCGATAAGCTTAGTGCCGATGAGCTTAATCAACTTATCCAAAATTTATATATTGATAATCTCCGTAAAGTATCTACTTGTTTTACCGATTGTGCTAAATCGAAACTCGATGAGACCAGCCTAGGATTGTTTGTAGTTGTTCGGCCTAGGGCAGCTCGTGATAGTGCGGAAACTCCTGAGAATCATGAATCACCCATAACGGATCATAAGGAGAAACTCTTGCAGTATGCTGCTGCCATTCTTAGCGCTGTAGAGGTTATTGAGCATGACCTGAGTACTATTGTTAGAACAGATAAAAATGAAAATTACCATTGTCAGTTACAAGCTTTAAAAGATGGGTTGCTCGGTATTAATCGACAAATATCAGTAGGCCTTGTTAGTGACTCTACTTGTAATGAACAACTCCTGACAAACGTGGAAACAAATCTTTCGACTAAATTCAGAGCCGCGCATGCGGCAATACCATTCTCGAACAAGTTCAAAGTGATTTTGAATAAAGTTGAGAATTTCTTTAGAGGTATGCTCAACTTAGAGCTTGCACCAGACTTAGAAGCTGCGAATCAAGTGGCTGAAGTAATGGGGCACCAAGATATTAGCCACCTTGATGCATTCAGAAACCTGATTCCAGTACGCTAGCTTTCACTCCTGCTTTCATTTAAGATGCTGCAGATTGTAGACTGATCCACAACAGGAATGATGATGGCCCGAAAAATTGTCGCAGGTAACTGGAAAATGCATGGCAGCCAAGCCATGACCACGGACTTGCTCACGACGTTGAAATCCCATGCCGATGAGTTCAACACCACTGAAATTGTTGCGTTGCCGAATTTTGTTTTTCTCGCCCAAGCGCAACAATTATTAGCAGACTCCCCTGTCAAATGGGGTGCACAAAATGTCTCAGCCCATGAACAAGGGGCTTATACCGGCGAAACCTCCGTCAGTATGCTAAAAGAACTTGGCTGTCATTATGTTCTCGTTGGTCATTCAGAACGCCGCACACTATTTAATGAATCCAATAGCGATGTCGCGGCGAAATTCCAGCAAGCGCAACAGGGCGGCGTGACACCGATGTTGTGTGTGGGGGAAACCCTGGAGCAACGGGAAGCGGGTAACACTCTAGTGATCGTTCGAGAGCAAATCGACGCGGTGCTCGAGCTGGCGGGTAGTCAGTGTTTTGCTGATGCTGTTATTGCTTATGAACCGGTTTGGGCCATTGGTACGGGACTTACCCCTAGCCCTGGCGAGGCACAAGTGGTACACTGCGCGATTCGTGAGCAAATCGCCGAGAGCGACACGGCCATCGCTGATGCTTTACCCATACTGTATGGTGGCAGCGTCAAAGGCCATAATGCCGCGGAGTTATTCGCCATGGCCGATATTGACGGCGGTTTGATTGGCGGGGCTTCCCTCGACGGGGATGAATTTTTAACAATTTGCCGAAGTGCAGAAGGTGTATCGTAATGGAACAATTACTTTTAGTCTTACATGTTTTAACGTGCGTCAGTTTAGTGGCGATGATCCTCCTCCAACAGGGTAAAGGGGCTGATATTGGTGCTGCCTTTGGGAGTGGTGCTTCTAATACAGTATTTGGTAGCCCAGGTTCCAGTTCCTTTTTGTTCAAGTTTACTGCAACCTTAGCAGCGGTGTTTTTTGCCACCAGTATTGGTATTGGTTATTTAGCAGCCACGGATGCAAAACACCATCATGGGGATGAGGTTAGTTCTATAATTGATCAAGTGGAGTCCCAGACCCAACCTAAGACGGACAATGTGGTGCCTGCAACACAAAAAACTCAAAAAAATTCAGCGGATACGACGTCACAGTCTTCAACAACGTCTGAATAAGCGGTATCATGCCGCGCAATGCCGAAGTGGTGGAATTGGTAGACACGCTGTCTTGAGGGGGCAGTGGCGCAAGCCGTGCCGGTTCGAGTCCGGCCTTCGGCACCATCTTTTCTTTGAGTAAGCTTCTAATAGGAGCATCTCAAAAATTTTCCTGTTAAAACAATTGTTTTTTATCGCAAAAAGAGCGAGAATGCGGCCGACTGTTATATTTGCCCTGTAATGCTAGCAATCAAAAGGGGGATAAATGCTAGAAAATTACTTCTCGGTTCTGATCTTTATCCTGATCGGGGTTGCAATGGGAGTAGCACCGTTAGTGTTGGGTCGATTGGTTGCCCCACACCGTCCTGACAAAGAAAAAAATTCACCCTATGAATGTGGCTTCGATGCCTTTGAAGATGCGCGTTTACCTTTTGACGTGCGTTTTTACTTGGTCGCCTTGTTATTTATTATTTTTGATCTTGAAACAGCCTTCTTTTTCCCCTGGGCGGTCGTACTGGACAAAATCGGTTGGTTTGGTTTTGGCGCGATGATGATTTTCCTCGGTTTATTAGTGATTGGCTTTATTTATGAGTGGAAGAAGGGAGCCTTAGAATGGGAGTAGAACAACTACAACAAAAAGGCTTTGTCCTGACTTCTGTTGAGAAACTCGTCGGTTGGGCTCGTACCGGTTCATTGTGGCCGGTTAGTTTTGGTTTAGCCTGTTGTGCAGTAGAGATGATGCATGCCGGTGCTTCCCGCTATGATTTAGACCGATTTGGGGTTATTTTTCGTCCGAGCCCGCGCCAATCTGATTTGATGATTGTTGCTGGGACATTATGTAACAAAATGGCGCCTGCATTACGCAAAGTATACGACCAAATGGCTGAACCGCGCTGGGTAATTTCCATGGGGTCTTGTGCTAATGGTGGCGGTTATTACCATTATTCTTATTCGGTGGTGCGGGGTTGTGACCGCATTGTGCCCGTGGATATTTATGTCCCCGGCTGTCCACCCACTGCAGAAGCCTTAGTTTACGGTGTCATGCAATTACAAAACAAAATTAGACGTACCAATACAATTGAACGTTAGGATTCATTGATGGATAAAAGTACTCAATTAGCCGAACAGTGTCAGCAGCGTTTTGCTGCTGAATTACACGCTGTTAAGGTGCAACACGGTGAAGTGACACTTGAGGTTGGTCGCAAAGACTTATTGACCGTCGCCACAGCCTTACGTGATGAAACACCGTTTAAATTTGACGCGTTGATGGATGTTTGCGGCGTCGACTATTTAGATTATGGCAAATCCGAATGGGTTGGCGATGATGCGACAAGCACGGGATTTGAGCGCGGCGTTATGCGCGAGCGTAAATTACAAGCCCATGAATTCACGGGGCCGCGTTTTGCTGTGGTTTATCATTTGCTATCCATTGCTTTGAACCAACGTATACGCGTGAAAGTTCGTCTTGAAGAAGCTGATTTGCTAGTGGATTCTGTTGTTGAGATCTGGCCGTCTGCCAATTGGTTTGAGCGTGAAGCCTTTGATTTCTACGGTATCTTATTCAAAGGCCATCCAGATCTGCGTCGTATTTTGACGGATTATGGCTTTATTGGTCATCCATTCCGTAAAGACTTCCCCCTCTCAGGCTACGTGGAAGTGCGCTATGACGCGACTCAGCAACGGGTGGTGTATGAGCCTGTTGATATTGAACCGCGGGTACTTGTCCCCAAAGTTATTCGTGATGATAGCCGCTATCGTCACCCAGACATACAAGAAGGAGCCACCGATGCCGGAGATCCGTAACTATACGATCAACTTTGGTCCCCAGCATCCCGCCGCCCACGGGGTATTGCGTTTGGTGCTTGAATTAGACGGTGAAACGGTCAAGGCCGCCGATCCCCATATTGGTTTATTGCATCGGGCGACGGAAAAATTAGCCGAGACTAAGCCTTTTAACCAAAGTATTGGTTATATGGATCGCCTTGATTACGTTTCCATGATGTGTAACGAACATGGCTATGTTTTAGCTATCGAAAAATTACTCGGGGTGAGTGCGCCCAAGCGTGCTCAATACATCCGCGTCATGTTCGACGAAATTACCCGTATCTTAAATCATTTATTGTGGGTGGGTGCCCATGCGTTAGATATCGGTGCGATGACGGTGTTCCTGTATGCGTTTCGTGAACGGGAGACCTTGCTTGATTGTTATGAAGCTGTGTCCGGTTCCCGGATGCATGCGACGTATTATCGTCCTGGCGGGGTTTATCGGGATTTGCCGGTGCAAATGCCGCAATACCAAGCGTCTAAGTGGCACAGTGAGCGTGAAGTTCACAAACTGAACGAAAACCGCCAGGGATCATTATTAGACTTTATCGAAGATTTTACCCGTATTTTCCCTGGTTGTGTGGATGAGTACGAAACCTTACTAACGGACAACCGTATCTGGAAACAACGTACCGTGGATATTGGTGTGGTATCTCCTGAGCGGGCGATTGCCTTGGGTTTCAGTGGACCGATGTTACGAGGTTCCGGTGTCGAATGGGATCTTCGCAAAAAACAACCTTACGAGGTGTATGGGGATTTGGACTTCAAAATTCCAGTCGGTGTTAACGGTGATTGTTATGACCGGTATTTGGTGCGAATGGAAGAAATGCGCCAATCAAATGACATTATCAAACAGTGCGTGCAGTGGTTGCGTGCCAATCCGGGGCCGGTGATGTTACCGGATCACAAAGTCACACCACCAACACGCGTTGATATGAAAGAAGACATGGAAGCGTTGATTCACCATTTTAAATTATTCACTGAAGGGTATTGTGTCCCCGAAGGGGAAGCGTACGCTGCCGTTGAACATCCCAAAGGCGAATTCGGGGTGTACTTAGTATCCGATGGGGCGAATAAACCTTACCGCCTAAAAGTACGAGCCCCGGGCTTCAGTCATTTGGCAGCCCTTGGTGAAATGTGTGATGGACACTTACTAGCTGATGTCGTGGCGATTCTATCCAGCCAAGACATCGTGTTTGGGGAGATTGATCGCTAATGTCAGAAGTACAACAAGCCTTATTATCTGATGATGCCAAAGCTAAAATTGACGTTTGGTTAGCTAAATACCCTGCGGACCGCCGCCAATCTGCCATCATTCCGGCATTGCATATTGCCCAAGAAGAACATCATGGCTGGCTACCTGAAAACGTCATCGAAGCCGTGGCGGATTACGTGGGTATTCCTCATATTGCTGCATTTGAAGTGGCGACTTTTTATAGCATGTACGATCTCAAACCGGTGGGTAAACACAAGATTGGCGTTTGTACCAGTATTTCATGCATGTTACGGGGCAGTGATGAATTAGCTGATCATATCAAACAGCGTTTGGATATCGATTGGGATGGTACTAGCAGTGACGGTAAATTCACTTTGCAAGAAGTTGAATGTTTAGGCGCTTGTCGTCATGCACCGGCTGTACTGTTTGACAAAGCCTATCTTGAGAATGTCACGCCAGAAGACATTGACAAGATCATAGCAGGGGAGGAGTGATGACGAGTTTGAATCAAGTTTGTTTCCGCACCCTGGATAAGGACGAACCGTGGCGTTTGAGTACCTACGAAGCGGCAGGTGGTTATAAAATTTTGCGCCGTATTTTGCAGGAACAAACCTCACCGGCGGATATCATTGAACAAGTCAAAACCTCTAGCCTGCGTGGTCGCGGTGGTGCAGGTTTCCCGACAGGATTGAAGTGGAGTTTCATTAATCGTGAAGCCCCAGGTGCCAAATACATTGTCTGTAATTCAGACGAGGGTGAGCCCGGCACGTGTAAAGACCGCGATATTCTGCGTTATAATCCTCATCAATTAATTGAAGGCATGGTCATTGCCGGTTATGTGGTGGGCTCCAATGTTGGTTACAACTACATCCGTGGTGAATTCTACGAACCCATCGAGCGTTTTGAAGCAGCATTGGCAGAAGCCCGTGCCGCAGGCTTGTTAGGGGATAATATTTGTGGTTCTGGGTTCAGTTATGAGTTACATACCACGCTTGGTGCGGGTGCCTATATTTGTGGTGAAGAGACGGCACTGCTCGAATCTCTTGAAGGTAAGCGTGGGTTACCACGCTTCAAACCACCATTCCCAGCGAATTATGGTTTATACGGTTGTCCTACGATCATCAACAACACCGAAACGTTCGCCTCTGTGCCGTTATTGTTAGATCAAGGGGCGGATTGGTTTCTCGGGCTTGGTAAACCCAATAATGGTGGCATGAAGATTTTTTCTGTCACCGGGCACGTGGCGAAACCGGATAACTTCGAAGTCCCTTTGGGTATGCCATTCCCTGAATTACTCGAGATGGCCGGTGGTGTTTGGAAGGGCCGACGCTTAAAGGCGGTGATTCCCGGTGGTTCTTCAGCGCCAGTATTGCCGGCAGATATCATGATGCAAACCACCATGGATTATGATGCCATCGCTAAAGCGGGTTCTATGCTAGGCTCTGGTGCGGTGATTATTATTGATGACCAAACCTGTATGGTCAAAGCACTAAAACGCTTGGCCCATTTTTACGATAACGAATCCTGTGGTCAGTGCACACCGTGCCGTGAAGGGACGGGTTGGATCTTCCGGGTCTTAAAGCGCATCATGAACGGTCAAGGTCGCATGGAAGATCTGGATTTGTTAGATGATGTCTCCAACAAAATGATGGGACGTACCATTTGTGTCTTAGCGGATGCGCTGGCAATGCCGGTATTGAGCTTTATCAAGTATTTTCGCGACGAATTTGAATATTACATTGAGCATGGCAAGAGCTGTGTCGAGACCAGTAACTAGGGTGTTAAGGGTATGACAGACGAAACCATTGAAATAGAAATTGACGGCAAATCACTAAGCGCCCAACCTGGACAAATGCTGATTGAAGTCGCGGATGCCAATGATATCCGTATTCCGCGTTTTTGTTATCACAAAAAATTAACCGTTGCTGCTAACTGCCGGATGTGCTTGGTAGAGGTAGAGAAGTCGCCAAAACCATTGCCGGCCTGTGCCACCCCAGTAGCGCCGGGCATGGTGGTTCAAACCCACAGCGCAAAAGCCTTAGATGCACAAAAATCCGTGATGGAGTTCTTGCTGATTAACCATCCCTTGGATTGTCCTATCTGCGATCAAGGTGGCCAGTGTGAATTACAAGATGTGGCTATGGGTTATGGTAAAGACGTATCCCGCTATACTGAGCGTAAACGGGTAGTCGCTGACAAAGATATTGGTCCTTTGATTGCTACCGAAATGACACGCTGTATCCACTGCACTCGCTGTGTGCGTTTTGGTGAAGAAGTGGCGGGCCTACGTGAGTTAGGTGCGACTGGCCGTGGTGAGTTCACTGAGATTGGTACCTACATTAGTCACAGCATCAAGTCTGAATTATCCGGCAATGTTATTGATTTGTGTCCGGTAGGGGCATTGACCGCAAAACCTTCGCGCTTTACGTCACGGCCTTGGGAATTGGAACAAATGCCAACTATCGCTCCCCATGATTGTGTTGGCTCCAATATGTATTTACATACCCGTCGCCAAGAAGTGATGCGTGCGGCCCCGCGCGAGAATGAAGCTTTAAATGAAACCTGGTTATCCGACAGGGATCGCTTTAGCTACGAAGGTATTCACAGTAAGGAACGCCTGTTAACACCGCGTATCAAACGCAATGGAAAATGGGTCGATGTGGATTGGCAAACCGCCTTGAATGTCGCCAAAATTGGCCTTGAGAAGATTATAGCGTCTCACACCGCCGAAAAAGTCGGGGCTTTGATTTCCCCCAGTGCCACTACCGAAGAAATGTATTTATTGCAGAAATTATTACGCAGCCTCGATTGTCATAACGTGGATCATCGTTTGCGCCAAGCTGATTTTAGCGGCCAAGGGTTAGCGCCCAATTTCTATGGTACCCCAATCAGATTCAAGGAACTAAGTACGCTTGATAGTATTTTGTTGGTGGGTTCACATTTGCAATATGAGCAACCCATTGTCAATCTTAAAGTCCGTAAAGCCAGTCTTGCAGGCGGTAAAGTCATGGCATTAAATCCTATTGATTATGACTTTAACTATCCATTGCATGCCAAAGTCATCGCTAAACCATTTGACATGCTGAATAATTTGATTGCTATCGCTAAAGTGTTGGCCCAAGGTAGTTCCCAAGGGTTGCCCGGAACTGTGGCTGCGGCTAACGTCGAGGTGAATGACAATATCCGTGCTATAGCAGCCCAACTCAAAGCCAGCAATAGCAGCGCGCTGATTCTTGGTGCGATTGCTTTTAATCATCCTCAATTCAACGCGATGTATGAATTAGCTGAACTCATCAGTGACATGAGCGGTAGCCAGCTAGTGTGTTTGCCAGAAGGGGCGAACAGTGCGGGTGCTTGGCTTGCTGGTGCTATTCCTCACCGTGAAGCAGTGAGTCTTGATATTAAGAAACCAGGCCTCGATGCTAAGCGTATGATGGAAGCCAAACTCAAAGCGTATATTACTTTTGGTATTGAACCAGAGCTGGACTGCGCGAATCCTTCTATCGTGAAACGGGCGTTGGATGAAGCGGATTTTAATGTGGTAGTGACGGCCTTTAGTAGTGATAGCATTGATGCTTTTGCCGATGTGCAGTTGCCACTGGCCACTTTTGCTGAAACCTCCGGCAGCTATGTGAATGCAGAAGGCGGTTGGCAAACATTTAAAGGGACCGTGAAACCCAAAGGCGAAGCTCGCCCTGGTTGGAAGATTTTGCGGGTACTGGGCAATTTGTTTGATGTTGAAGGTTTTGCTTACACGACCTCTATCGAGGTGCAACATGAATTGCGTAAGCAATTAGAGACGTTACAAATCAAAAATCGTCAAGAGCGTCGTTTTAATATGGATACGCCGCACATAGAAGGGTTACAACGTATTTCGACCTGGCCTATTTATCGGGGCGATAGTCTGGTACGCCATGCTGAGTCCCTACAGCAAACCACAACCAATGACCCTGCGGCAGTGGCCATGAATAGCAAGCTTGCGGCAGAACTCTACCTCAAAGACGGCGGTGAAGCGGTTGTGAAACAACAGTATTCCGAAGTGCGGTTGCCGGTGCGCATTGATGAACGTGTGCCTGACGGTTGTGCTTATATCCCGGGTGGGTACAGTGAGACTGCAGCATTAGGCGAATGCTTCGGTAAAATTGACATTGAGCGGAGTTAAGGCAGGGCTATGTTAGATGCAATTGTTGCTTTAATCATTATTCTCATCAAAATCATCGTGATTGTGGTGCCATTATTAGGTGCGGTAGCGTATCTGACCTTGGCTGAACGTAAAGTCATTGGTTTTATGCAGGGTCGTATTGGTCCTAACCGGGTGAATATCCTCGGGTTGCGAGGGATGGGCCAGCCGATTGCCGACGGTTTGAAATTGGTCTTCAAAGAAATCATCGTCCCTAGTGAAGCGAACTCTTACTTATTCATTATTGCGCCGATCGTGACTATCGCGCCAGCATTAGCGGCCTGGGCGGTAATTCCGTTTAACCACGGCTGGGTGTTAGCGAATGTGAATGCTGGGGTGCTGTTTGTGTTTGCCCTTAGCTCTCTCGGTGTCTACGGTATCTTGATTGCGGGTTGGGCGTCCAACTCCAAGTATGCTTTCTTTGGTGCCCTGCGCTCGGCGGCCCAAGTGGTGTCTTACGAAATCGCCATGGGCTTTGCCTTGGTTGTGGTATTGATTGCTGCACGTTCTAGTAATCTACAAGATATTATTTTGGCTCAACAAGGGGGCTTGTGGCATTGGTATTGGTTGCCATTGTTGCCGATGTTCGTGGTATTTTGGATTGCTGGTGTGGCTGAAACTAACCGTCTGCCTTTTGATATGGCAGAAGGGGAAGCTGAGATTGTGGCAGGTTTCCACGTTGAGTATTCGGGGATTTCTTTTGCTATCTTCTTCTTGGCGGAATATGCCAATATGATTTTGATTGCCGCACTCACCAGTATCTTTTTCTTCGGTGGTTGGTTATCGCCGTTTGAAGGGATCCCCGTTCTTGGGACCTTATTCGGCTGGGTGCCGGGCATTATTTGGTTCTTAGCGAAGACGGCGTTCTTCTCTGTCTTATTTATTTGGTTGCGGGCGACCTTCCCCCGTTACCGTTATGACCAAATTATGCGTTTAGGCTGGAAAGTCCTCATCCCCGTGACGATAGTCTGGATTGTGGTAACAAGCCTAGCTGTTGAGTTACATGTTGGACCGTGGTTTAGCTAATGAGTGAAACGATGAAAACCCTTAAATTTTATCTAAAGAGCTTTTTGTTGTGGGAGTTATTAGTCGGCTTGAAGCTGACCGGTAAGTATTTCTTCAAGAAAAAAATTACCGTGCAATTCCCTGAAGAAAGCACCCCAACCTCACCGCGGTTTCGCGGCATGCATGCTCTGCGTCGTTATCCCAATGGCGAGGAGCGTTGTATTGCCTGCAAATTATGTGAGGCTGTTTGTCCGGCATTGGCAATTACTATCGAGTCTGAACCCCGTAGTGATGGTTCACGCCGTACCACCCGTTACGATATCGACATGTTCAAGTGCATTTATTGTGGCTTTTGTGAAGAGTCTTGTCCGGTGGATTCCATCGTTGAGACGGACAATTACAATTATCACTTCGAAAATCGCGGTGAAAATATCATGACCAAACCACTGTTACTGGCCGTTGGTGATAAGTACGAAGACAGTATCGCCAAAAAGCGCCAAATTGATGCGGAGTTTAGATAAGCATGTATAACTGGCTGACTGATTGTGTTTTTTATGTGGCAGCTGCCTTACTGGTAGTGTCAAGCTTATTGGTGATCACATCCCGTAACCCGGTGCGTAGTGTATTGTTTCTCGTACTGTGTTTTTTCTGCAGTTCCATTTTGTGGATGTTGCTAGAAGCTGAGTTCCTAGCACTGGTGTTGATTTTCGTTTATGTCGGTGCAGTGATGACCCTGTTCTTATTCGTGGTAATGATGTTGCATATTGATCTGGAAAAACTCAAAACCAACTTCGTGCGTTATTTGCCGATAGGCGCGCTTATTGTGCTGGGTATGATTGGTTTGATGGGGTATATCATTGCTCCTGAGCATTTTAGCCTCTTGGCACCAGCCCATCATGGCGCGGATTACAGCAATATCAAAGAATTGGGTACGGCTCTCTATACCCATTATGTGTATCCCTTTGAATTAGCGGCAGTGATTTTGATTGTGGCGATTATTTCGGCCATCAGTTTAGCTCATCGTGGACCACGCGGACGTAAGTCCCAGGATGTGCCCAGTCAGTTAAATATTCAACGCAATGACAGGGTGCGCCTTGTTGATGTGCCCGCAGAAAAAAAAGAGTAGGTGAGAGATGACATTAACTGCATATTTAATCATCGGCGCCATTTTGTTTGGCATTAGTTTGGCTGGTATTGTCCTGAACCGAAAGAACCTCATTGTTTTGTTGATGTGTATCGAATTGATGTTGTTGGCGGTGAATACCAACTTTGTGGCTTTTTCTCACTTCCTGGGCGATAACGCCGGGGAAGTGTTTGTGTTCTTCATATTGACCGTGGCAGCTGCAGAAGCTGCCATTGGCTTGGCCATCTTGATGGTGTTGTACCGTAAACGACACACCATTAATGTGGATGATTTAAATACATTGAAGGGTTAATAACGTGGACGGTAACAGTATCCATAACATCAGTATGATTATCGTGTTCGCGCCACTAGTAGGGGCGATCATTGCCGGCTTTTTTGGCAAAAAACTTGGACCCCGTATGTCACACCAGGTGACGATCTTTTTGATGACCATTGCCTTTGTGTTGGCAATGTATTTGGCGAAACTCGTGTTTATGGATGGCCAAACCTACAATGGCACAATTTATACTTGGGGGGTTAGTGGCTCATTCCAGTTTAATGTGGGCTTTTTGATTGACCGCTTAAGCACCATGATGATGTTGTGTGTGACTTTCGTGTCTCTGGCAGTGCATGTTTACAGTATTGGTTATATGCACGGTGACCCGGGTTATCAGCGCTTCTTCGCTTATATCTCGCTGTTTACCTTCGCGATGTTAATGTTGGTGAGTGCTAATAACTTTTTCCAATTATTCTTCGGTTGGGAAGGTGTGGGCCTCGTGTCTTATCTCTTGATCGGGTTTTGGTTCCGTCGCGACAATGCGAATTTTGGTAGTCTCAAAGCCTTCCTCGTCAATCGGGTGGGGGATTTTGGTTTTATTCTGGGGATCTCTGCGATACTTAATTACTTTGGTAGTGTTGATTATCAAGCGGTTTTTGACCAAGTCCCCCAATTTGCGGCAAGTAATCCAACCTTGAGTATTATTCCAGGCCTGCATTGGTCGGTGATCACCGTGATTTGTATTCTGTTGTTTATCGGCGCTATGGGTAAATCAGCGCAAATGCCACTACATGTCTGGCTGCCCGAGTCGATGGAAGGTCCAACGCCAATTTCGGCCCTTATCCACGCGGCTACCATGGTCACCGCTGGGGTATTTATGGTGTCTCGGATGTCGCCGTTATTTGAGTTGTCCCAAAATGCCTTGAGCTTGGTATTGATTATTGGCTCGGCAGGTGCGTTGTTTACCGGCCTGATTGCTATTGTGCAGACCGATATTAAGCGGGTAGTGGCTTATTCCACCTTGTCGCAATTAGGTTACATGATGGCAGGACTGGGTGCATCAGCGTTTTCGGCGGGACTGTTCCATTTATTCACCCACGCGTGTTTCAAAGCCTTGTTATTCTTAGGCGCGGGTTCTGTGATTATCGGGATGCATCACGAGCAAGATATGCGCAAGATGGGTAACTTACGTAAGTACATGCCGATTACTTATGTGTGTTTCTTGATTGGTGCATTGGCTTTGAGTGCTATTCCACCGTTTGCGGGCTATTACTCTAAAGATGCGATTATCGAAGCGGTACATGCCAGCACCATCCCTGGGGCGACTATTGCTTATTGGTGTGTGTTATTGGGTGCGTTTGTCACGGCGCTTTATACCTTTAGGGCATTTTTCTGGACTTTCCATACGCAAGAACGCATGAGTGACAAAGTCCGCGCCCATCTCAAAGAATCACCCTGGGTGGTGTGGGCACCGTTAGTGGCGCTTGCAATTCCGTCAATATTTTTGGGGATGATTTTGGTAGGTCCCATGCTCTACGGTAAGCCACCGTTGCTGGGCGATGCTATCTATGTTGCCCCCCAGTACAATGTCTTGGCTGAAATGGCGAAAGAGTATCATGGTCCTTGGTCCATGGCATTTCATTCAGTGATGACATTGCCATTTTGGTTAGCGGTTAGTGGTGTCTTTGTGGCTTGGCTTGCGTATTGCGGCATGCCGAGCTTACCAGAGATGTTCGCTAGCCGTTTGCGTTGGGCGCATGCAACATTAACCTATAAGTTTGGTTTTGATGATTTTAATCAATTTTTCTTCGTGCGAGGATGTCGACGGATCGCCGGTTGGTGTTACCGGGTTGGTGATCAGATGATTGTGGATGGATTCTTTGTCAATGGTTCTGGCCGAGTGGTGCAGTGGGTTTCCCGTGTGAGTCGCCATTTGCAGTCAGGGTATTTGTACCATTATGCCTTTGCCATGATTCTTGGCTTGGTCGTATTTTTGAGTTGGTTGGTATTAGGTTAGGTAAAGCTTCAGACTGCAGGCTGTAGACGAAAGGTAAAGATAAATGCTATTTCACGTTCCTATTTTGTCATTATTGATTTGGATCCCAATCTTAGGTGGTTTTGGTGCGCTATTGGCAGGCCGCGATGATAATGCTCACCGTGCCCGCATTGTGGCGGTAGTGACCTCGCTTATTTGTATGGCCTTGTGTGTGCCGCTGTATCTTAATTTTGATAGCAATACCTTTGCGATGCAGTTCGTTGAGAATGTGCCGTGGATCACCGAATACAATATTCGCTATTACTTAGGTGTGGATGGGATCTCAATGCCCATGGTCATTTTGACTACCTTTACCAGTATGATTGTGGTACTGGCAGCACTTCGAGCCATCAAAACCAACGTCTCCCAATACATGGCAGCCTTCTTAGTAATGCAGGGGTTGATGATTGGTGTATTTGCTGCGTTGGATTCTGTTTTATTCTATGTGTTCTGGGAAGGGATGTTGATCCCGATGTATCTTTGTATCGGGGTATGGGGCGGACCTAACCGAACTTACGCGTCGATCAAATTCTTTTTGTATACTTTCCTCGGTTCGGTATTGATGCTTGTGGCTCTATTATATTTGCATAACCTGTCTGGTAGTTTCGCTATCTTGGATTACTATCCATTGAAGCTCAATATTACCCAGCAAGTGTTGATTTTCTTTGCCTTCTTTATGGCCTTTGCGGTGAAGATCCCCATGTGGCCAGTCCATACCTGGTTACCTGATGCCCATACCGAAGCACCAGCAGGGGGCTCGGTGGTACTAGCGGCCCTGATGTTGAAGATGGGTGTATATGGTTTCTTGCGTTTTAGCATGCCCATCACGCCTGATGCCTCTCAGGCCTTAGATTGGTTGATGATTGGTTTGTCTCTCTTTGCCATTGTCTATATCGGTTTAGTCGCTATTGGCCAAACCGACATGAAACGCTTGATTGCCTACTCATCCATTGCTCATATGGGGTTTGCAACCTTGGGTTGTTATATGGTGTACAAGATTGTTGAGACCACCGGTAATATGCAAGACGCCTACATGAGCCTTGAAGGTTCGATGGTGCAAATGATTTCTCACGCTTTTAGCACCGGTGCCCTGTTCTTTGGTATTGGGGTGCTTTATGACCGTATGCATACCCGTATGATCAAGGACTATGGCGGTGTGGCAAACAAGATGCCGATGTTCGCGGCGTTTACCATGTTATTTGCCATGGCCAATGTGGGCTTGCCAGGGACGTCAGGCTTTGTCGGTGAATTCATGATCCTGTTGAGCTCATTCCGGGCCAGCTTCTGGATCACTTTCTTTGCTGCCACGACCTTAATTTTGTCAGCAGCCTATACCCTGTGGATGTTCAAACGGGTATTCTTCGGTGAAGTGGCTAATGATAATGTCGCGAAATTGAAAGAAATCGAAGGCACTGAGATCTTAGTCTTGAGTATCTTGGCGTTCACCGTGTTGTTCTTAGGGGTATATCCCGAACCATTATTGCAAGTGTTACATGCCTCAGTGGGGCATCTGTTAACCATTAGCCATCAAACGAAATTAGTATAGGACGGTAGGATGAATTTTGTAATACCTGATGTAGTACCCGCTATCCCAGAGATCTTTATGCTGGCCATGACTTGTATTGTGTTGTTGAGTGGCTTGTTCTTGCAACGCCGCTATCCGAGTTTGCCTTATATGCTGTCATTGTTGGCATTAGTGGGTGCGGTTGTGTTGACGGTGGCGTTGTATAAGCATACGACGGAAATCACTTTCCATAATAGTTATATCATCGATCACATCGGCAGTATTCTGAAGGTTACAATTTTAGGTACCTGTTTCTTCGTGTTCCTCTATTGTCGGCGCTATGTGGCGGACCGCAATATACTCAATACGGAATTCTATGTGCTGTGTTTATTCTCAGTGCTGGGAATGATGGTGCTGGTGTCTGCTTATAGTTTTATTAGTTTGTACTTAGGTTTAGAAATTTTCTCACTACCGCTCTATGCGTTGATAGCCCTGCAGCGGGATGCAGCACGCTCCGCGGAAGCGGCGATGAAATATTTTATCATGGGTGCAGTGGCGTCTGGTATGTTGCTCTATGGCTTATCCATGATTTACGGCGCAACCAAGAGTGTGGATATCGCGGTGGTTTCACAAGTCCTCACCAGTGTACCTGCTAGTCAGAATTTAATCCTCGTGTTCGGTTTAGTCTTCGTTGTAGTTGGGGTGGCATTCAAACTTGGTGGTGCACCTTTCCACATGTGGGTGCCTGATGTCTACGAAGGGGCTCCTAGTGCAGTGACTTTGTTCATCGCCACTGCACCTAAGATTGCGGCGTTTGCCATGGCAGTGCGTTTGTTAGTGGATATGATGCCACTCTACCAAGTGGAATGGCAGCACATGTTGATCGTGGTGGCATTAGTCTCTATGGCTATCGGTAACTTTGTAGCGATTGTACAAACCAACCTTAAGCGGATGTTGGCATATTCTTCCATTGCCCACATGGGGTATATGTCCTTGGGCTTATTGTCGGGTAATGCTCAAGGTTATTCGGCCGCGTCATTTTATATTATTGTGTATACCATTATGTCGTTAGGGGCATTTGGTATGGTAACTATCTTGAGTGGCAAAGGCTTTGAAATGGAGACCATCAACGATTACAAAGGTCTCAACAGCCGTAATCCATGGCTCGCGTTTATTATGTTATTGCTGATGTTCTCCATGGCCGGGGTGCCACCTATTGCTGGGTTCTTTGCGAAGTTAGGAGTCATTGAGTCATTAGTGGAAGCACACTTAGTCTGGCTCGCAGTGTTAGCATTGGTGTTTGCTATTATCGGTGCCTACTATTACCTCCGGGTAGTTAAAGTCATGTACTTTGATGCGCCTGAGCATCAATCTCGGATTGACACTACCTCGATGGACACCCGCATTGCTATCAGTGCCAATGGCTTGTTTATCCTAGTATTGGGTATCTTTCCGGGCATTATCTTCAATCTCTGTAAGGCGGCGTTTTAAGACGAAGGCGTTGCGGGCTAGGGGGTAAGTCACGCGATGGACTACTATACGACGCTGAAGACTCGCTGGCGTATTTGATGTTCATCAGTCAGTTTGCAATTTCGTGACTTGCGTGCCTGAACCCCATTTTCAAGGTTATCAGCCCCCAACTTCTCCAGCTGACAAATGAGGGCTTTGTGGTCGGTTTGTAATGCCCGTTGATAGAGGGTTAAACCAGCTTTATCTTTCAGCTGCAGATCAACACCCTGTCGCAGAAATAGTGATACTAACAGAGGCTTGCTTGTGTTTAAGGCGTAGAAAACAGGTAGTTCGCCGTCGCGCATTACCTCATTAGGGTTAATCCTTTTTGATGCGATGATTGATTTAATCAAGCCTGGTTTATCCGCATCAATAGCATCGAATAGTAGGTCTACGAGTTCCGCCATAGTGCAGAGAGTATAGTATAGATCAAATAAGTCCTTTTCAAAATTCGACGACCATGCTTTCCACGGTTGTGCTAATAACTTATTAGCAAGCATTGGTTGAGGATAATCACAATAGGTTACCAGTAAGTGCATCATCGTGATATTTCGATACTTATAGGCGATGCTAAGTAGGTTTTCGACAGCAGTCGTAGGGATATGGTTTTTTTTGCAATAATTCAACAAGTATCCAGTCATCTCACATTGGTTATTTTTAACGGCACGCCGTAGCAAATCAGAAAAATCAATGCTCGTGTCGACTGATGTTATCAGTAATGTGGCTGCTGGGACATTGCCTCTTTGGATAGCAATTTGTAGCGGCGTATAACCGCGTTTATTTGCTTGTGTTGTATCAATGCCTTTATTAAGCAATCGTTCAACGATAGTATTTCTGTGATAGATAATAGCTGTGGCGAGATGTTTTGGTGATAATCCAATACTGTATTCTTCTTGTAGCGTGCATAAATAGGCAAGAGCGCTTATATTATTGTGTTTAATCGCGCGATACATGAGCTTATCAAATAATGGGGTGTCGAGTGTATGATTAGCTAGCCATTTACTCATGAGTACGTTTAAAACGTCAGTATTTTTATTATAGATAGCACTCAACAATAGCGACTCCTCAATATCACCTTCATAACATGCTAGCGCCCAATGAATGGTGTCGAGATCAGCATCTATGGCTAAGAGTGACAATAATGAGTCACCATTACCGTCTCTTTTGTTAACATCTTCTGAATAGGTCGCCTCTGAAAAAAGTCTTGGCTGCTGCTCTTCTAGCATGGCCAAAACATATTGCACACGTGTGCTGTTGCGTGAGTCACTGTGTAATGTGATTTGCACTACAGTGGTGTCATTATCATTATCTTCAAAATTTAATTGTTTTATAATTAATTTTGCTAAGTCAATAAATCCACTATCGAATGATATTGCTTTGAATGCTCCATTGTTGGAATTTAAATATATAAGCAGAGTGCTGTTTGGATCTATAAATAGAGTTATATCATGCAATGCATTCGCAATGACTATTGCTAGCGGTGCTTTTATATGACTTGCTAGATGCTGTAAGTAATGCGTAAGTTCTTGTTGGTTAAAGGCTCTGTATTGGCTCCTGAGTTTATCGATATTATGTCTATTATTCTCATAGTCAAGGGGTAATAATAGTGCGTCATCCCTAGCATTAACTTGCGAAACGGTTTCATCGTTGATAAGCAATGGATTGTGAAAAGGCGATTGGTGCAAGTGGATTTCATCAAAGAAGGCAACCATCTCATGAAAATGCAAATGTGGCTTTAGGGGTTTGGTACGCATTAGCGATGCAATGTAGTGTTTGAAGGTATAAAAACCGATGTTTTTATCATATTGTGCGGCGAATTCTCGTGTAAGCTGTATTCTTTGACCGAAGCGCCTGAGGCCGTTCGGCCCGGCGAAAAACGCAGTCATTGCTGCTCTATCGATACCCACGCACTGGCCTTCTCGGGACACAGAATACCCCAGCTGAGCCATAACATCGGTGATCAGAGCGTTATAATTAGTATTATTTGTTTCAGGTAGCATCGCATTATTATTATTATTTTTAGTAGCGCTATTGTAGATTTTTTGGGTTAAGGTAATCTTAAGACGGTATCTAGCTATTTATCAATAGGTTACCTTTGGCTGATTGAAAGACATCCATGTGTGCGACTACTTCATTACCTTGCATTGATAGGTGATTAGCCTGCATGGAGGGGGGCGGTGCCAACATTAGCAACTAGCTTATTTTCCTTTCCATGATATTCATGGATTTCAGCATGTCTGATTTTTTGGATTAAACGAGTGACTTTTTCAGAATGTTGCTCAGCGACGCTGACAGCAGTAATGTCAGTGATGGCATTGTTAGTAAACCATCGGTTTCTATCGTCGTTTTGATTGGTAATATCTCGAAGCCAGTCGAGCGGCTTTCGTTTGCTACGATAATAGTTAACTTTTAGCATGATGAGGTTTTCCTCAGCATGATTATCGAAATAGGCATTCGGATTGTTTGAATAGATACAAAACATATGTGGTTGTTTGCCGTTGAGTAAAGCTTTTAGAGCAGCAAGGTCTGGGTCGATCACCGGTGATGGCAGTGCAATGACAACTTCTGTTTGTTGTGGAGACGCGGTTTTGCCTGAAGGTAATTTTACAATGTATTTGTTCATGGTTAGGCTCTCTCTTTTGTATTTTTATTATGGATAATATATAGACATTTGATAGGCGCTTTGTTAGGATCGCCGGTTCCCTCAACCACGGGAGTACCCCTATGACACATAATCGCTTATCGGCGCTGGCGCCATTATTCCTGATCATCATCATCGATGCAATGGGTGCTGGGTTAATTTTTCCCATTTTAGCCCCATTGTTTGCCGACAAAACGGCAGGTTTGTTGCCGGCAGATGCGTCTGAATTCCTGCAAAATACCCTCTATGGGATAGCGATTGGGATATTTTTCTTGTTTTCGTTTTTTGCTGCACCTTTGTTAGGGGACTTGTCGGACCGACTAGGGCGCAAACGGGTCTTGTTTATCTGTCTTCTGGGAACAGCTATTAGCTTTTTCCTCTGTGCGTTGGGGATTACGGCCCAAAGTTTGAGTCTATTGTTGCTGGGACGGGCGTTATCCGGTATTGCGGCAGGGAGTCAGGGGATTTCTCAAGCAGCGATTGTGGATATCAGCACTCCAGAATCCAAGGCGGCTAATCTCGGTTATATCGTCTTGGCAGCCTGTGTGGGTTTTGTTGTGGGGCCTTTGATCGGTGGTTTCTTCTCTCATCCTGGAATGGTGAGTTGGTTTAGTTATTCAACGCCGTTTTATGTGGCAGCCTTGTTGTCATTGTTTAACTCGTTGTTGTTATTGGCATTGTTCAAAGAAACCTATGACTTACCTGAACAGCACGACCTCAGTATCATGAAAATTTTTCATACCATCAAGTATGGTTTCACCTTGAAATCATTGCGCATGTTGCTGTTGGTATTTTTATTCATGCAATTAGCATGGGGGATCTACTTCCAGTTTGTGTCATTGTATTTAGCTCAGGTGTTTCACTATGATGGCGCACAAGCCGGGTATTTTTTGACATTCTTGGCGGCGATATTTATTTTCTCGTTGACCATTGGTATCAAGTTGTTTTACCGGTTCTTCAAGACCGAAACCGTGGCGATTATTGGTTTTTCCTTGATGGTAGCTGGATCGATCCTTGCCGTGATTTTCCAATCAGAATTATCTGAATGGCTAGTGTTGATCCCCATTGGTACGGGTGTTGGGATCACTTATACAACACTATTAGCACTGATGTCTAACCATGCTGATGATCATATTCAGGGCATGGTGATGGGACTCAGTCAATCACTCATCGCCATTGATTGGTTTATCGGTGGGGTGTTGATTGGTCCATTGACGAAGATGAATATTCACTTCCCATTTGTTATCGTCGCTGTCGGTTTTGTCATCGCTCTCTTGCTGATGTGTCGAATAATTAGAGTTGATAAACAAAACGCAACAACGCCAAGTGTGTAACTTGGCGTCGCTGCGGGTTGTCGTTAGTAGGATTTGACGATGACTTTAGTGCCATTACTCATGAAGTTTTGACTGAGCCAGGCAGCGTCACTGGGTGGTACACGGATGCAACCGTGACTGGCATTATAGCCTGGGACATGGGGTGAACCATGTACCGCATAACCACCGTTAAAGAACATACAGTACGGCATTGGCGCACCGCCTTTGCCCACAGGGTATTTTGTTGACTTACAACCGGCACCGCCTTTACGGTACACGGCGTATGACCCACTGGGTGTACGGCAACTGCGGCCGATGTCAGCACAATAGCCTTTACCACCGGATGCCGCCCCCTGGTTAACCAGTTGACCATTGGCATCATAAGCTCCCCACATTAAATGCTTGGGATCAAAGATAAAAGTATTGCGTCCATTAGCTTCACGCGTTTGCGGGAAGCGATAAGAGCGTAACTCCATAGGATCCACAGACCGTTTTTTCTCGACTGTGGTATTGGCAGCGTAATTTGTTCCACCACCGGATGTGCTGGCACAACCCGATAACAGTAACAAACTGCCGAGGAGCGATAGCCCCATTACAAGCGTGCTTCTCATACTCATAATTGTCATCCTTATCGTTATTAGTCTGAGGTCATAGTATTAATCTGACCGTTTTGTAAGCATAGGCTATGTCAGCCATATCTGCGCGACATTTTAGCGGATAACGGACAATAATTTACAGATTTATTTTTGTACTATAAATCAGACAATTAGAGGGGGAAAATAGCCGATAATGAACCATCATCACATAGTTAAACTATTCTATAATGTAGTTATGGCAGTTTTATTGGAGGACGTAAATTGTGAAAGTAATCTCTGTTTTGCTTGTCACTGTGGCCTTAATTTTTAGTTCAGGAGTTGTTATGGCAGATAAAGTCTATACCAAGCCCAGCGCCGCAGACATTAAACAGCGTTTGACACCATTACAGTACAAGGTCACACAAAAAGACGGCACTGAGCGGGCCTTTAAGAATGAATATTGGGATAATAAAGAACCTGGTATTTATGTGGATGTAGTGACAGGGGAGCCATTATTCAGCTCTACCGATAAGTATGACTCAAAAACCGGCTGGCCCAGCTTCACCAAACCATTAGCAGCGCAATATATCGTGACAAAGACCGATAGACGCTTATTTATGACCCGTACCGAGGTACGCTCCAAAGTTGGGGATTCACATCTTGGTCATGTGTTTGACGACGGGCCTGCCCCAACAGGCTTACGTTATTGCATAAATTCAGCAGCGTTAGAGTTTATCCCGGTTTCACAAATGCAAGCCCGAGGCTATGGCCAATACCTCTATCTATTTAAAGAAAAATAAGTACAATAGCGGTGTTATAGAATATCAGTGATAAATACCGGGATTAGCGATGACGACTACTATACCAACGTTGACAGCAGAACAACAAAAAATTCGTGAGCTCTCCGAGCGTATCGTGCAATTACAGCAACCCATTAGGATCCTCGATGCTATTAAGTGGGATGATACGGTTAAGCAGGATTTTTTTGCCAATCAATGCCAGAAACTCCCACCTGTCGATGCAGACTATTATCAACAGCATCCCTTAACATTTGATGCCGATGAGTTGGTGGGGGCTTTTCGGGTTTTGAAACGCGACATCAAAAATAACCTTGGACAATATACCGATATCTCAAGAATTATGTTGCGTGCCTGTGAGGAGTACATGCAAGCTATCACCATGTTAGCGTCGCGCGGTAAGCCAATGTTTTCTCAGTTAGCAATGGAGCTCTATGGTGCGCCGGATGATGCTTTTTATCCGGGTGGTCCGCGCTTAAGCGAGTTAGGCACGATGCTTGGGGAAGTGTTTGCGCCGCTGGCTGTTGAGACAGCCACAGAACTCGATGAAAAGCGCTACACAGCTTCAGCGGCTGCTTCAGTGTTGCAAGAGCGGTTGGCAGAATTCTTTAATGATGCTGACAATGTTACTGTTGTGGTGAGTGACAATATTGTTGCTGATGCAGCTGCTGGTGCGGATTGTATCCGCCTGAACAGTAATGTTAAGTTCAGTGAACGTGATTTACGTTATCTTGAGGTTCATGAAGGTTGGGTTCATGTCGGGACTACCCTTAATGGGGCCAAACAACCGATCTGCACATTCTTAGCAAAGGGTGCGCCATCATCCAGTATCTGCCAAGAAGGCTTGGCTGTAATTACTGAGATTTTTACATTTTCATCCTATCCGCGGCGGATGCAAAAAATCGTTAATCGTATTCGAGCGCTTTCGATGGTAACTGATGGCGCGAATTTTATTGATATTTTTCGTTTTTTCCAACAACAAGGCTTCAATGACGAAGATGCCTATAATTCAACGGCGCGGGTATTTCGCGGTAGTTTGCCTGATGGGCAGCCGTTCACTAAAGATTTGTCCTATGCCAAGGGATTTGTGCTGATTTATAACTATTTACGTTTGTCGGTGCAGCAAGGGCGGCTGGATCACGTGCCGTTGTTATTTGTCGGCAAAACCCTGATTGAGGATATCCAGGTATTACGTGAGCTGCACCAGCAGGGCTTGGTGGTTAGTCCTCACTATTTGCCCCCTCAATTTCGCGATCTATCGGCACTTAGCTCCTGGATGGGATTTTCGCTATTCCTTAATCGGTTTGATTTGGGGGCGCTAGCTGCCCATTATGGGTATGTTACAGGGAAGTCATAGGACCCCCAAAATCCCCCCAAACGCGATATTTCCCCCATATTGCCCTTGGATCAGGTCTAAATTACAAAAAATCCGGGTTTTGCCTTGTCAATGCCCCGAAACTTCTATAGAATTGCCGGGCTTAGTGCGGGGTGGAGCAGTCTGGTAGCTCGTCGGGCTCATAACCCGAAGGTCGTAGGTTCAAATCCTGCCCCCGCTACCAATGAATTAAGGCCCCTTTATGGGGTTTTTTGTTAACTGGTGCAGGCTAAGTGGATCACAGGACAGATAGAAATAACAATAAGATGGGCGTTAGCCCATTTTTTGTTTGTGAACAATGTTGAATAGTAGGTAGCGTAATGGCGAAGACAGAACAACTCAATGACATGCTCAAACCCGTGGTTGAGGCCCTGGGCTATGGTTATTGGGGCTGTGAGTACCTCGCCCAAGGCAAGCATTCAGTACTACGGGTCTATATTGATAAACCTGATGGTATTAGTCTTGATGATTGCGTGACGGTGAGTCGCCAAGTCAGCGCTGTGCTGGATGTTGAAGATCCGATTAATGGTGAATACAGTCTTGAAGTGTCTTCACCGGGCAGTGACCGACGTTTATTTACGTTGGAACAATGCAAACAAGCCATAGGCGATACCGTTCATATTCGTCTACATGCCCCGCTTGATGGGCAACGTAAACTTACTGGTGTAATCACGGCGGTGTCGGAGAGTCACGTGACAGTAAACTTTGCGGGCGACAGTTATGAGATAGAATTTTCAACCATAGACAAGGCCAATATAGTGCCCTTAACATAAGGTGGAACAACGACAATGAACAAAGAAATATTGCTAGTAGTTGAGTCTTTATCCAATGCCAAAGGCATCGATAAAGATGACATTTTTGAGGCCATTGAGGCAGCGTTAGCCATTGCCACCAAAAAACGCCACAAAGAAGACATCAGTGTGCGGGTTGCTATCGATCAAGAGACGGGTGACTATAGCACTTTCCGCTTTTGGACGGTGGTTGAAGATGAAGAATTCGAAAATCCAGCAGCGCAAATCCCCTTGTCTGAGGCAAAAGAAAAAGACGATGAATTAGAGCTCGAAAGCACTATCGAAGAACCAATGGAGTCTGTTGAGTTTGGCCGTATTGCTGCACAAGCCGCAAAACAAATCATTGTCCAAAAAGTCCGAGAGGCAGAACGCAAAGAACTCGTGAAGAATTATGCAGATAGGGTCAACACCTTGGTTAATGGTGTCGTCAAAAAAGTCACGCGGGATTCTATCTTTGTTGATTTGGGTGATAACGCGGAAGCCTTGTTGTCGCGCACAGAATTATTGCCTAATGAAGCGTTGCGTATCAACGATCGCGTGCGCTGTTTCTTGTTTGATGTGCATTATGAGCCTAAAGGGCCACAATTATTTGTTAGTCGCACCCGCCCAGAAATGCTGGTAGAACTTTTTAAAATTGAAGTACCCGAAATCGGCGAAGAGGTGATTGAAATCAAAGGTGCTGCTCGTGATCCAGGGGTGCGGGCTAAGATTGCCGTTAAAACCAACGATGGCCGTATTGATCCTATCGGTGCTTGTGTGGGTATGCGTGGTTCACGGGTTCAAGCAATTTCGGGTGAATTGAATGGTGAGCGGATTGATATCATCCAGTGGGATGATAACCCAGCACAGTTAGTCATTAATGCGATGGCGCCTGCTGAAGTTGAGTCTATTGTTGTAGACGAAGATTCACGCACTATCGATATCGCGGTAAAAGAAGAACAATTATCACAGGCCATTGGTCGTAGCGGACAAAATGTCCGGCTTGCCAGTGAGTTAACCGGCTGGAACATTAACGTGATGACCACCGATGAAGCCCAAGCGAAGAGCGAAGGCGAGGTTGAGCAGTTACGTCAATTATTTGTTGAACATCTTGGTGTTGATGATGAAGTAGCAGAGCTATTAATTCAAGCAGGCTTCTCTAGCATCGAAGAAGTGGCTTATGTGCCCGTACAAGAGATGCTAGAAATTGAAGAATTTGATGAAGAAATCATCGAAGAATTACAAAGTCGGGCAAAAGACGCATTGCTAACCCTGGAGTTAAGCGGTGGCGGTAACAGCGGTGCTGAACCTGCAGAAGATTTGCTGAATATGGATGGCATGACTGAGGAGCTCGCGAAAAAATTAGCGAGCCACGGTGTTGTGACGATGGAAGATTTAGCGGAGCTGGCCGTTGATGATGTATTAGACATCGAAGACATTGGTGCAGAAAAGGCATCTGAGTTAATCATGACCGCGCGGGCACCATGGTTTGAAGAGAGCGAAGACTAAGTAGCCGGGGGGCGAAGACAATGGCAGTGACAGTAAAACAATTAGCAGAAACCCTAAAAATCCCGGTAGAGAAATTACTCGGGCAACTAACTGATGCTGGGGTTAATGGGTTATCTGAAAGTGATGAAATATCCAATCAACAAAAAGAAACCTTGCTAGAACACTTACGCAGCAGTCGTAAGCAAGATGACAGCAGTGGTGGCGGCAAGCTTGGGCTAAAACCCCTTAAACTAAAAAGCAAAACCCGCAGTACTATCAAATTGCAAGGTAAAGGCAAAGCCGTTGATGTTATTGTGCGCAAAAGTCGCAAAATCGTTCGTCCTGTGGAACCAGAGCCTGAGGAAGAAGAGGTTGCGGTTATCGAAGAACCTGTGGTTGAAGCAGCTGAAGACGCAGTAGAAGAAACTCCGGTAGTTACTGAAGAAGTCACCGCAGAAACGATAACGGAAGAAGTAGCCACTGCTGAACCTGAAGCGGCAGAAATGCCAGCACCTCCACCACCACCGGCGGAAGATGCGGGCAAGAAGGCTAAACCCCGCAAGAAAAAATCCCATGGCGATGATGACAATGGTGACAGACGTGGCGGCAAAAAACAGGCCTTGTCAGTCAAGAAAGAACGTAGTCGAGAACGGGCATCAGGCCGCAAGCGCAGTAAAGATAAGCGGCCAACAGAAGCTATGGAAGCAATGAAACATGGTTTTGCTAAACCAACCGCGCCGGTTATTCGTGAAGTTGCCCTTCCTGAAACCATTACGGTGGCTGATCTAGCGCAAAAGATGTCGGTCAAAGCAGCTGAAGTGATCAAAGTCATGATGTCGATGGGAGCTATGGCCACCATTAATCAAGTGATTGATCAAGAAACCGCGGCTATCATCGTTGAAGAGATGGGCCATAAAGTCACTTTACTCAAAGAAAACGAACTAGAAGAATCACTCAATTTACAAGACGATACGACGGCTGAGGAGGTCACACGACCACCTGTGGTAACTATCATGGGGCACGTTGATCACGGTAAAACCTCGTTGCTGGATTATATTCGTCGCACCAAAATCACCAGCGGTGAAGCGGGGGGGATCACCCAGCACATCGGTGCTTATCATGTAGATATTGACCGCGGCACGCTAACCTTTTTAGATACCCCGGGGCACGAAGCATTTACTGCTATGCGAGCGCGGGGCGCGAAGTCTACCGATATCGTGGTGCTCGTGGTTGCCGCAGATGATGGTGTGATGCCGCAGACCCTAGAAGCTATCCAACATGCTCGCGCGGCTGAAGTACCTATCGTCGTCGCAGTGAATAAGATCGATAAAGAAGAAGCCGACCCAGATCGGGTCAAGAACGAATTAGCCAGTCATGATGTTATCCCTGAAGATTGGGGCGGTGATGTGATGTTCATGCCTATATCAGCGAAGTTCGGTCAAGGTGTGGATGATTTACTCGAAGGTATTTTGCTACAAGCAGAAGTCTTGGAGCTTAAAGCCAAAGTTGATGTCCCCGCTAAAGGGGTGGTGATCGAGTCGCGTCTCGATAAAGGCCGTGGTGCAATTTCAACGATCTTGGTACAAAGTGGTACTTTGAACAAAGGCGATATTATCCTTGCGGGCCTTGAATATGGTCGCGTGCGCGCGATGCTAAATGAAGTAGGACATGCCATTAAACAGGCTGGTCCTTCTATACCGGTGGAGATTTTAGGCCTGTCCGGCACACCGAATGCTGGTGATGAAGTGATTGTTGTCAAAGATGAACGTAAAGCTCGTGAAGTTGCGCTTTTCCGTCAGGGTAAATACCGTGATGTGAAACTCGCCCGTCAACAAGCGGCGAAGTTGGAGAATATCTTTGGCAATATGGCTGAAGGCGCTGTTAGCACCTTGAATATCGTCCTCAAAGCCGACGTACAAGGCTCTATTGAAGCACTGCGTGAAGCGCTTGAGAAACTCTCCACAGATGAAGTACAGGTGAAAATTGTCGCTAGTGGTGTCGGTGGTATTACCGAATCAGATGTTAACTTAGCCATTGCTTCCCGTGCAGTTATTATTGGCTTTAATGTTCGCGCAGATGCTGCGGCACGCCGTTTGGTTGAGGCAGAAAAAGTTGACTTACATTATTACAGCGTAATTTACGATGCTATTGATGAAGTGAAGCAGGCACTCTCTGGTATGTTATCACCAGAAGAAAAAGAACAAATCGTCGGTCTTGCCGAGGTGCGGGATGTGTTCCGTTCACCCAAGATTGGCGCGATTGCCGGCTGTATGGTCGTCGAAGGTTATGTCAAACGCAATATGCCAATTCGCGTATTGCGGGATAACGTGGTGATTTACGAAGGTGAACTTGAATCACTACGTCGCTTCAAAGACGATGTCGCAGAAGTGCGTCAAGGCTTTGAATGTGGTATCGGTGTGAAGAATTACAACGATGTCAAAGTCGGCGATAACATCGAAGTCTATGAAGTGGTACAAGTGAAGCGAACCCTAGCATAAAGCATAAGGCCGGTAGTTAACTGCCGGCCATTTTCAGGTGACACATGTCTAAAGATTACAAACGTAGCGATAAAGTCAATAACCGCTTACAACGTGAGTTGGCGAAGCTGGTACAGTTGGAATTCAAAGATCCCCGGGTGGGTATGGTGACTATTACCGCTGTCAATGTCAGTAATGACTTGAGTGTGGCAAAAGTTTATGTCAGCACTCTAGGGGACGAGGCACAAATTCAAGAAGCCATTACGATCTTAAACAATGGCGCCGGCTATTTGCGTACCATGTTGGCTAAACGTCTGGAGATGCGCAGCACCCCTGAATTACGCTTTTTGCAGGATCACACCATTACTCGCGGCACAGAGTTGTCTAATCTTATCGATAAAGCCGTTAAAGACGACGAAAAACACAATAAGTCATGAGAAAGTCTAAACAAGGCCGCGACATCAGTGGGATCTTATTACTGGATAAACCCCTAGGCGTCAGTTCCAATAAAGCGCTGCAAACAGTTAAATATCTTTATGAAGCGAATAAAGCAGGTCACACGGGGAGTCTTGATCCCCTAGCTTCGGGCATGTTGCCCATTTGTTTAGGGGAAGCAACGAAGTTTTCGCAATACTTGTTAGCAGAACAAAAACGCTATCTCACCACGGCCAAATTAGGTGTGACGACGACAACCGGTGATGCTGAAGGGGAGGTGGTTGAGATCTGTGAAGTTAATTTACCTAGCGAGAAGGAATTACACGCCATCATCAATAACTTTAAGGGACCTGGTCAGCAAGTGCCGTCGATGTTTTCTGCCCTGAAGCATAAAGGCCAGCCTTTGTATAAATTTGCGCGGCGCGGTATCGACGTCGAGCGTAAGGCACGGGATATTATCATCCATGCAATTGAATGTTTGAACATCGACGGTGATTGTTTATACCTTGATGTGACTTGCAGCAAGGGCACCTATATCCGTAGTCTGGTGGAAGACATCGGTAAAACCCTTAATTGTGGCGCTCATGTGGCTGAATTACGTCGTTTAGCGGTAGGGCAATTCACCAGCGGTATGGTGACCTTGGAGATGCTGGATGAACGGTTTGCTGAAAAGGGTTTCGCAGGTATTGATGAATTATTACTCGATACCGGTGTGGCGACCCAAGGCTTTATGACGTATACGGTCAATAGCGATGACATCACCCGCCTTGGTCAAGGTCAACGGATCCCCGCCAAACCCGATATCACCCCGCAATGGGTGAGTCTCTACAGTGAAGCTGATGAGTTCGTTGGACTCGGGGAAGTGAGTGAAGCCCATGAGCTTATCCCGCGTAAGTTGATGCGGCGCTGGGCGCGACAGTGATTAACTAGCTGCTACGATGTTCGTCCTGGTTTAACGCCTCTAAGTCGTTCATGGAGTTGACTGGATTGTCTATTTTCTCTTTGCAAACTCTGTTGTGTATATTTGGTTGCGGCAGTCGTTAATGTCATTTGCGTACCTTTCTGTGTTGCGTCCTCATATAGACGTTTTTCTTTTAAGGCACTAATACTTTGTCGTCCTTCGAGGGCGCCGGCATTACTGAGGTGGGATTTAATGGTTTCATATTGTTTGCGTTCAGATGATATCGTGGTGCCTGGTTGAGGTTTTTTGGTTTGTTGAAATATTTCATTGACAAAATTAGGATTAGCGTGACCAAAAGAGGACTGGCTAACATCAATCTCATTTGCACTGGCACCTAAAGCTTTGAGGGTCATTATAGCAGTACGAATATCGGATTCACTACCACGAGTAATATAAAAACGATCTCCTGGACGTTGATTAATAAATCCAGTGGTGACAGCTTTGATAATACTGCGCTCACGAGTTGTTAATTCTGTTGCTGCAGTTGCTGTTACTGGATCCTCAACTGAAACAGATACAGTAACGCTACTATTGTCTTCTGCGAAGCGGCATTGATAGGGATCGACAGTACCGACAGTTGTGTTCTCCCTCGGTGCTTTTTCAGTGTAGGTGAATTTTCCTGAGAGACCATCATCCACAATTCGATGGGCGTGTGCTTCTGTTAAGCGGCCGGCTAATCGCGACAAGTCATGCAGTTCATCAGCTTTAGCTTGGTATAGATCTGCTATCTCTCTGGCTTTACGTTGCAGTGAATTAAGCTTTTTGACTTTTGAGGGATTGTCAGTTTTAAGTTTATTAATTTGTTCGATTATTTGTCTTAAATTATCAATGGCACTTTGGATATCTATGACATGCATGATAAAAGCATTGAGCATATCATGGCTAGTTTGGGCTTGTTTTGCTGACAGAGGTGTTATTTTATCAGTCTGTATATTATGGATTGCTCTTTCCAGTGAAGATTGCTCAATGCGGTAATGTAAATCAGCGTAATTTATTAAACGGTAGGCAATACTTATTATAATTTTATCAATATCATCGGGTTCGGTTGGTTCACTGACTGAGGCAGAGCGCCGGGCCAATTCGTCTTCGCTAGTATCAGATGATGTTATTTGCTGCTCAGATAAGTCATCCATCTCAATGCCTGCGTCATCACTAGCATCTGTCATCTCTGTGAAGCTGGTATCAAGTTGGAGGTCAGCTTCATCAACAGGTAGTGGTTCACGCTCAGAGACTTCTCTGAAAGGAGATTCTAAAATATCAAAATCAGCAGCAGGGGGAGGTTTTTCAGCTCCAGCCTCCATACGTGGTGCAGGCTGAAGACTCACCAACATATCCTCAAGATTGTCGCGGTCAAAAAATTCTTTACCTACAAGTCCGTTGGCTGCGCGACTGTCATAGGGGTTTAATTCTTGCTGAATATCTGCAATGAGTTCATCAAGGCTATCATACTCGATGGAGTCATAAGCTGCAATTTCATTATCTCTCATAGCCGCATAATAATGACCATCACGATAGATAATATTAATTTGTAGATAAGTGATCTTATCGCTTGAATCTGAAGAGCCATTGATTTTTATTCGTAGTTGCTTGCCTTGTCGGCTATCAATAAAATTCCCTGAAAGTTCTAAATGAGGTCTCGATGATGGTGATTTATTGAGACTCGCTCTGCGTCGAGTAGGCTTGGTTGATTGACTGACTGCTTCTTCTGGCTCATAACTTTTCATTTTTGCTGATAATGCTTCACTTTGTTTACTTGTTACGCCACTAATTTTATCTAACGCAATGGATTGGTTTAATGCCCCACTTGTTATATCTTGATCAGAGATAGGGCTGCTTGTTTTTGCACTGATGGCGACTTGGAGAGACGGTAGAGGTTCTGAGCGACGTTGTCGACGAATATTAATACCCTTTTCTTTTAGCAGAGCATCAGAGTGGGCTTTAATTACATCTAAATAGTCAGTAAGTTCACTTGGTGACATGTTTTGGTTGATATACTCACGCAGACGAGTGATCTTATCTTTGATAAGATTTGCTTGTGCTTGAATCTCGCTGCGGTTATTCATCAGGTCTTGTCTAAGTTGTTTTAGCTTGACAAGATCATCTCGGATATTACTAAGCTCGCTATCTATCTGGAGAGTTTCAACTTTTGTTGGCATAATGCCTACCCCTGCAAAATCATCATAATTATCATATCTGCCGAGTATAACTGAGTTAGGCTTAATGCAGTATTAAGTGCACAGCACCAGTCCCCGTTATCCACGCTTATTATAAGTGTAGGCTAAATGGGGAGGTGTGGGAGATTGAATACTTAAGGTTATTTAAGGTTTAATTCTAGCAATGGTAATGTTTGTTCTTTCGCTAATACGTTCTAAATCACTGTTATCGCTGCTGCCTTGCTTGTCTCCGATACTTCCTCTACATAAGATGTCGGTGGTGGGCTACTAGCATCTGGGCTAGATGGACTACTAGTGTCAACGGGAGTAGTAGAGCTAACTGATGCAGGTGGTTCCATTCCGGCTTAGCCGGGATCTGCTAGGCAAAAAATAACCCGATTTTGGTGAAAATCGGGTTATTTCAGCGGAAAAGGCTTGCTGTTGCGTTACTTCGGTACGGAATTCGGTTTTGGGCTCACAAAGAAGGAATATTGCTGGCGCCACTGGGTGATTTCGCAATATTCAGTAAATGTCTCTTGAGGCCCAATATCAGGGGATTCTTCTCTAACTACGGTGCTTTTATCGGGGTAATGTCTCACAAATGTCGTCGTCATTGGTCGTCTCCTTGTTGGGGCAATCTCTGCCGCCCACTGGATAAGCATAGGATAACTTTGTGGGAGCGCAAATGTTTAAATAAAATTTATAAATATACATAAATGCTCGTTTCAACCCAGGTTCGCTAGCCAAGTTGCCATTGTTTACCCTTAGCCGAACTTCGGGACGTTGATTACTCCTTGACAATTCTTCATTTCGCCCTATATTTGAGGTTATGTGGAGAAAAGTGGATAAAAGTGGAGAATTTTGGTGTTTCGTGGAATCAATGCTATCAACATGGACGCAAAGGGGCGCATGGCAATGCCGACCCGCTATCGTCCGAGCCTTGAGAATGATAGCAGCAACCACATTGTGGTCACGATTGATACAGAATCTCCCTGTTTATTGTTATATCCACTGACGGAATGGGAAGTTATTGAACAAAAGATTGAAGCGCTCCCCAGTTTTAACCCTGCGGCTCGCCGCATTCAACGTTTGTTGATGGGGCATGCCACAGAATGTGAGCTTGATACGAATGGCCGCATATTGGTACCGCCCTTGTTACGGGATCACGCGGACTTGGACAAAAAAGTCATGCTCGTGGGCCAGGGGAAGAAATTTGAAATTTGGAGCGAAATGAATTGGCAGGCGCAACGTGAAGTATGGCTTGCCAGCGAAAAAGACGGTGACGCTGAGTTGCCACCAGAATTAGAGACTTTGTCGTTATAACGACAAGTATGTGTAACCGAATGTAATGGGGGAATGTTCCCCTGACGATGTCAATGCCTCTCTGCCTTTAAGTGGGGCAGAGGCACAAACTTAAAAACCAGTTTTTGGGTTTGCGCCTTTGCCCCCTTAATTTTTTGCTGGCATGACGGGCAGATGAAAATGACAACAGCGTACGAACATGAAGCGGTATTATTCGCCGAAACCATCGACAATCTAGTCACGGATACTGATGGCGTCTATATCGATGGAACGTTTGGCCGCGGTGGCCATAGCCAAGGGATTTTGGACCGATTAACCGATGCAGGACAACTCATTGCTATCGACAAAGATCCCAGTGCGATAAAGCACGCGCGGGCAACCATTGACGACTCGCGTTTTGTCATCGAGCAAGGTTCTTTTGCCGAGATTGGTGACATTGCCGCCAAACATAACGTGACCGGCAAAGTCACGGGCATATTATTGGACTTAGGGGTATCGTCACCACAGTTAGACGATGCTGAACGAGGTTTTAGTTTTTTACGGGATGGACCGTTGGATATGAGAATGGCAAGTGGACAGGGTATGAGTGCCAGTGATTGGGTCAACAGCGCTGACGAACACGCTATCGTCACGGTGCTAAAAGACTATGGCGAAGAACGTTACGCCAAACGCATTGCCCGTGCTATCGTCACTGCCCGTGATGAAGCCCCTATTACCCGCACTAAAGTCTTAGCGGATATTATTGCTGAGGCACATCCAGCGTGGGAAAAGGGCAAACACCCTGCCACCCAAAGTTTTCAGGCAATACGCATTTTTATCAATAACGAATTAGGTGATTTGAAAGATTTTTTGAGCCAGTGTTTAGATGTCCTCGCCGTTGGTGGACATCTTGCCATTATCAGTTTTCATTCCTTGGAAGACCGTCTGGTGAAACGCTTCATCCGCGATGAAGCTAAAGGCGATAACTTTCCGAAGGATTTACCGGTCTCGATGGAAGCACTGTCACCTCGGCTGCGTGCGCGCAGTAAGAGTATACGCGCGAGCGCTGCCGAGGTATCAGTTAACCCACGAGCGCGCAGCGCAGTATTACGAATAGCGGAGAAAATAGCATGAATGCAGCAACCCGAGCCTTATCTACCCAAATGCGTGCTGGCGCACGCTTGCCCCATCTTGTCTTAAACCGCCAGACGGTGCTGTTCATGGCAGCGTTATTCATGGTTTTAGCGACGGCTTTTGCCGTTGTATACGAGCGTGACTTAGACCGTCAACTCGTGGGTGAATTACAAGGCCTTAAGAATACCGAAGCTGAACTCAACATGGCTGGCGACCAAATGTTGCTAGAACAAACCACCTGGTCTAGTCAGGCGCGGGTGCAACAAGTCGCACAACAACAGTTGGGTATGACCACACCGGATCAAAACGCCATTGTCATGGTGAGGGCGTGAGGCAAAGTGATACTGACGTAAGACCTTGGCGCTTTTATCTCATCATAGGTCTGTTAATCGTAGCGAGTCTTGCATTGGTTGCACGGATGTTGCAATTAACGGTTGTTGATCGCGCATTTTTGCAAAAGCAAGGCAATGCCCGCACCTTGCGTACCATCCATATCCCCGCTTATCGCGGCATGATTACCGATCGTAATGGCTATCCTTTGGCGATCTCGACACCGGTGAATTCAGTGTGGATTAATCCTCAAGAATTTGATGCAAACCAAGCTAATTTACATAAGATTGCTAAACTTTTGCATGAGAACCCGACTACCATCATGAAACGCCTGCAAAATAATACCGGCAGAGAATTTGTTTATCTCAAACGTCATATTGATCCTGCTATTGGCGCGCAAATTGAAGCCCTACAAATTCCAGGTGTGCATTTGCAAGCAGAGTTTCGCCGTTTTTACCCGGAAGGGGAGAGTGCGGCTCACGTGGTTGGCTTCACAAACATCGATGATGTGGGCCAAGAGGGCTTAGAACTCGCCTATGATGATTGGTTGCGGGGTGTGCCGGGCAAAGAACTCGTACTGAAAGATCGCTACGGTCATGTGGTGGATATTGTGGATGTTAAACGCAAGGCCAAACCTGGGGATCAATTGACCCTGAGTCTCGATCACCGTATTCAGTATTTGGCGTACCGGGAGTTGAAGCAAACCGTACAAGACAACCAGGCAAAGTCGGGTTCGATAGTCGTGCTGGATGTTAAAACTGGCGAAGTCCTTGGGATGGCGAATTACCCATCTTACAACCCTAATCAACGCTACAAACGACGCAATGATAATTTTCGTAATCGCGCGGTGACGGATGTATTTGAGCCGGGCTCAACCCTAAAAGCCTTCAGTGTGGCTAATGCCATTGCCAGCGGCAAATATACCCCAACCAGCAAAGTATCAACATCACCGGGGTATTACAAAATTGGTCACCGCACAGTGCGTGATGGTCGCGACAATGGGACTTTGGATTTGACCGGGATTTTGCAACATTCCAGTAATGTTGGAATGTCAAAAGTCACGTTAAGTTTAGCGCCGGAGAGTTTGGGGAATTTGCTGGAGAGTATGGGCTTTGGTACGCGCACAGATAGTGGTTTCCCGGGGGAGGCTGCGGGCAGTTTGCCCATGGATGGCAAACAAGATCCGTTTAGTTTAGCGACATTATCTTTTGGCTATAGTTTATCAGTGACAACCTTACAATTAGCCGAGGGTTATGCGGAACTAGCTTCCGGTGGTGTGAAGCATCCAGTGTCATTGGTTAAACTGGATGGTGCGCCAGAGTCTGAACGTATCCTGCCGCACCAAGTCGCGAATCAAGTTTTACAAATGCTAGAAACAGTGGTACAACCCGGCGGTACCGGTACCCGCGGCCAAGTGCCTGGCTACCGGGTGTTGGGCAAAACGGGCACCACACGTATTGTGGGTCCTAATGGTTACGAAGCCGATCACCACAATGCACTGTTTGTTGGGGCGGCACCCGCCAGTGATCCGAGAATTGTGATTGCGGTAGTCGTGCGTGATCCCACTGGTGGTAAGTTTTATGGTGGGTTGGTGGCAGCGCCGGTTTTTGCCAATGTAATGAGTGGTTCATTACGACTATTAGACGTAGCGCCAGACAAAGCTTAGTGGAAATTAATCATGTCAACCAAAAACAGCAAACCTTTTATCGAATTATGTGCCGACTATATTCCCGCTAATGAACATTGGCCGCAAATCATTACTGGCATCAGTATGGATAGTCGAGAGGTGAAGCCTGGCGATTTATTCATTGCTTGTATGGGTCATGAAAATGACGCCCGGGCTTATATTGCTGATGCGGTTGCAGCGGGTGCTGTGGCCGTGTTATTTGAAGCGGGTTCTGGTTTCCCTCAGGAAGCCCATGTAACAACGCCGACAGGGCATATGGTGCCAAGTTTTGGGGTACAAAATTTATGGCAAAAAGCCGGTTTAATTATCGATGAATTCTTTGATAGCCCTTCAGCAGAGATGACCGTGATAGGGGTGACGGGCACCAATGGCAAAACTTCGATCGCCCAATACCTGGCTCGCAGTCTATGCATGGCAGGTAATCAATGTGGAGTAGTTGGTACTATTGGTAATGGTTTTCCTGATGCATTAACACCGACGACATTTACCACACCCACATGTCTTGAACTACAAACAACTCTATCCCAATTACATGACCAAGGTGCAAACGCTATTGCCATGGAAGTGTCGTCACATGGTCTAGCTATGGCGCGGGTGCAGGGGGTGCATTTTGATATTGCTGTGTTTAGCAATCTGACTCGGGACCATTTGGATTTTCACGGGGATATGCAGCGCTATGGCCAAGCTAAACAATTATTGTTCCAGCAACCTGGATTAGGTTCAGCGGTGGTGAATATTGATGATGAATTTGGTCAGCAAATTGTGGCGAATTTGTCAGAGAGTGTGCAGGCTTACGGTTATTCTTCACAAAACAACAGCGATGCGGCCGTCACTGCCAGTGATATTCAGTATGACGCTGAAGGATTTACGGCAACAGTTCGCACACCCTGGGGTGAGGGGACTTTGCATAGTGGATTATTAGGGGAATTTAATCTCAGTAATTTGCTCGCAGTGGTGACGGTTTTAGGTGTAATGGGTTATGCGCTCACAGACATTTTGCAATGGGTGGGTGATTTGCCTGGTGTAGCTGGACGCATGCAACGTTTTGGTGGCGGGGACAAACCCTTAGTGGTGGTTGATTATGCCCATACCCCGGATGCATTGGAGAAAGCCTTAACCGCGATTAAGGCCCACACCACGGGGGCGATTACCACCGTGTTTGGTTGTGGCGGCGATAGGGATAAGGGCAAACGCCCTGAGATGGCAGCAGTGGCAGAGCGCTTGAGCGACAAAGTCATCGTTACCAGTGATAATCCCCGCCATGAGGAACCAGAGGCTATCATTGAGGATATTTGTCAGGGGTTTAAGCAACTGGCGGCGGTGCATCGCGAAGTTGAAAGGCAACGCGCGATTCATTATGCTATTACGGGTGCCGGTCCAGGGGATATTGTATTGATTGCCGGTAAGGGCCATGAAGCCTACCAACAAATAGGCGATACCAAGCACGCGTTTAGCGATCAGCAGCAGGTGCAGCAAGCTTTACGCAACGACCACGAGGATGTGTCATGATTTATCTTTCCAAATTAGCGCAACAATTACAGGGCAAACACCAAGGGGTGGATGTCAAAGTCCAACGAGCCAGTATTGATACTCGCACCCTTGATGCGGGTGATATCTTTTTTGCGATCACGGGGCCGAACTTCAATGGTCATGAATTCATCCAAGCGGCTAAAGACAACGGCGCAGTGGCGGCGGTTGTCAGTGAACCTGTTGAGACAGATTTGCCGACCATTACTGTGTCAGATGTACGCAAAGCTCTAGGCCAATACGCCAAATACCACGCCCGTCATACGGATATCCCTAAGATTGCCATTACTGGCAGTTGCGGTAAAACCACAACTAAGTCCATGCTGGCGAGTATTTTGAGTGAGGCGGGTAATGTCTGTGCCACCAAAGGCACGCTCAATAATGATTTAGGCTTACCGCTAACGGTTTTGAATATTACAGCGGATCATGATTTCGCGGTCCTAGAGATGGGGGCTAATGCCCACGGTGAGATTGCTGGGTTATGTGAGATTGCGCCACCGGATGTGGCAGTGATCACTAATGTGCACCCGGTGCATTTGGAAGGTTTTGGTGATATCGCGGGTGTGGCGAAAGCAAAATCTGAAATATATACCGGACTCAAGGATACCGGCATTGCGGTGATTAATATAGACTCTCAATATGCCGATTATTGGCAGCGGCTGATTCCGGGGCGTTCGGTGATGACCTTTGGCATGGCTAATGATGCAGAAGTCAGGGCTGACAATGTCGTTATTGATGGGACGGGTTGTGCGAGCTTTGATATCGTTTGTGGTATCGAAAAAACATCCGTGCATTTGCCTATTTTGGGTGAACACAATGTTATGAATGCTTTAACGGCAGCGGCGTGTGCAATTGCTATCAATATTCCTCTCAACAAAATTAAATCAGGCTTAGAAAAAACTACCGCAGTGTCCAAGCGCCTTAACAAACATACCCTTACTAACGGTGCATTAATTATTGATGATACTTACAATGCTAATCCAGCGAGTTTTCTTGAAGCCTTAAAAGTTCTTGCTGAACACAAGGGCCATAAAGTCGTGGTTGCCGGTGATATGGCTGAGCTGGGCGATGAAACAGAGAAATACCACCGCGATTTGGGGCGTCAACTAAAGCAACAAGGGGTAGACGCGGTGTATGGTTACGGTGAGTTAATTCGCAATACCGTCGATGCCTTTGGTGAAGGGGCCAATCATTATATCAGCAAAGCACAATTAGCGATGGCGCTTCAGGCGGCAATAACACCGGACACCGTAGTGTTGGTCAAAGGCTCGCGCAGTATGCAAATGGAAATTATTGTCGAGGCATTATTACAGGAGAAAAGTCACGCATGTTAGTTTGGCTAGCGGATCATTTACAACAGTACTATCACGGTTTCAGTGTTTTTCATTATTTAACCTTGCGGGCTATTTTTGCGGCCTTGACGGCATTGGGTGTGACTATCCTTGCGGGACCGATGGTTATTCGCAAATTACAGTTTTATCAAATAGGTCAGGTTGTACGTGACGATGGGCCCCAGACTCACCTTAGCAAATCCGGCACACCGACCATGGGTGGTGTGTTGATATTGTTTGGCATCGCAATCAGTGTGTTGCTGTGGGGGGATTTGAGTAATCAATATGTGTGGATAGTGTTGCTCGTGACCTTGGGCTTTGGTGCTATTGGTTTTGTTGATGATTACCGTAAATTGATTCGCAAGAACAGCAAAGGCTTGCCCGCCAAGTGGAAGTACTTTTGGCAATCGCTAATCGGGATTGCGGTGGCGCTGTATTTGTACTTCACGGCGAACAGTATTGTGCAAACCGAATTATTGATCCCCTTCATTAAACATTACTACGTTGCCCTCGGGCCATTGTTCATTGCTTTGGTGTATTTTGTCATTGTTGGGACCAGTAATGCGGTAAATCTCACTGATGGTTTGGATGGTTTAGCCATATTGCCAACCGTACTGGTTGGTGGTGCGCTTGGGGTGTTTGCGTATCTCACGGGTAATGTGAATTATGCCCATTATTTATTTATCCCTTATATCCCTGGTGCAGGTGAGGTGGGCGTGTATTGCGCGGCACTCGTGGGTGCTGGATTTGGTTTCCTCTGGTTCAATGCATATCCGGCAGAAGTGATGATGGGAGATGTGGGTGCGCTCGCATTAGGTGCCGGCCTCGGTACCGTGGCGGTGATTGTCCGACAAGAATTAGTGTTGTTCGTCATGGGGGGCATCTTCGTCGCCGAGACAGTTTCTGTCATCCTGCAAGTGGGATACTTCAAAATGACCCGTAAGCGCATCTTCCGCATGGCACCATTACACCATCACTTCGAACTTAAAGGTTGGCCCGAACCCAAAGTCGTGGTCAGGTTCTGGATCATCACCGTGTTGTTGGTCTTGTGTGGTTTGGCGACGTTGAAGTTGCGGTAGGGGGTTAGTTCCTTGGCAACCCACGCTCAATCATAAACATCATATCCTCATTTACATTGATATAGTCGAAAGAAATCTCTGGGTGAGCATTTTGATAAACCCGAAAGATTTCATCGATAAATCCTTGGCCGACGAGTCTGACATCAGTAAAGTCGAGGGTGATGTGGGTGAATGTATTTAAATTCAACAAGATAGACTTTGCCTGCGATCGAGACATAAGAGTCTCAAAGCCTAGCTTTGCCAAGGATACAATGATATGGGAATTGTCTGCAGGGCTGGGAATGGAATTCATGCTGTGGCTACCTTGGCTAGTCATTGTTTGTCCGAGCATAGAGGCTTTTGGGCTAATATTTATCTCCAATCCACTCGATTTTAACCAAAACACTCGAGATCACAACAAAAATACACTTTTAATGTAAAAAAATCCCAAAAACCCCCAAATCCAGGCCATTGATTAAGGCCCAGTTAAGCTAATCCCCTTACTATGACCAAACTTTGTAACCAAATTGCTCAAATAGTCACAGTTTGACAGTAAAAATGGCCAAAAAACTGAGAAAAATAAGCAATTTAAACAAAACACTTAAGATTCCCTTAATGTTTTGTTATTATTTTACGAGTTATGCCGAACAGATTTTAGTCGACTCGGCGTAAGTGCTTCAAAAAATGACACTACCACCTACTCGGAGGAGCAAGAAATGTCCAAAGAATCGAATCAAGGTCCTGTTGCTAGCGCTGGTGAACAACGACCTGAAACTGCTGCTCCTAGTAAGGCTGGTTTAGTTCCCGAGTCTGGTAGTGTAGCTGCCAAGCCAGGTAGTGCAGACTCAATGATGGAGAGGGAGATTCGGGAGTTTGCCAAGCGAATAATCGATGCTGGTTCTAATCACTCTATCGATGATCTTTACAGCTTAGAAGCTTCAATTGAGGCGGATGCAGATTATGAAAGCCGAGAAAATTTTAGACAAATCTTTGCAACTTTAAGGGCTGCTCGACTTTTTACTTCAAACGAAGATACGGCTGAATCGACTGAGCAATATCTCAAAAAGCGGTATGAGCTTGCAAAAGCAGAGCTATTAAACGAAGTCATTGCTTTTCTTCAAGAGCGTCGACGTTTACAGGGAATTAAAACATCTGAACTGAATGACAGTGGGCTGCGTACTGAAGAAGAAGAAAAACTATTTCATTATGCAGGCAAACAAGTAGCTGTTAAGCTTCAAAGTGAAGAGAAGCTTGTTGAGCACCTTGATTCTCTTGCTATTGATGCAAAGGATGTTCCCAAGAAAGTTAAGGTTATCAAAGATAGAAATGACAAAACCAAAGACACTACTAAAGATATTCAAGTTGAAGCACACCAAGAAAGAATTAAAAAGCTAGAAGAGTATGTTCATCTGTCTAAGCTGTTTATGCCGAGTAGCAAGGATGACGAATATGCCAAGGTTTGTGCTAGCTTTAAAAAGCGTGTGGCTGATATTCTATCACAAATGATCCAGTTAAAAGATGATTTTAGCAAACATGGCACTAGTGCGGCAGAAGATTTTGTCGAAAGAGTGAGTAAAGACCTCATTGAAGGCAAAGAGTACCAACGATTACTATTGTTAAATCAGCAAGGTATTTTGGGCTATCTCTTGTCATTCTTTTCCCCTAATTCATTTCACCACTGGTTTAATCGCAGTGATTTGCACTCACGCAGGGCTTCGTTTGTTCAGGAAGCCCGTGATGTACTTGATCGCCTCGATGAGGGTGAGGCAAAGTTTGCTAAACGCAAAGCTGCAACAGTTGCTTTTGGTGTCTTAGCCAACGCTCGTCCCTTCGCTACAAAGCGTCAGAAAGTCTACGGTGTAGATTCGAAAGGTAATGAATATGTTCACCATATAGCTATTAACAAGGGCCATGAGCGCTTTGCACTCTTCAGGGAAATGGTTAATGAACACGGTAAATTTACCACTGCTCGCCTACCTTATCGAGCAAAAGAACAATTCGCAAAAAAATTACGAAATAGATTTAAGTCTGCTGACGATAAGGTTGATAAAATCACGTGGTATAACAAAGGCTATCACTGGTTATTTGGCACTGTTACATGGAGTGAACATAAAGAAGGTAAAATTGAACAAAAGCTCTGTGCACGATATTTGGCTGAGTTATCAGCTCAAGTGAATCCAGTACTTGAATTTGGAGAGTTTCTAAAGTCTCATGAAGTTGAAGCAAGGGTTTTCCTAGAAGGGTTTTATGAGTATGGCAAGGATTTGCCGGGTGTTACTGATGCGTTGAAAGACATGATTGGCGCAGATGGTAAACTTAAACCTGAGCTACAGTCTGACTTGCCAGACGCTATTGACAAATTAGTCAATAATCTAGGTAAAGACGTTCGTGATAGTGAAAAAGGAAAGCTAGAGCAATACTATAAAAAAATACGTGCGCTAAGGCAGGCTATCGCCAATGCTAAGAAGAAAAATAGCTGGGTTTTGTTCGCGAAGAATATCTTTGGTTCGTTAGGCTGGAGCAATGAAAAATCCTCTGCTGCAGATTTGCTTGGGGAGTTAGATCATCACCTCAAGACATGTGAAGGGTACTTATTGCGTAAGCTAGGACCATTTGACCGATTGCTTACAGGACAAATTGTTTTTAATTATGCGGATGGTAAAGTCAGCATCAATGATGGTGGCTTACTGTCAGAGTTTTTTGTTAATTATAACAATGAAATCAAGAAGCATAACAAAGCTAATGCTTCTCGATTTTCTACGATTGCTTTGCAAAACATCACAGAAAATGCTGCAAGTTATAAAGATTTATTTTTAGGCTCGGGTTTTAACGATGTTGAGCGTCATAAGTTTAATCTGATATTCATAAAGAAAGAGATTGCTGAAGCAAAAGCTAAGTCAGGCGATAAATATCGACAATATGTCGAATTACTTGAAGCCTGCCGCGAGGAGTTGATCTATCCTGAGCAGGCTCAGCATGAAGAGATCACTGAGATTGAGCTTGTCATTGAGGAAGAAGAGCGAAAGTTCTTCGATCGATTGGCTGATGAACATAATGCAGATGAATCCGTAACTGAACAACTCAAAATTACTAAACCTGAGCATAATGATGAGCTGTTCAAAAATGCAGCTGAGGTGTGGTTGCAGAGCCCTTATGCTCAACATTTTGTTGATCAGTATCGTAAGTTTTTGAAGACAAAAGGCAACGATGTATTGGCAACTTTTGACGCGCTATGTCGCGAGCATAAAGTAACTAGCTTAGGACCAGATAGCTCAGGATTTTTCTTAGGTTATCAGGCCGTATTTAATGCTGCTAAATCGTTTATTGATGTTGAGGGAGATGAGAGAAAGTTCTGGAATTTTGAGTTTTTTGTTAAATATCTCGGTGAACAGCCTGACCAGAATCAGTATGGTGAAGATCTAACTGATAAGGGCAAGTTAACTGGTGATAAGAAACAGGACTATGAAAATTATCAAAGTTTACGAGATTATTTCCTCTACAGCCTATCTTTGCCTAGCCGTAGCTATGTGGAGGCACAGCCAGACAGCGAAACTAAGACAAAAGTTACCGATCAGTTGGATAATCCTCCAACCTTAGCTAGACGACTTGAGCGTAAGCATCAATTCCTACTTGGTAAGTACACAGGTAGTATTGCTTACACTATTGTCGTAAGAGGTGCAGGTACTGAAAATGAGATGACAGATAAAGTCTTAGGCCAAATAGAAACAGCGCTATATCTCGTTAAAAATAAAGCGCCAGGTTATCAAGATCCTGAACTAGAAGAAGCATTAGTACTGTTAAAGAACATCATTAATCTTGATGTGGACGCGATTTTCCCAGCACAGCAGCTCAACGATAAAAGTGGGGAATCTTCTAAGTATAAGCTTACAGATGAGCAAAAGAGAGCATTAGAGAGAGTTGTTTCACCAGAACTACTTCGGTTCCATAAATCACAGTTAGATGTGTGTCAGTATTTATTGCGTACTTATGGTGCAAGATTTAATCTTGATTATCTTCGCAAGCGTGTAACAGTTTCTAAGGATAAGTTTGAAAAGATTAAATTATTTGTTCAACAAAATTCAGATTACAACTTCGCTAAAGAGGGTGCTGAGAATAGAGCTATTAGTCAAGCTAGCTATTATTTTAAGTTAGAACCTGAAGCTGGAGTTGACGATGGGGGAGCAGGACAAGAAGACAGTAATCTCGTATTTGAGCGTACAGAATCGAATTTAGAAGATGCTGCTCGCGCATTAAACGCTGCAAGCAAGGATGACGTTAAGCTTGATATTAAGGAAACCATCACTGAATTTATGGATGGCTATGTGGAAGCCAACTTAACTTTGGCTCAAGATAAGCAGTGGATCAATGCGGAAGTCTATCAACAACTTATACTTGCTTACCAGGAGTTGCTTTCTGATGAGGAATTAGAGCCAAAGCAAAAGCTCAAACAATTTAAAAAAATTCTTGATAGCTATACACCAATACAAACTGATGAACAAAAGCAACAAGCTGATGTGCTTTACTTCTTGAATGAAGGTATTGATGATTACTTGAAAGATAAAAGAAAAGCACTTTTTGTTTACGATGGTAAGTTTACTGGCCCTGGTATTCCACTTCTGTACTTTGCCCCAGCAGTTGATGCACCTGAACTTGTTAAAAAATATGTTCATAAACGTTTCGGTTATCTTTTTGGTGTTCAGCCACAGGAAAACGCTGGTGAGGTTGATTTATTGCCTGCTAGAGTTTTAGATAGTGGCGTTGAAGCAGATACACCAGATGGTAAGTTTTTAATATCTGACAAATTCACCGAAGATACGTTAGCGGTTAATGCTTTAAATAAGGAAGTAGAAAAGTATATTAAACAGGTGCGGATAGCTGACAAAGATAATAATCATATTGATTGGATCGCAGCTGAGAATAATAATGTTGTCAAAGATGGCTACGTCTGGCGTGCTGATGTGCAAAGTGTACTAGACAGCTACCCTTGCATCAAGCTCGAACATAAAGTTGCTTATCAATGTAAGCACATGGTGGCTTTACTAAACGCACACTTTAGGACCGATTTTGTTGCTGGTAATCAACCACGCAGAAAGTTATCAGAGATACCAAAACCGCTGAAAGATTATGTAGCTGAGCTTAAACAACGCAAGGCTGTTAATGGAGGAGAGTTATTCCCAGCTAGCCAATTACAAAATGTTGTTGAGGCTATCAAACGAGACCACTTAGCTGTGCGTACAGAAGCAGAAAGATGGTCTATGACGACTGAGTGGTTTATGCGCCAGCTTGTTGAGTTGCAACCTTGCTCTGAATTCAAGAACGTCCTTGCTGAGTTACAAGTTACTAAGGCATTATTCCTTTTACAAGCGGATTTTAATGAAGCAGTAAGAAATAATGAATATATTCGTTATACGAACTGGCTGCTCAAGTCGACGCCTAAATATGTCGACGAAGATTTCCGCCTTATATCTAAACACGGCCGCCAAGCAGCTGATATATTATTCTATAGTCAATTTTTAGCTGATAAATTGCCTGTCGCAGTTCCCTTCAAAGATACGCGCGGTGCATTACACTATCGAGAGCAGCCATGGGAAATCATAGCAACAACTATCTTTGGTTCACGCAAACGAGTATGGTCGCGCTCAATCGAAAATATTTTCTATTCTTATGCGGAGTCACCAAATATTATCCGAATTATAAGGTTGATTGAGCTATTGCAAGTAGCTGATCGTAATGCCTTGCAAAGTTATATGGCTCATATCGACAAGTATGCATCATTCTCGGAACAAGAGTTAGCAGGATTGAATACCATTCTACTTTGGTATCTCCGTGAACATGGCTGGAGTTATCATGCCGCTGACTTGGCATACAGATACGGCAATGCAGAGGTTCGTAATGAATATACACTTGCTAAGCTTGAAGAGTGCAGCGAGGATGTGATGCCATTTGCAATGGAAGATTTTCTGAATTATCTGGCTGAGCCACCTGAAGTAATGTTTCAACGTAAAAGTAAGCCAATTTTTGAAAAATACTTCAACGATTCAAGAAAGCTTCAAGTTAGCAAGCTGCTAACTGGTTGTTCAAGCAAGAATAAGTGTCAAAACGCTCGTTTAATAGCGCTTATTGACACAGTAGTTGCCAAAACCACATGGCATCCACGTGATGAGATGATTTTAAAATATTTCGGTGAAGCTGCTGATAACAGTCATGTCGAAGGCATTAGTCGTGAACAAAAGAAACGCCACCAACATGCGTATCATCAGCTAATTGTTAAGCGGACAGGAGAAATTTTACGTCGAGAAACGGGACAAGGTGACTGTTTGCCTGTCAATGCCTTCGTAAATCATCCTGATGATAAAAACAACAAGAGTGAAGCGCGACAAAAGTTTGCTCGTAATGAGATATTACGTTATACCGACGAACGAAAGCAAAGTGTTGGGTATCGAACTCTCAATAAAAGTGCGCGGATAGAATTATTTGGTACCGATGAAAAAGTTCTTAAAGATCTAGCAGATGCAATTCAAAAAGCTATTGCTATTGATAAGTTAGGTGAATCAGATTCATTTGTACAAGCGTTATTCTATTTGTTCTCAGGTGAAGATTTTTGTACTGACTTAATGTTGCCTGATAAGTCGATGCAGTATGTCCAGAAGCAAAAAGATCGCTATGAAGCCATGAAGATAAGTATCTGTGTTCGGGATATTATTTCAGCACTCCAGAGTGGTGATATCAAAGGCGCGAAAGATCGCTACAATGCTGAAGTTACATTGGCTAAGAGCGTAAGAAAGGAGATGCGTAATTCATCACCTTTCGAGCTTATATTTGACAAACTGCATACTTATTTACCTCAGATATTCAGAGAATATGAGCGTTATCTGGCAAGTAACCAACGCTTAATTCTGCGAGCATCGGCTGAGCGACTTCTAGATACAGAGACTTTGCCTGGGATTGAGAGAGAGCTTCAGTTGCTTAGTGAGGAGCTGACCAAATGCAAGGGGGAATCTTCATATGATCCTAAAGCATTCGATGCATTACGAACCAAACCAAATCAAGATGGGGTTGATTCAGCGGTTGATGGCGATCCATTTGCAGGTTTCTTAACCTTGCCGCTGGATCCATTCACAACACGTAATGAAAAAGCCAATGTACGTAAGCTTTTAGTTAATCAGGATAATTTTAGTGGTCATGTTGCATATTTAAATGAATATTTTAAGGAGAAAGCTAAAGTTAAAGCTCAGAAACCTAAAGTCAGCGTTACTGTGGGCGATTTCCTTCAATATCCTAAACTGGGTTCTGAGCCTGGCCGATTTGCATATCTTGCTGAGTACCTGCAACGAGTACAGATTGGCAAAGAAGAGCAGAGTAAATATTTACCAGTAATTGCTGAATATATTGAGTCAGTACTCTCTGTTGAAGATGCTGAAGAGCGGGAGAAACTTGCTTTTTCTGCTTGGCTGACAGGAGGGAGCGAGCTACATGAGTCTGCAGAAGCAGCAAACGGAGAGCAGTTATCTCGTCTGAAAGAGCATGCATCTACAATTATCGCAAATTTTGTTGAACTAGATATGCTGGCAAGGGCACGAAGGGTTGCAAGAGCAGTGCAACGTGATGCTGAGGACTCTGTTGTTCCTGAGCAGAAAGAAAAGCCGCATGAATACCAGGCGAGAGTAGCCCAGAAGCTTAGTGAGATTGAAGAAAACATCAAAACCACAGCGGAAAAGTTCTCCGGGAAAGTCATGGGTACTACTGAAACAGTCGCAAGAGCTGTTGCAACTATAGCAGGAATGGTAGGTCTAGATACAAAACTTGATAGAAATCAACTCATCAATGAACTGCGTGACAATAAAATTGATATTAATGATGTTAAGTCGGTTTTATTTGCGCTATTGCCTTCAAGAATGCGGGGTGCCTATGAAGTTACAATTAATAATCTCAACATAAGTCACGCTGAATTGCTTGCTGACTTGATCTTGATTATTGATACTTGTAAAGATGATGCTTACAAATTGCTACGTTCACTTCACGCTAAACTATACGACGCAGAGCGAGGTGCTTCGAGCTTGCTAACTCACCAAGCAATAGTAGCTGAAGGCACAGATGTCTCTGACGTTGAGCGCACAGTTAGTGCAATGCCAAAAGTACTTCAAATGGCTCAACATCGTGTTTATGTTGCTGCAGAAAGCATACTTGCCCATGACGAGGAACAAGCTATACGCAAGCATATGGAAGATATTGATTCTAAGATTGTTAGTGATTTACACAAAACAATCACAGGAGCTTATGTTGGTGTTAAGGATGAGATTAAGGCTATCACTGAAAAGAATAGCTATGTGAATCAACAGTTTAGCAATGTAATGAGTCAACTAGACCAGGTTGCTTCTAAGCTTTATTTTGTTTTGCCTGTATATGATTCAAGTACAGGAGAACGTGATAAAAGCGAGTATGCTAAGTTCTTTGATTTATTACCGTTGTTGGATGCTGAGCGTAAACAGCTTCTTAATAACAAGATTGATCAGTTGTTAAATGACAAAAAAGCGGTCCTAGGTCAGCAAGTCGTATCTGCGCTGGAAGCACTTCAAGTGTTTATCAATCACCCAATACAAGCACCGACTAGACATACAGTGTTTAAAGGTGATGTTAGTAAGAAAAGCTCAATCAAAGAAACGGCTAATTATGCTTTTGAAGATGAAGCTAAATATCAAAAGCGTGTGCGTCAGCATCATGAACGACTTGCTGCTACCAAAGCGGAGCTAGCACGTTATCATGAGTTCGCTTCAAAACATTTACCGCTGCTAGGTAGGTTTGTTGAACTCTTGAATGTGAGTCAAGATGGTGACCAACGTCTATTACATCGCGACGGTACTCCAATTAGCTGGGATGCTTTATACTCAGCCTTTGAGAGTTATCTTCCAGGTGATGAAGTTGCACTTAGTCGTCTTAGAGGTCAACTGGTTAATGCTAGTGAAGCCAGTGTTTATGTGGAACATTTAGTCAGTGCATTACTTCTTATCATTGATGCTAAGCTTGGACAACGTGAGGTTACCCAGGAAGAGTACGAAGAAGCTAAAGCTGAGTTTGAACAGTATGGTGCGTATGCGAGTATTATTTGGAAGTTAGTTAAGCTTAGTAAGCATGAGCCAGACTCTAAACAAGTTAACTTACCAACAGGGGTAGAAGTTTACTATACAAATGTATGTCCAGATGAATGCATTATAACTTCAGAAGAAGCATGCTTAATGTCTCGCCATATTAGTAAACACACTAATGGACTAGCTGAACTTAATCGATGTGATGAGCATATCCGCCTGTTGAGCGACAAATTAATGGGCGTAATCGATGGACAGCAAGTATATCATCTAGGTTTTCCTGTATTGATTCATGAGTATCGTGAGCAATTGAGTAAAATACCATCGACCCATGCTACGGAACAACCACAGCTGTCAATGCAAAATGCTGAAGCCATATTGTTGGAGTCAATGGTATTAAGGCTGGAATATAAGGCTCCGGGCTTAGCAAGCTTAATTAAAGATGCAGGCAAAAAATCAATAAAAGACTTCACGGCTTTGATTGACGAGCTTCCGTTGCTTCAACCTAGTGAGCAAGAGTACTTAGTATATCTGCTTAAGACTCTTGATGCACAGAGTCTGAGACGAATCAAGGGACGTTTATCTTTTGCATTATCTGCTATTGTTGGTGAGCTATCTGAGGGTGGTATCGTCACCAAGGTGATGTCTGCGAAAAATAACATTCGCGCGGTCCAAGGCGTTGAATGCTTAGAAGCTGTCAAAGATACAGTTAGGCAGCTTGCGGAATCATTTGAACTAGTAAATGTCTCAGGTATTTTAGGAGCTAGCGAAGTACTTGCTTGCTTGAATGAACCAGCAACCAGTGATGAAGGTCAGTTAACGAAAGATAAACTACAGTTGCTAGAGCAATTTAGGCGGCATGCAAGTCTGCAGCAGAAAAATGACTTCATGACTTTTGTTGAATACCGTAAAGATCTTATCGGTGAAGAAAGATTGGCTTTGGTTAAAGCTAGATTAAGCTCACCTAGCGTTTTACATATTACTGGTAGCATTGATAGTTATCTTAAGGCTGTTAAGGATGATGGGTTTACAGAGTTCCCAGAGTTAAATAGTGATGTTGATCGCTTACTAGAAGATATTGCCCAAGAGCGGCGTGCCGGTACTTCAGTAAAACAGAGCTATTATGGTAAGCGTGAAATTGATTTTTCAGTAGCATCGCTTGTCAGACATTTAATGTATTTTAATGCAGACCAGGGTGGTTGCGTAAATCTTAATTATTACTTTAATTATAAGCCACAGGAGCTGACAAGAATTTTATTGTTAATCGAGCGATTGGGTACCACTAGGCAAAAACAACAACTAGGTCACTTTATCAATAAAGCTAAAGTTGTCGATATTGTTGTAAATGGTACTCATCAAATGGCGCTACCTTACTGTCTAAGCAAGCTCAATAGTGATGAGATCAGCTCTATTTGTGACTTCTTACTCAGTGAGAGGAATCGAACTATTCTGCAAAAAGCTAAAGCAGAAGCTAAATCTCAAGAGTTTCTTACTCTAGACAGTCGAGCTCGCAGGATAGATCTTTTCCTTCAGAAATTCCTACAAAATGACAGTGTTAAAGCGCAATATGCAATGCTCTACCTATATGGTTATCGAGATCCTAAAAATCCAGACAAAAAACCAATTTTTGGGGCTTTAGATGTGTCAGCGATAACTAAAAATGAGTTTGGTGCGACGTATGCCGCGCCATTGCCTATTAATTATCCGTATGAGACGCTTCAGAATCAACAGTGGCTTCCTGTGCTTAAACGCAAAGGGTATAAAGACGAAGAGTTGGATAGACGTCTTCATAAAATGAGCCTTTCAGTCAAGGAAGCTTTGTTGACGGTGTTCTTATTTGATGAAGACCAAGGGAATCTAAATAAGCTAAAAATAAAGTTTGCTGAGGCGATTCGTTACTATGTTGAGGCTAAGCGTGAACGTGCCGATGCTGAGCTTAGAAATTGTGATGGCATTAAAACCGTTGTATCCCGTTACTTAGCAGGGGATGGAAAGGATACCGATGGTATTTTGAGTATATTTTATCCTCAAGAATACCTGGACATCGTTTATGCGGCAGTTCACAGTAAAGATGAATCTGAGAAAAATGCTGCTCAGGCAAGAATACTGACGGATAATATCCGAGATAGCATTCTAATGGCTGAGCCTAGAGATGCGGCACTAGGGCAGTTGAGTATGATAACTGATTCTGAGCATGAAATATTGTTATCACAACAAGAAGGTGAACGTGAGTGTTACACTCCTGAACAACACCAAACTGATTCTGATGTTAGTTCAACGGGATCTTCACCAGCACCTAGCCCACGCTCTACTTCAGATGATGAGCGGCAAGCAAGTGTGCTACCGGATGAGCAAGGTTCTATTGTGGGCACATCACCTGTGGCTATTGCCGCAGCGGAACGGCAGCAGGCTGATAGTGTGATATTAAGCTCTCATCCTGACAGTCAGGGTAGCTTGCTAAGTGCTTCACTTGCAGCGGGTATTTGTAAAGGTGGGCCAGCTCAGGATGCAACGCAGCCTGTATCGGTACCTACGGAAGGTGGTGAAGTAAATGCAGCTGGTAGTGAGAACGCTAAGTCTGCACCTGTGGCTATCGCTAAGCCAAGTAACAGACGCTAATCTTCACCCGAAGATCTAACCCAAAAAACCGCGGCTAGTCCGCGGTTTTTTGTTTCTAGCTACACAACCCCAACCAACCCCACAAAATTTATCCAAATCTTCCACAAGTCTACGCTAATACCATATTTTTATGGTATTAGTGTAGACTTACTTTATGAAGCAAGCAGAGGCTATCAATGTTTTGAATCAATGGGATAAACAGGGGCATTATGTCTTCCTGAAGCGTGATCTGCGCAAACTCTTCCCAGACGATACTTCCAAGGCCTTTTCTGAAGCCTTGACCCGCTTAGTGGCCAAAGGACACCTAAAGCGTGCCTGTAAAAATGTTTACGTCTATCCAAGTGCCAAGAGCTTTGATAGCTATACCATCGAGCGGATTGCCATTGCGTTGCGTCGTGGAGAATATAATTATGTTAGCCTTGAGTCGATGCTGAGTGAGTATGGTGTTATTTCGCAAGTCCCAATGAGGCTGACGGTAATGACTACAGGGCGGCGCGGTGTATTTTACACGCCTTATGGTGTTATTGAGTTTACCCACACGAAGCGGTCAATAATGAATATTCTCGATAACACACTTAAACTGGATAATCGCCCCCTGCGTATCGCTACAGAGTCCGCCGCTATTCGTGATTTAAATAGAGTTGGCAGAAATACGGATTTATTACACCAGTAAAAGCAGCATTACCAGGTAACCCTCACACCATAGCCATCCGCCCCATCTTTTGCGATAATCGGGTATGTTTCAGCGAATCGAAACAGGGGAGAGGATATGACAGACGCTTATCGTGTAGTACTGGGTTTGGGTAAATCAGGCCTGTCGGCGGCGCGTTATTTGGCGAGTCTGGGCGAGGATTTCATCGTCATGGATGGCCGGGATAATCCGCCGGGGCTGCAAGTGTTTCGTCAAGAATACCCCCATATCGAAGTGCTGTTAGGGGAGTTTAACGAAGCTATCCTCCACGATGCGGAAGAAATTATCGTGAGCCCCGGGCTTTATCTCGCGGAACCGACGTTGGCCAAGAGCCAAGCCAAAGCTATCCCGCCATCACCTATCGAACAAATGCTCCAACATTGCCGTGATTTAGGCGTATCAGTTATTGGCGATATTGAGTTATTTGCCCGGGATGCTGATGCCGATATCATTGGTATTACTGGCTCCAATGGCAAGTCCACAGTCACTGAGCTATTAGGCTTAATGGCAGAATATGCGGATATTGATGCCTTAGTGGGGGGCAATATTGGCACCCCGGCGCTGGATTTGTTAGCTGAGGAAACCCCAGAGTTTTATATTCTTGAACTCTCTAACGTCCAACTCGAAGTTACCGAGAGTCTCTCTTGCTATGTGGCGAGTATTTTGAATATTTCCCCGGATCATATGGACCGTTACTGCGATATCTCTGAATACGTCGAATCCAAAATGCCGATTTATGACGATTGTGAAATCGTTGTAGTGAATCGCGATGATGAATTCACTTGGCCTCATGAAGACTGCGAGGCGGATGAATTTAGCTTTGGTGGGAGTGAACCTGAAGAAGACGAATTCGGCCTGCGCTATCACGATGATGAATGGTATTTAGCGTTTGGCGATGAATTATTGCTACCAACCTCGGCGCTCAAGATCAAAGGCCGCCATAATTGGCTGAATGCGCTTGCCGCGTTAGCTATCGGTTACAGTGCGGATTTCCCCTTACCGCCGATGCTTGAAGCGCTGGAAGACTTTACCGGCCTTGCTCATCGTTGTCAGTGGGTGGCAGAACACCAGGGCGTTAATTGGTATAACGACTCTAAGGGCACCAATGTGGGTGCGACAGCGGCAGCTATTGCCGGGCTTGCCGAAGGCACGTCGGGCAATATTATTCTGTTAGCAGGCGGTCTTGCCAAAGACGCCGAGTTTGCGGAACTGACTGACGTTGTCGAACAACACGTCAAAACGGCCATACTATTCGGCCAAGATGCCAATCTTCTCGAGCGGGCATTGTGTGATAAAACTAAACTCTTGCAAGCCGACAGTCTTGTTGAAGCGGTCCGCGCCGCCGGACAGCAAGCAGAACCCGGTGATATAGTCTTATTATCCCCAGCCTGTGCCAGCTTTGATATGTTCAAAAACTTTGAAGACAGGGGCCAACAATTCTGTGAGTGCGTCAGGGAATTATTGCATGAGAGCTAATACACGGACGGCTTCAGCCAGTATGGGCGCGGACAAACTCAAGCCCATTCGCTTCTACGATGGCTGGTTGGTGCTAGCCGCTGTAGGTTTAATCATATTCGGTGTGGTCATGGTGGCGTCTGCATCCATGGTGATATCCGACAGACAATATGGCCAGCCGTTTCATTATTTGTTCCGCCAAAGCGCGCACTTGCTGTTAGGCATAGGCTTGGCGTGTTTTATTTTTCGGGTTGAAATTGATAAATGGCAACGGGCAAGTGGCACGTTGTTATTAATCGCATTAGCAGCATTATTGCTTGTACTGATCCCCGGTATTGGTCACCATGTGAATGGCTCCACCCGTTGGATTGGTGTTGGCCCCATTGGTATGCAAGTCTCTGAACTCGCAAAACTGTTCGTTATCATTTACCTTGCTAGTTATTTAGAACGCTTCCAAGACGCTATCAAAACTCATGCTATGGGCTTTATAAAACCCATGATTGTATTGAGTGTGGTGGCTGTGTTATTGCTGGCGGAACCGGATTTTGGTGCCGCTGTTGTCATAATGGCTACAGCACTTGGAATGATGTTCTTAGCCGGCGTGCGGTTTCGTTATTTTGTTCTGTTGTTGCTAGTTGTGGGCGGTGCCATGGGCGTATTGGCGTTTTCGTCCAGCTACCGTGTTGAGCGTCTCACAACATTCCTCCACCCCTGGGCCAATCAATTCGGCAGCGGCTATCAATTAACCCAATCCCTGATTGCATTTGGTCGTGGCAGCTGGTTTGGGGTTGGCTTGGGCGACAGTATCCAAAAACTCTTCTACCTCCCCGAAGCCCATACAGATTTCCTGTTTGCTGTCTTGGCAGAAGAACTTGGCCTGGTGGGCATGCTCGCGGTACTGGGCTTGTTTGCCTTGCTGGTGAGTCGAGTCTTGCTGATTGGCCGCCGTGCCCAACATCAGGGCAGCCTTTTTGCTGCTTTCATGGCCTATGGCTTCGCCCTATGGATAGGTTTGCAGGCTATGATCAATATCGGCGTCAATGCCGGCATGCTGCCCACCAAAGGCTTGACCTTGCCACTCATGAGCTATGGCGGCAGTAGTGTGTTGATTATGTGTGCAGTTTTAGGCATCATTTTGCGGATTGACTACGAAGCTCGGGTCGAGCAATTTGCGATGTCGTCTAAGTACATGTTATAGGCAAATTGCTGGTTCAAAAATCTCCCTAAATGGGCTACTATTTATGGCGAGACTGGGTAAGACTTTATAGGGCAGTGAAACATGAAAAAAAGGATCCTCATCATGGCCGGTGGCACCGGAGGCCATATCTTTCCGGCATTAGCCATCGCCGATGAGCTCAAGCAACAAGGCCATGAAGTGGTCTGGTTGGGTACCAAACAAGGCCTCGAATTTAAACTCGTCCCCAAGGCAGAAATTGAGCTCCACGTGCTTGAAATTGCTGCCATCCGCGGCAAGGGGCTTAAACGCAAACTAACAGCCCCGTTTCGCTTATTTAAGGCGGTGCGCCGAGCCAAAGCACTTATCAAGTCTATTGACCCAGATTTAGTTATTGGCATGGGTGGTTACGTCAGTGGCCCTGGTGGTTTAGCCGCCTGGTTATTGCGAATTCCTCTGGTAATTCATGAACAAAACACTATCCCAGGTTTAACCAACAAAGTCTTATCCCGCCTTGCCAGCTCAGTCTGTGAATCTTTTCCCGGTGCCTTCAAAGCCAAAAAACACATTACCTATACGGGTAATCCTGTGCGTCGTAGTATTTGTGAGTTACCCGATCCCTCAACACGCATTCCTGGCCATGACAATGGCTTGCGGGTATTAATCTTAGGCGGTAGTCAGGGCGCTGAAGTGCTGAATAAAATCATGCCCATGGCCATCAACAAGATCCCCAAGGATAAACAACCCCATATTTGGCATCAATCCGGCACGCTGCAATTAGGTACGACTAAACAAGCTTATATTGGTGTCGGAGTAGAGGCTCGTGTGGAACCATTCATGGATAACATGGCAGAAGCCTACGCTTGGGCAGACTTAGTCATCTGTCGCGCGGGCGCTACGACGGTGAGTGAATTAACCGCAGCAGGAGTGGGGAGTATTTTGATCCCTTATCCCACCGCAGTAGATGATCACCAAACCGTTAATGCTAAATTTTTACAAAATACCGGGGCTGCGATCATTATGCCGCAACGCACGATTTCAGCCGAAGATATTGCTCAGCAAATCATGACGTATGCTGAGGACCGTAACGAACTCACCCAAATGGCCCAAGCTGCTTATGCGCTTGGCAACAAGGACGCGACCAAGCGGGTTGTAGAACAATGCTTAGGAGCCATGGGTGCCAACAAACACTAAATACGAGCAGCAATGTGATGCTGCCATGGGGCGAGTGCGCCGAATTCATTTTGTCGGCATCGGCGGCTCAGGTATGGGAGGCATCGCCGAAGTCTTATTGAATATGGGCTATGAGATCTCTGGCTCGGATATTCGTGAAAACCCCGTCACCCAACACCTACAAAAACTCGGCGCTAAATTAATGATTGGTCATCAACGGGATAATGTTGCCAATGCTGATGTTGTGGTGGTGTCTACTGCTATTCATGCCGATAACCCTGAAATTGAAGCGGCGAAACAAAACCGCATCCCTGTGGTGCAACGGGCCGAGATGTTAGCGGAACTTATGCGTTTTCGTCATGGTATTGCAGTTGCCGGTACCCACGGCAAAACTACGACCACGAGTTTAGTCGCGAGTTTATTGGCAGAAGGCGATTTAGATCCGACCTTTGTGATTGGTGGGCGTTTGAATAGTGCGGGAACGAATGCACGACTAGGGGCCAGTCGTTATTTGGTGGCCGAAGCTGACGAAAGTGATGCGTCGTTTTTGAATTTAAAACCCGTCAATGCCATTGTCACTAATATTGATGCCGATCATATGGGGACTTATGGCGGTGATTTTGGCAAATTACAACAGACGTTTATTGAGTTTTTGCACCATTTGCCGTTTTATGGGTTAGCCGTGCTGTGTGTTGATGATCCTATTGTACGACAAATCTTACCGCAAATTTCCCGGCCGATTATTACCTACGGCTTTGCCGATGATGCGGATATACGTGCGGTGGATATGCGCCATGATTGCACCAAAAACCATTTCACTGTATTGCGTCCGGAGCGAGAGCCGTTAACGGTTACCTTGAATTTGCCCGGTGAACACAATGTATTGAATGCCTTAGCGGCAATTGCAGTAGCCACGGAATTAGGTGTGTCTGATACCGCGATTGCGCAATCACTCGAGAATTTTCAAGGCATTGGCCGGCGTTTTCAGATCTACGGTGACTATCAAACGCGCCAGGGGCAAGTGACATTGGTAGATGATTATGGTCATCATCCCCGCGAAGTTTTAGCAACCATTTCTGCTGTGCGCCAAGCCTGGCCCGAGCGGCGTTTAGTGATGGCGTATCAACCCCATCGTTATAGTCGTACCCATGATTTATTTGATGACTTTGCTCAAGTACTTGCAGATGTGGATGTCTTGTTGATGCTAGATGTGTACTCTGCCGGTGAAGAGCCGATCAAAGGCGCCGACAGCCGCAGTCTATGCCGAACCATTCGCCAACGGGGTAAAGTCGACCCCATTTTTGTCGGCAATGTTGAAGCGTTACCAGGGACTCTGGCCAATGTGTTAAAAGATGGAGATATTTTATTAACTCAAGGGGCAGGGGATATTGGTAATGTCGCTACACGCCTGGCTGCCATTGAATTGAAGATTGAAGCGGATAATCATGAGTAAAATCATTATCGACAAGCCTATCCGTGGCGAACTACATGAGAATATCTCGTTATCAGATTACACTTCTTGGCGTGTGGGTGGCCCGGCAACGTATTTATACCGGCCAGCGGATGCCCATGACTTAGCGGATTTTTTGACGCAAGTGCCTGAGCGTTTACCCATTATTTGGATTGGTTTAGGCAGTAATTTATTGGTGCGCGACTGTGGGGTTGCAGCTGTTGTTATCGCGACACAAGGGCGTTTGACGGGCTTTGATAAAGTTACCGATAATATTGTGCGTATCGAAGCCGGCGTTGCTTGTGCCAAAGCGGCACGGGGTTGTGCGCGTAATAGTTTAACCGGGGTAGAATTTCTTGCCGGCGTGCCAGGCACGATCGGTGGCGCGTTAGCAATGAATGCGGGTTGTTTTGGTGGCGAAACCTGGAACCATGTTATCAAAGTTGAAACAGTGAACCGCAAGGGTGAGATTATCGAACGCACACCGGATGAATTTGAAATTGCCTATCGCAGTGTGGTTAAACCTGCGGATGAGTGGTTTTTAGCGGGGTATTTTCAATTAAGCCCCGGCGACAAAGATAAATCCTTGCAACAAATTCGCGAATTACTCGACCGCCGTGCCTCAACGCAACCTACCGGTGAGCCCAGTTGCGGATCGGTTTTCCGTAATCCGCCAGGGGATCATTCCGCGCGCTTAATTGAAGCTTGTGGCCTCAAAAACTACGCGATTGGTGGTGCGAGAGTTTCACCAAAACATGCCAACTTCATCGTTAATGACGGTAATGCAAGTGCTGCTGACATCGAACAACTCATTAATCATGTGCGCCAGGAAGTTGAAGCCGCCCACGGGGTGTGTTTAATCCCAGAAGTGCACATTATTGGCGACTAGCCACGAACTCATACACCAGCAATTCACCTGCCTCGATGGCTTTGGCGATTAAAGCATAGGATTCTTTGGACTCTTGCCAGGCGTCATGACCAAACCGCTCTTGGCATTCTTTGGCATTGGCAGGTTCACTGAGGCGGGCAGCAATATCGGCGTTATAGCGCTGATGTGCAGGGCTGCGGTTATTTTGATGCAGCACCTTGAAACCCGCATCATTGAGCAGTTTGATATAGTGTGTGGGTGATACACCATAAATAGTCAAATCTTCAAGCTCACACATTGATTGCATGATAGGACCCCATTGGCCATCAGTGGGACTCAACCAATCATTAATAACGAAATGTCCATCCGCATCTAAGGTGCGGTGCACTTCGTTAAACAATGAAGTTTTGTCAGCAATATGCGTTAATACACCTTTGCTGTAAACAATATCAAATAAGCCATCCCCAAACGGCAACGTGTCTGGATCACTGTAAGCGACAAAGTCGAGTTTGTCTTTTAGTTCAGGTGTCACACGTCGACCGGCTTCAGCCACCATCCACGGATTAATTTCAAGACCGGTGATATGCATCGCGTACTGTTGCACAAGGTAATGGGCAACACCGCCAAGTCCTGCACCAATGTCTAATGCTTTTGTGCCATCCAATGTGATATGTTCGAACATTGACTCAATCGCCTCAGCACCCCCTTCAGACATTAAACCAGGACCGTAGGCTAACTCGAGGATATAACAATACTCCTCAGTATACTCAGCAATGATTTTTTCGACGTCATGGGCATTGGGTTTGGTCATTGTTGATGCACTCCTACTTGTACCATTGCCGACAAAAATACAACATGTAGTGATTAATTCCAATTATTTCCCCCTAAGGGGTTGACATATTTTGCTCAAATGGTTAATTTTTGTAAGTTGATGAAAGATTTCAGGTTTTTTGTCAATTTTTGGCCATAGAAGAGACAATAACGCCGCTTAGGGAAAGAGCGAGCAAGGAAAAGTGAGTTAGATTAGGATGTCCAATTACACCGACGTCAACCGATACCAAGCCACACGGGGGCAAGGGAATAGCCAACGGCCTTGGCGCTCGCCTCGAGTTACCAAACTTTCTATCGCTCTGTTGTTACTGGTTGCCTGCTTGTGGATTTATCTCCACTTCATGAGTGCGTCATGGTTTCCGATTAACACGGTCAAAGTGACAGGGGAGTATCCTCATATCAATCGGCAAGCGCTGCAAGATGTGGTGGTGCCTGATACGGATCATGGTTTCTTTGCCATGAAGATGAATAAAATCAAACACCATGTGGAACAACTGCCGTGGGTGGCGAAAGCCGACGTCAAACGCGTCTGGCCTGACAAGTTAGTCATACACATAAATGAGAAACAAGCAGCGGCAAATTGGAACAAAGACAGCATTTTAACCAACAGTGGTGAAGTTTTTACCCCGCTCAAGGGTGATACCCAAAAAAACTTGCCAAAATTGACCGGTCCGGCGGGTCAAGAGCTAGAAGTATTCCGAGAATTCAATACAATAAGCCAACAGTTACAGCCGCTGGGGTTAACCGTAACCGAATTACGCTTAAGTCCACGCAATGCATGGCGGATGAAATTATCAAATGGCCTAGAAGTGGTCATTGGTCACAGCGATGTGAATGAACGTGTTACGCGGTTTGTGAAGGCATACCCCAAAGTCATTGACGGTCGTGATGATGATGTGGTGTATGTAGATTTGCGTTACCCCCATGGTATGGCGGTACGGTGGCGCGGTGCGAAGCAGGCTTAGACAATAGTGCCCAGGGCAGGAGATGAAAATTAAATGGCAAAGAAAATAGAAAAAAATCTAATCGTCGGATTGGATATTGGGACCTCCAAGATTGTTGCCTTGGTGGGTGAAGTGAGCCTTGATGGACGTATCGATGTCATTGGTTTTGGTTCCCATCCGTCACGGGGTTTGAAGCGCGGCGTTGTGGTTAATATCGAGTCAACCGTGCAATCCATTCAACGGGCGGTAGAAGAAGCAGAATTGATGGCGGGTTGCCAAATTCATTCTGCCTACACCGGTATTGCGGGTAGTCACATCAACAGTTTAAATTCTCACGGAATAGTTGCCATTCGTGATAATGAAGTTTCTCCCGCGGATCTTAACCGCGTGATTGATGCGGCCAAAGCCGTTGCTATCCCTGCAGACCAACAAATTCTTCATGTCCTACCACAAGAGTTTATCCTTGATAATATGGATGGTATTCGCGAACCTGTGGGTATGAGTGGGGTACGTTTGGAATCTAAAGTACACATGGTAACGGGGTCTGTCAGTGCTGCCCAAAACATCTATAAATGCGTTCGCCGTTGCGGTTTAGAAGTCGCAGATATTATTCTCGAACAATTAGCATCTAGCTATTCTGTACTCACCGAAGACGAAAAAGAACTCGGTGTGTGTATGATTGATATTGGTGGTGGTACGACGGATATTGCTATCTTTACTGACGGTGCGATTCGCCATACAGCAGTGATCCCCATCGCGGGCGATCAAGTCACAAACGATATTGCGGTGGCATTACGTACGCCGACCCAGGCTGCAGAACAAATCAAATTACAACATGCTTGCGCGTTAGTAAGCATGGCCAATGCCAGCGAGATGCTTGAAGTTCCTAGTGTGGGTGAGCGCCCAGGTCGTCGCTTGCCACGCAAAGTCTTAGCGGAAGTGGTAGAACCCCGTTATGATGAATTATTTGCGTTGGTCCAAGCGGAATTGCGTCGTAGTGGGTTTGAAGATTTGATCCCAGCGGGATTAGTGTTAACCGGTGGTGCGTCTAAAGTACCCGGTGCAATTGAGCTTGCCGAAGCGGTGTTTAATGCACCTGTTCGTATGGGTATTCCGCAACATGTTTCTGGGATGGCAGAAGTCGTGCGTAACCCAATATACGCAACAGGGGCTGGTTTGTTGCTGTATGGGTTGGAGCAACAGCAACAACGTCATCGTCCACCAGAAGTGATGATGAGTAACAGTATGAAGTCAATGTTTGGCAAAATGCGCAGTTGGTTTCAAGGTAATTTTTAACAGTTTAGAACAATTTTTTTAAGGAGATGATAATGTTTGAAGTGATGGACGATAATGCTCGCGGTGCAGTGATTAAAGTATTCGGCGTTGGTGGCGGTGGCGGTAACGCTGTTGAGCACATGGTGTCTGAACGCATCGAGGGTGTTGAGTTTTTGATTGCAAATACAGACGCGCAAGCGTTAATGAATTCCAGTGCACCGAGCATGCAGTTAGGTGAACAAATCACAAAAGGTCTTGGCGCGGGTGCAAACCCAGAAGTAGGTCGCCAATCTGCAGAAGAAGACATCGAAAAAATTCGCGAATTTTTAACCGGCGCGGACATGGTCTTTATCACTGCGGGCATGGGCGGTGGTACGGGTACCGGTTCAGCGCCTGTTGTCGCTAAGATTGCCAAAGAAATGGATGTGTTGACTGTTGCAGTTGTGACGCGACCATTTTCGTTTGAAGGGCGTAAACGCTTACAAGTTGCTGATGATGGTATTCGTGAATTGAGTCAATATGTGGATTCATTGATTACTATTCCTAACAACAAACTATTGAGCGTACTCGGCAAAAATATTTCGTTGCTAAATGCCTTCAAGGCTGCCAACAATGTATTACACGGTGCCGTGCAAGGTATTGCTGAGCTGATAACCCGTCCTGGTCTTATTAACGTCGACTTTGCGGACGTGCGTACCGTGATGTCTGAAATGGGCATGGCGATGATGGGTACTGGTTCTGCTTCAGGTGAGAATCGTGCACGTGATGCCGCTGAAGCGGCCATTGCAAGCCCATTGCTTGAAGATGTGAATTTAAATGGCGCCCGAGGTATTTTGGTGAATATCACCGCGGGCCTTGATATGTCTATCGGTGAATTCGAAGAAGTGGGTGAAGCAGTGAAGAGCTTCACGTCTGAGAATGCTACTGTGGTGGTTGGTACCGTTATTGACCCTGAGATGACCGACGAAATGCGGGTAACCGTGGTGGTTACTGGTCTCGGCGAAGTGGGTGCTGGCACGATGGGCCGTATTTCTGGCAGCATGAAGAGTGATGGCTCTATGGACTACCAGCAGTTAGAGCGCCCTACGGTGATGCGTCAACAGCCTGCGGCGAGCCCCAATAAGACTGTCGTCAATGCCACGCAAGACGTTGATTATTTGGATATTCCTGCCTTTTTACGACGTCAGGAAGAGACCGCTTAAAACTGTTACAATAGGCGCAGATTTGTGCTAGAATGCCGGCCAGAATTCCAGTAGATCTGGTCGGTACTTCGAGCGCCGATCTAGGTGGAGACAACATAAGGCAATAAAATGCTCAAACAACGTACACTGAAGAATATCATCCGCGCCACCGGTGTGGGTCTACATACCGGCAAAAAAGTCTATCTTACCCTGCGTCCAGCCCCTGTTGATACCGGGATTGTCTTCTGTCGGGCGGACTTAGATCCAGTAGTTGAAATCAAAGCCTGCGCTGAGAATGTGGGGGATACTCGATTAGCCACTACGTTAGCAGCCGGAGACGTACGTATCTCTACCGTAGAGCATTTGCTCTCAGCGATGGCGGGTATGGGTATCGATAATGCTTATGTGGACGTCACAGCTCCTGAATTGCCGATTATGGATGGTAGTGCAGGGCCTTTTGTATTCTTGATCCAATCTGCGGGTATTGAAGAACAAAACAAAGCCAAACGTTTCATTCGCATCAAACAAAAAATCATGGTCCAAGAGGCTGATACCTCTGGCAGCGATAAGTTCGCCTGGCTAGAGCCTAGTGATAGCTTCAAGGTGGATTTTTCCATCGATTATGACCATCCTGTCTTCTTGGATAGGGCTCAGCGCGCAGAGCTGGATTTCTCCACTACCTCGTTTGTCAAAGAAGTCAGTCGTGCCCGTACTTATGGCTTTATGTCTGACTATGAGCGTTTGCGAGAAATGAATCTTGCCCTTGGTGGTAGCTTAGACAACGCAGTTGTAGTGGATGACTACCGTATTTTGAACGAAGATGGTCTGCGTTATGACGATGAGTTCGTTCGCCATAAGATCCTCGATGCGGTGGGTGATCTATATTTGCTCGGTTCTAGTATCATTGGTACGTTCCGCGGTCACAAATCAGGTCATGGTTTGAACAATACCTTGATCAAAGCGCTGTTGGCTAACCAAGAGGCTTGGGAATATGTGACCTTTGAGGACGAAGCAAAGGCACCAGCTATGTTTCTACAACCAGCCTTGGTCAGTACTTTAGCGACGGTGCCGGCATAGGTCTGGGATGAGGCGCCGTAAGAAGGCCAAATCATCTCTTGATTGTCTCTATGATAGCCACGATCCCCTTGCTCGAAATCTTGTTGAGCGGGTGTACCAGCTTAGCAGCCTAGATGAGTTTCTCAAACAATTTCTCGATGAAGAGGTTCATCCCTATATTCGCGTTGCTAATTATCGCGATGGGGAAATGGTGCTGGCCGTCACGAGTCCCGCATTTGCAACGATGCTGCGTTACCAAATTCCTGATTTATTGGCCAAATTACGCCGCCAGCCAGGTCTCGCGGCCCTGCGCCAAATCAGTTATTTCATCCAGCCGGAAGAAGCACCTTTACCAGGGCCCAAAGTCCATCGCGCCGCTAATGCAAGCCCAGAAACAGCGGCACACATTAAAATAGCCGCTCAACAGTTGAAAAAGGGGCGAATACGCACCATCTTAGAGAAGATCGCTGATTCAATTAGCCGATAAACCAGGTATAATGCCTACCATTTAGCGATTTAGTGAGAATTTGAGAGTCAATATGATAACCAGTGTCGTCAAAAAAGTCTTCGGTAGCCGCAACGAACGGGTTGTGCGTCGTCTAGGTAAAGTGGTTAAACACATCAATGAGCTTGAACCCGGGTTTGAGCAATTATCCGATGCTGAGTTAAAAGATAAAACAGCACAATTTCGCCAGCGCTTGGCTGACGGGGAAAGCCTACAAGACATTTTGCCAGAAGCCTTCGCAACGGTGCGAGAAGTCTCTAAACGGACCTTGGGCATGCGTCACTTCGATGTGCAAATGATTGGTGGGATGGTGCTCCATGAAGGCAATATCGCTGAGATGTTAACCGGTGAGGGTAAGACCTTAAGTGCAACGCTGCCGGCTTATTTGAATGCGTTAACGGGACGCGGCGTGCATATCATTACGGTCAATGATTACTTAGCGAAACGGGATGCTGAGTGGATGCAACCTATCTATGATTTTTTAGGTATTACGACCGGCGTTAATTTAACTAGCATGGATCATGACGCAAAAAAAGCCGCCTACGCTGCTGATATTACTTACGGTACCAATAATGAATTTGGTTTCGACTATCTGCGTGACAATATGGCCTTTAGTCTGGAAGACAAAGTGCAACGTGATTTGTATTTTGCGATTGTCGATGAGGTGGACTCGATTCTCATCGATGAAGCCCGGACGCCGTTAATTATATCTGGGCCGACAGAGGATAGTTCAGAACTTTATCGTGCCCTCGACAAGCTCATTCCACAGTTAACGCAATGCGAAGACGAAGAATCACCAGGGGATTATTATCTTGACGAAAAAGCCAAACAGGCATTCTTGACCGAAGCAGGCCATCAACACATGGAAGAGTTATTGCAGGGGGTGGGTTTATTAGACCAAGACGCAAGCCTCTATGATGCTGCCAACGCGACTCTCGTGCACCATGTGAATGCCGCGTTGCGTGCCCACAGTTTATTCCAACGTGATGTGGATTATATCGTCAAGAATGGTGAAGTAATCATTGTTGATGAGCACACGGGCCGTTTGATGCCTGGACGTCGCTGGTCTGATGGTTTGCACCAAGCGGTGGAAGCGAAAGAGCACGCGAACATCCAAAACGAAAACCAAACCTTAGCCAGTATTACTTTCCAGAATTATTTCCGTCTCTACGAAAAGCTAGCCGGTATGACCGGTACTGCAGATACGGAAGCCTATGAGTTCCATCAAATCTACAGCCTTGAAGTTATCGTTATTCCACCCAACAGACCAGTGCAGCGTAAAGATCATCCTGACTTGGTGTACATGACGGTAGAAGAAAAGTTTAAAGCCATCATCGAAGAGATCACAGCTTGCCGCGAGAAAGGTCAGCCGGTGTTGGTGGGTACAACATCCATTGAGAGTTCAGAGTTATTGTCGAATGCGTTGAACAAAGCTAATGTGCCCCATTCAGTCTTGAATGCGAAACAACACGAGCGCGAAGCTAAGATTATCGCCGAAGCAGGGCGTCCTGGTGCTATCACTATCGCTACTAATATGGCGGGTCGTGGTACGGATATCGTGCTCGGGGGTAACCTCGAATCTGAACTCGCGGAACTCGAGGGTGCAAGTGATGCAGAAATTGCCGCCCACAAAGCCCAATGGCAAGAGCGCCATAACCAAGTCAAAGAAGCCGGCGGCTTGCATGTCTTGGGTACCGAGCGCCATGAGTCTCGCCGAATTGACAATCAATTACGGGGTCGCTCTGGTCGTCAAGGGGATCCGGGCAGTAGTCGATTCTATTTGTCCCTCAGGGATAATTTGTTACGCATTTTTGCGTCTGAGCGCTTAGCTAACATCATGCAAAAGATGGGGGTTGAGGGTGAAGCTATTGAGTCGGGCATGCTGACTCGGGTTATCGAGAATGCCCAACGCAAAGTTGAGGGCCATAACTTTGATATCCGTAAGCAATTGCTTGAATTTGATAATGTCGCTAATGAGCAACGTAAAGTAGTCTATGCCCAGCGTGCCGATTTGATGGCACAAGCGGATGTTTCTGACACGATCCGCAAAATCATCGAAGATGCGGCTGAAGATGTGGTAACGGAATATATTCCGCTGGATAGTTTCACTGAGCAATGGGACATCGAGGGCTTGCAAAAGCGCTTAGAGCATGAGTTCCATTTGACATTGTCGGTGAATAAAATGCTCGATGAAAATTCTCATCTGCAACCCCAAGAAGTCATCGAACGTGTCCAACAAGAATTAGCAGCTATTTACCAGCGCAAGAATGATTTTGCCGAGCCTGAAATTTTGCGCCAAGTCGAGAAAACCGTGTTGTTGCAAAACCTCGATATTCATTGGAAAGATCACTTGGCACAAATGGATCATTTGCGCCAAGGTATTCATCTGCGAGGTTATGCGCAAAAGAATCCTAAGCAGGAATACAAACGAGAGTGTTTCAACTTATTCTCCAACATGTTGGATAGTTTAAAGATTGCAGTAGCAAATACGCTGTGCAAATTACAAATTCAGTCAGAAGATGAAGCTGAGCGCCTTGAAGCCGAGCGTCGGCAACAAACTGCCCAGCAAATGATGGATTTTACCCATGCAGCGATGCAAGGCTTGGGTGAAACTGGACAAGCCGAGGCTGACGCGGAACAGGGTGAACAACAACCCTTTGTCCGTAGCGAACCAAAAGTTGGCCGTAATGAACCTTGCCCCTGTGGTTCTGGCAAAAAATACAAACAGTGTTGTGGTAGCATTCATTAAGGTTGCGGTCGGGGTTGTCATCAACCCTGCTGGCAACGTCTTAATTGCCAAACGCCTCTCCCACCAACATTGTGGTGGGATGTGGGAATTCCCCGGCGGCAAGATTGAAGCCAATGAATCAACCGAAGCCGCATTGGCGCGGGAGTTATTGGAAGAAGTCGATATCACAGTCCAACAAGCCAAACCTCTCTGCCAAGTCGAACATGAATACCCTGAAAAACGCGTGTTATTGGATGTTTGGCAAGTCACACAATACACCGGTATAGCTCAGGGTAGTGAAGGCCAAGAAATCCGCTGGATTGACCTCAGTGAACTACCCAATTACCAATTCCCTCCAGCGAATACCGGTATTGTCGAGGTGGTTGGTCAACTTTTACCTTGATTTACAACCATGGATAGCGATTTTTTACCTTGATTTACGACCATAGCGGGAGGTTTTTTACCTTGATTTATGACCATGAACTAGATCATCATCTGATTTTTATAGAAAAGTTCCTTACCTTAGCAATGTTTGATAAGTCTATAACTTAAATAACGGCAAATTCGCTAAGTGCTTATCGATAGCATCTTTTATTTTTGTTTCAATACCGAATTCCAAGCTATTATCCCATACAGCTTTAAAATCGGCTACGGTGTTTGCAACGGTTTCAAGTAGCACATGCTCTGGTAAATTTGTCTTATTCGCAAATAGTTTAAATCCTTCGAGGCTTAAATCTTGGAACCGCTTCGATTTTAAGAAATTTAGCGCCAAAGTATCATTATGGATGTAGGGTATGGTTGAGACAAAATCATAGGCTGGCGCTAGTTGCGGATGACGTCCATCAGGATAGATCAACGACCAGTTCTTTAAGTGCATATCACCATTACCAATGAGACTGTTAAAAACAAAACGACGAATAAATTCAACAAGATCTACTTCACCTAATTCTAACCATATTACTTCCGCAATATTACGGTAACTAGCATTTTTGTATTTTTGTTGTGGATACACGGCATAAATTTGGGCGAAGTCTTCGATATGCACGCGGCCATTAATGCCACCACGGTCAAAACGCTTGATAACAAAAGCATGTTTACCGTGTTGCTCTATTTCAGTGGGGAGCCCATCAATTGTATCGAGTGGTACCAATGCTGTTTCAGGTACATCAATGCCGATATGACGCGCTAGCTCCATCATGGCATATTCATTTTCAGGAACATTTTCAAAGCGGGTATCGGGAAGTTTAATGATCCAGTCACCACCACAGCCATTTGCAGGGATAGTAAGGCCACCATGGGCATTCTTGAGTGCAGAAAATTTCAGCTGCACACCTGCTAATGAAAACCGAAGCAAAGGGTCTTCTTCTAGCTCTATGTTAGCAGATTTATCTCTATCATCATTCAGTTGCAAAAGTCTGGAGTCTGCTATTGGAACTGCTCTAATAGCCCCAGGTAAATCTTCGCCTAAAGCCCAGAGCAAATAAAATTCCCGTTCGGGTTTGACATTTGCTCGCTCAGCTAAATACGTTCGCATTTCACCTTCAGGGAGTAAATTTGAAAAAAACGTTGGTAACCGAGTTTGTGTTGGTCGGATGTTGGTGATTAGCCCGCCAGCCTTGTCTTTAAAGGATAAGCTCAACGTTGGGCGAGCTATATCATTGACATAGTCCTCGTTAAAAACAAATAAGTTGCGATCACCGGGTAATTGACTGAGTGTGCCAATCTCACGCTCATTTAATAGGATTTGTAAGGTTGGAAATGTCATTAATTTTCCTCATCTAAGCGATAAGCCGGCTCTGCTTCTTGCTCTGTGAGTATGCTACCTTGCTGGGATAGTGCTTTAACCGTGGTAATCAGTGGTCTCGGGACTAACATGACTTCTAAATCCAAACAGCGGGCTATTTCAACCAAATTAGAGGTTTTGAGATCGACTTTACCGCTTTCTATGTTAGAAATATGGCTTTGGGGTAGACCCACCTTAGCGCTTAGCTCCCTCTGGCTCATCTTTTGAGCAATACGTGCTTCACGTAACTGGGAAATAATTGCCACTGGATATGTCTTGTCGCTCATAGATATACTCCGATATATCAGTCAATTATATTGATATTATAGACTATATCAAGATAGACAAAAGTCCTATATGGTTTGCTATATCAAAGTTATCTTTTGATATAGTAAACTATATTATCCGGGTGATATCCCAGATAAAAAACTGATATAAGTTAATGAATTTGTGCCACAATGGCTCAGAAATCTGGTCCGGGGACACAATATTACCTTGAGCCAATCTCTTACTCTTTGATTTTGTGACAAGATAAATTCTGACTAAAGAATACAACACGCTAATTTGAATGACACATCTTCTTCGGTTTGATGGGGCTTGTCGTCAGTGTCATTGAAACGGTAGTAGCGGATAGTCAAATGATGTTTGCCAATACTGACTTCGGGATAAAGATCGCTGTGTTTATCCATGGCGATACGAACCAGTTGGCAGGGTTTGGTGGCATCTAAAGCTTGATCAAAGCTGCCATGTTGGGCCACCTCATCACGCATACCACCACATTGACGCACTAAGTCGAGGATAAGATCCACCGTTTGTAGCACATCATTACACTCCGCGTACCAGCGGCGTAAATCATCGCGTCGTCGGTCGGCGTCAGAGTTCAGCCAATGATGATAGGCAGGGGTATCAAAGCATGATGTTCCACCTGCTGTGTGGGCATGTTGGCGGACTGTTTTTAAATGAAAATTCTCTTTTAAACGTTGGCCAAATTTACCATCAGCACTGTGTAAGCGTTGTTGCTGCGTATCCAGATCAGCAATTACATCACTGAGACGGGTATGATCAACACCCTCACAATCTGTGAGCCGGCTCAAATAAGTATTGAGGCGCAATAATTCTTTGGTGAAGTTAGATTTCAAATGGGGGCGTTCAACTAAACTCATGATATCCCCCAGTAAAGTCATGGCAATATGGCTGTCGGTGCTATGGGACGAATCAATATAGGGAATGGCTTGCTGGAACAACTGCTCAAGGCGCAGGCAGGTGCGCATTAATTCATTGAGCGGATGTTCATAAATGATCATTTAATGTATTACTTCCATGTAACCATTTATTTAATATAGCATGGTGTTGTGATTTGTACAGGAATAGAGTAATGTCTTATCAGGCTGAGGACTTATTGCTCATCCGCAAGTTGCAGATAGTGCTGATGGAGTTTTTCTACTTGCTGTTCTAGATGAGACAAATCTTGGTCATTTTTAATAACGTCATCGGCGGCAGCTAAGCGTTGTTGACGACTGGCTTGTTGAGTCAAAATCATTTTGGCGTTGCTAAGACTCGTATTGTCCCGTGCTGCGGTGCGTTCTAATTGTAATTGCTCCGGACAATCCACTACTAAGATCCGTTGAATACGATCATTAGGCTGACTCTCGATGAGTAAAGGGATCACCACAATACAATACGGATAAGCGAGGGCATCAATTTGTGCGCTCATATCAGTTCTAATCAATGGGTGTAACAATGCTTCAAGCCAATGGCGGTGATGAGGGTCAGCAAAGATGATTTCACGTAGGCGGGAGCGATTTAATTGGCCGTCGGCATTGACAAGCTCGGGGCCGAATTTATCGATGATTTGCTGTAAGGCCTGGGTGCCTGGTGCAACCACATCCCGTGCGACAGCATCTGCATCAATGATAGGTACACCACGATCAGCAAACAATTGGCTGACGGTAGATTTGCCGCTGCCGATTCCGCCTGTTAAACCAATGACTAACATGACTTACTCAATGAAAAAATTGTAAATAATGATGGGTAATATGCTCACCAAAAACCAGACAAATCCAACCCGCCAGTGCTAGGTACGGACCGAAAGGAATAGGATCTGCGCGTTGATGTTTTTTGCAGGCAATTAATATAATACCGACTATTGCACCGACCACAGAGGCGGCTAGTAAGATAAACGGTAATAATTGCCACCCTAACCAAGCCCCAAAGACGGCGAAGAGTTTAAAATCCCCGTGCCCCATGCCTTGTTTTTTGGTGATAAAATTAAAGATAGCCGTGAAGCCCCATAGACTCACATAGCCTGCAATGGCACCGATTACAGCACTATTGATGTCGGTATAAAGACTGAAGAGATTCAAAAACAAGCCCAGCCATAGCAAAAACAAGGTCAAGCTATCCGGTAAAAGTTTTTCATCCAAATCAATAAAGCTTAATGCGACCAAGCTCCAGGTGAGGATAAGCCCACCAACGGTTTGCCAACTGATCCCAAAGTGCAACAATATAAGGATCCCAAGGATAGCCGAAAGGCCTTCAATCACTGGATAACGGGGAGAAATTTTTCCTTGACAGTGCTTGCATTTACCACGCTGGAGAAAATAACTGATAATGGGTATGTTTTCTTTGGCACTGATAGTGTGTTTGCAGTACGGACAGCGTGAACGTGGGAGCATTAAATTAAGCTTCTCAGTCGGCGGGTTGGGGTGCTCTTTGGCAAAGTCTTGGCATTGTTCATGCCAATCACGGTACATCATCAACGGCAAACGATGGATGACGACATTTAAGAAGCTACCGATCACTAATCCTAAGAGGAAAATAAATACATAGGCAATGATGGGAAAAACGTGTAATACAGCGATGATATCCATACTAAATAACACTACCCATTTTGAAGATTGGTAAGTACATAGCAATCACAAGACCACCAATTAATACCCCGAGTACTACCATGATCATTGGCTCTAATAAACTCGACAAGCTGTCAACTGCATTATCTACTTCCTCCTCAAAAAAATCAGCAACTTTGCTGAGCATAGCCTCGAGGGAACCAGATTCTTCACCGATTGCTACCATCTGAACGACCATATTTGGGAATAATTGACTGGTACGCATGCTTTGGTGGATGTTCTGACCCGTGGAGACAGCATCGCGAATATCCAATGTTGCATTCTTGTAGAGAATGTTACCCGTAGCTCCGGACACGGCTTCGAGAGCATCCACTAACGGCATACCGGCAGCAAACGTCGTTGATAAGGTGCGGGCAAAGCGGGCAACAGCAGCTTTACGGAGGATTTTACCAATGATGGGGATCTTTAAGGAAATTTTATCTAGCCAGTGGGCGAATTTTTCGTTGGTTTTTTTGAGTTTAATGATGCCATATACCCCCCCAAATAAGACACCAAATATAATGTACCAATAACTTTGAAATATTTCAGACAAATTCATCACGATAACAGTCGGGGCAGGCAAGGTAGCACCAAAGCCTTCGAAAATTTCTTTAAATTGCGGCACGACAAAAATTAACATAGCCGCGGTAATGACCAAGGCGATAACAATCACCGCTGTTGGGTAAAAGAGGGCTTTTTTGATTTTGCCCTTTAAGGATTCTGTTTTTTCTTTGTAAAGGGCGATCCTGTCCAACATAGTATCTAAGGAGCCAGATTGCTCACCAGCAGCAACTAGGTTAGTGAATAATTCGTTAAAAAACTCGGGGTGTTTGCCTAGGGCTAGGGATAGCGCATTACCTGCTTCGACGTCATTTTTGATACCAATTAATAATTCTTGCATTTTGGGATTTTCGTGTCCGCGTCCAAGGATCTCGATGGATTGAACGATGGGGACACTAGCATTAATCATCGTTGACAACTGTCGGGTGACGATAGCGATATCTACTGGTTTGATTTTTTGTTTACGTAAATCTGAGAATAGTGCTTTAGGTTTTTTGCGAACTTTTGAGGGGTTAATACCTTGGCGACGAAGTTCAGCTTTGACAATAGCCATGCTGGTACCGGTTATTTCACCGGTAATTTTGGCACCACGCTTGTTGGTTCCCTCCCAAAGAAAAACTTCAACGTTTGGTACTGACTTGTCTGCCATCCTTAATCCTTAGTGACGCGGTTGATTTCTTCAAGGCTGGTAATACCCTCATAGACTTTTACTAAGCCTGACTCTCGTAAGGTCTGAAAACCATTATCTCTAGCATGTTTCATAATATCCAAAGAGGTGCCTTCTTCCATGATGATTTTGCCGATATCATTGGTTACCTCAAGTACCTCATAGAGGCCAACTCGGCCAGCATAGCCATTTTTACAGTGTTCGCAGCCTTCGATATTATTGGTGTAAAGCGTTATATCTTTGACTTGTTCCTTGGTGAAGCCTTGTTTAAGTAACGTGTCGGCGGGAACGTCTTCTGTTACCCGGCAATGAGTGCATAATCGTCGTGCCAGACGTTGAGCAATAATCAATGATACTGATGTGGCTATATTGAAGGTTGGTACTCCCATATTGGCTAGACGGGTTAGTGTTTCTGGGGCGCTGTTGGTGTGCAATGTTGATAAGACAAGGTGACCTGTTTGGGCAGCCTTGATGGCAATTTCTGCGGTTTCAAGATCTCGGATCTCACCGACCATGACGATATCGGGATCTTGTCGTAAGAAGGCTCTAAGTGCAGTCGCAAAATCCAGGCCTGCTTTTGTGTTTACATTGACTTGGTTGATCCCAGGGAGATTGATTTCAACGGGATCTTCAATGGTAGAAATATTACGTTCTTCTTCGTTAAGAATATTTAATGCAGTATAAAGAGAGATGGTTTTACCACTACCTGTTGGACCAGTGACGAGGACCATGCCTTGAGGATGACCGATAGCAGTCAAGAACATTTCTTTTTGGAATTTTTCATAGCCAAGTTCGTCAATCCCAATCTTGGCAGAAGACGGATCAAGCACCCTAAGGACAACTTTTTCGCCACCTACTGTTGGGCAGCTACTTACCCGGAAATCAATGGCGCGATTTTTTGAGAGCACCATCTTGAAGTGGCCGTCTTGTGGTATTCGCCGTTCAGAAATATCTAAACGGGATAATACTTTAAGCCGTGCGGTTATCTTAGGAGCAAGATTTAATGGTGGTACCGCAGTCTCATACAGAATGCCATCACGGCGATATCGCACGCGGTATTTTTTTTCGTAGGGTTCAAAGTGAATATCTGATACGCCTTTATTGATTGCATCGATAAGAATTTTATTGACGAAGCGAACAATTGGGGCATCTTCAGCTTCTTTGTCAGAAACATCATCTTGCTCAAGTTCGCCGGTAGTAATATCAAGTTCGTCAAGATCGGTGTCAGTTAGGTCACCCAGAGCTGCTGCTTCTTGTTCCTCAAGAACGTCTTCGATAATTTTTGCGAGTTTATTTTCTTCGACGAGAATACCGTGGGTATTGATCCCAGTATGGAACTTAAAATCATTTAGTGCTGCCAGATTTGTTGGGTCAGAGATAGCGACATAGAGTCTATCACCGCGGTGTAAGAGGGGAAGCGCATGGTGTTTGGTGATGAGTTTTTCGCTGACGACACCCCGAGGGAGTAATTCACTGTCAAAGGCATTGAGGTCAATCAACGGTAAGCCAAAGTCCTGAGAGGCTGTCGAAGCAATATCGGCAGGGTTAAGGATGTTATTTTCAACTAAGTAATTAACCAGGGTTTGATTTTTTTCGGTGGCTTCTTGTTGAGCCTTCAGTGCCTTATCCTCGCCCAACAGGCCATCCACGACGAAACGTCGTGCTAAGCCGCTCAAAGCGATATTTTTGGTCTTGGTTGCCTTCATCGTCGTATCAAGTGTCTCTACAAACATTATTGTTCTAAACCGTTCTTAATTAAGGATAGTCCAATAGTTCGCGATTTGGCAGGAAAATGCAAGAAAAATGAATTGGTTATACAAGAAAACACCAATAGTGGGGAGAGTCCCCACTATTGGCTGATTTTGGCTGAATTAGCAGACACCTGCTGCTAGACAAGTACCCCCGACGGTCCAAGTTACAAACCCCGCATTATTTGTTGGTGTGAGAATGTAGGTGTAGGCTTGGTTCAAGTTTTGAGCAGTACCTGTAATAACGCCATTGGCGATGGTGACACTGGCTACGTTACCTGCCGCACCTTGGGCTGCTGGAATACCATTGGTCGCATTATTACAACCAGCAGCAGCGCCAGTAGACTGAATACATGCTGCCACCGATGATTTATAGGCAGATGCCTGGTTAATAACTTCCGTAAACCGCGCGCTTTCCGTATAGCTCAAGTAGGTAGGTATCGCAATTGCCGCCAGAATACCGACAATGGCGATGGTAATCATAAGCTCGATCAAGGTAAAACCTTTTTGAGCGCTTCTCGTTAAATATTTCATCTCAGACTCCTTTTAAAACAATAGGTTAGGAAGTTACTCCTAATCTGTTTATAAGCCACTTACCCCCGTATTGCAAGGAATTTACTAAATTCCGCGACACGACATAGTTCTTACCCTGATCATTCAAGTCCCGTGCCAGTTTGGTTGATTAGGAATGAATGATGAAAAAATTCGTTAACTTATTGATTTTTAATAATAAATAATAAAAATGTTAGATGCTAGGTGGGCAATAAATTTAGCAAGTGTAAAAATTTCTATATTCGTGTGGCGCAATTCGGGCGAATTTGTCACATTGTGACAATTTTTGTCAGTGTACGATTTCAAGTCAGCGATTATCGGCTATTTTGTTTGTCGAGGCGTTTGTTGCTGCTAAATAGAAATGTCCGGCAGTCGAGGCGTTTTGCCTTTCTGTTATAGCTTCACTATAATTCTGGCGCCAGTCATGAGCCTGAGTCAGCGCCGGAGTAGCTCAGTCGGTAGAGCAACTGACTCGTAATCAGTAGGTCGTGTGTTCGATTCACATCTCCGGCACCAAAATTTCCTTTAAAATCAATGGGTTAACCCGGTATTTGTGTGTGCATATTTTTGGCACTGCCTAATAAAATCAGATATGCCTAATAAAACTAGATTTTCTAGGTAGCTTGCTCATAAAAAACAAATTAAACACGAATTATTTTTCATCTTAGCCATCAATGGCGCGCAAATAATAGATAGTTCAATAGGGTTGGCCATCACCGATGATTCCGACATCTATACTTTAATTCTTACGATAAGAAATAAGGGGATTGTTATGCAGACACTAGAACAAATACACCGAATATTGCTGGGGAGTCAGTATGAAACGTATGAATCAGGAGGTGTTCCTCCTGAAGGTGATTATGTAGATATTGAAGATATTAATCAAGGTCCAGACCATTGGCCAGATGAAATTATTACTATTGGGCCGGGTGAAAAATTACCTCGGGGCAAGCAAGGGGGCAAAGGTATATTTATTCCAATTCCGAGTCATCTAATCGAGGAGATCAGAATGAACGTAAAAAAAAAGAATTGCTAGAAAAAAACGGCTATAGATTCCACCCGAAGAGAAGGCTTTACATTAGCCGTGATAAGAAAAAAATCTTTTCTAAAAATATTATTGATGATAATGATCTCGGGTGGCTTGAAGGTCGAGCTGAAAGTGTTTCAGAAAACTGGAGTTTTTATCCAGACCTTTCTGGAAAACTAAAAAAAGAAATTTTAGATGAGCTAGGTTGTTCATAGTAAAAACTCGGTTTAAGATCTGCAACGATAGCTGCGACAGGTGTGCCACGTGCGACCTGAAGCTATGTGATTGATTGTTACAACGGCGCGAAGAAATTATCGCATTGGTGGGCAGACTACTGATGGGGTTTCCAAAGGGGACATCTCTTTTGGTATCGTCAATAGCCGAGAGGCTAGCACAAGATGAGAATTTCGACAAGCGGTATGTAACCCGATGTTCCGTCATCGGTACCCTACCCAGACATGCGAGACTGGTAACGGTCTGGTGTGAAGCTCTGGGGACAATGCGGCCTGTAGCTTATCTAGGAGAGTGAGTTGTGAGACTAACTCAACGCTGTCAGCATCAAGACGGTAAGGAGCTAGGGTCAAGCAGTATGGCTAATGTAAGTGAATCTTCAAAAGCATCGTGACTGTCGACAAGCCAAAGTTGCTGATAGGCTTGAACCAAAATGGTACGTGGGATGGGCTAGTGTGTTGTGCACTCATGCTACACGGATCTAACCCACCGGTGTAATGAAGGAGCCTAACCTGCTTATAGTCAATCGCCTGGAACAGGGTAAGCCTGTATACCTCTCTTTGAGTAGGGGCCCTGCAAAGAGTCCCGATGGGTATGCAGGTAGAGGAGGTCGGAAAAAGCGAATGCCGTGCTGTAATGGTGCGGATAAGGCATATGCCCACTACGAAAGTATGCCCACTTCCGACTGGTCTTTAATCGCAAGATAGTTTGTAGAATTGAATGAATGGAGGAAAGCAAATGACGACATTGGAACAATCCACTGTTGGTGCACCACCAGCAAAATCGAATGCCTGGGAAGCCATTGATTGGCCAAAGGTAGAGTCTTTTGTAACTCGACTGCAGATGCGTATTGCGAAGGCTGAACGTGAAAAACGATTTGGAAAAGTCAAAGCGTTACAATGGTTGCTCACGCACTCGTACCAGGCCAAGTTGCTTGCCGTGAAGCGAGTGACTGAAAACCGTGGTTCGAAAACAGCGGGTGTTGATGGCAAACGCTGTGAAACACCAAGGCAAAAGTCGCAACTGAGTCAGTCGTTGAAACGCAAAGGCTATCGTGCGCAACCACTCCGGCGAGTTTACATTCCTAAGAAAAATGGGAAGCGACGCCCTTTGGGTATCCCTACTATCAAGGACCGAGCGATGCAGGCGCTATACTTGCAGGCTCTGGAACCGATAGCAGAAACCCGGGCAGATCCCAACTCATACGGATTTCGCCGGATGAGAAGTACCAATGACGCGATAGAGCAGTGCTTTCGGGTACTGTGCCATAAACAATCTGCACACTGGGTATTGGAGGGAGACATCAAAGCATGCTTTGATCAAATTAGCCATTCGTGGTTACTCGCTAATATCCCATTGGACAAGGCAGTACTAAAGCAATGGCTAGAAGCTGGGTTTATGGATAAAAACATATGGTATCCGAGCAAGGAGGGAACGCCACAAGGTGGCATCATATCACCAACATTAGCCAATATGGCACTCGATGGGCTGGAGGCAGTTGCTAATGCAGTCCGACCACGGGGCCATCGGATCAATGTGGTGAGGTATGCTGATGACTTTATTATTACTGGGATCTCAAAAGAAGTCCTGGAGGATGAAGTCAAACCAGTAGTAGAAGAGTTTCTCATGGAAAGAGGATTAACGTTATCAAGGGAAAAGACAGCCATTACCTCAATCGATCAAGGTTTTGATTTTCTCGGTTTCAACATCCGCAAGTATGATGGAAAGTTACTGATAAAGCCAACAAAGGAAAGTATAAAAAGGCTATTGGAGAAAGCCCGCAATATAATAAAGCATTATGTGGGCCAAGAAACGAGTGTGTTAATCAAATGCTTGAATCCGGTGTTGAGAGGTTGGTGTTACTACTACCGCAGTGTGGTATCAAAGCAAACTTTTTCATATATAGACGACTGTGTATACTGTGCCTTGGCTAAATGGACAGTTAGGCGACATCCAAAGAAGAACATTGCTTGGATTAGGAAAACCTATTTCCGTTCTGAGTTATTTCGAAATTGGATATTTTATGCAAGAGTACAGGATAAGCATGGCGAGTGGAAAAATCATGACTTGTTTAAGCTAGTTCATGTTCCCATTCGTCGGTACACCAAGGTAATAGGCAAAGCAACACCGTTTGATCCAGAGTACGTTGACTATTTCAGACGTCGCTCAAGACGTTACAGTATTGGTCAACAAGAATGGATGGTGGAACTAGCATGGTCCTTATAACAATAGCGTTAGATGCACGTTGAGCTGGATTGCATAGCAGTCTTATAAAGGCTTGAGCGCAGTGCCATGAAAGTGGCACGCTGCGTTCTTAGGGGGCGGGATCTCGGCGACGAGATCCTGTTACCCGACTTCTTTTTGCGCCGTACACTTACGGCGCCGACCTGTTTTTATTAGTAAACATAACGTTTCGCGCTAACGATAATGGCAGATCAGACACAAGCGTTTTAACATAAATTTTTTTGCGCGACAAAAAAACTCGGTGTTCGGGTAAATGTTTTATATTCAATAAATAAGTTGGTGGCATAAAAAAACTTTTTTCGATAACTATATGATTTAATGAAATAAACTCAGCGTTCGGTAAATTTTTTTAAAATTTGCCCTTGCATTGGCCAGCTAAATAACGTTAGACTGGCCGCTCATTAAATGATTTTTTATTAACAATAGTCACAACAGGAGTATCGACATGGATAACCATGATAACCAACCACGTTCCAAATCCTTTCCCGAAGCTGATGCCGGCCGTAGTGCGACGACGACTCAAGAAGAATATGATAGCCAACAAGGCTCAGCTAGCCATGCTGAGCTATCACAAATCGAAGACGATAGCCTAGCACCGCCTAGCAATGTGGTTCGTCGCCGTGCATCGTCAGGCGACGAGGCATTTGCTATGGTAGAGGTATCATCTGGTGAAGAGAGTCCAATAGGCTCACGCCAAGCTGTGCACAAACCTAATGAGGGGCAATTTGAATATGATCGCGCAACCAGCACGAAAAGCTCAGTAGACCATCGTGCAATGACCTTGTCTGAGGGGGAGCAGCGAACTTTTCTCAAGGTAAAAGCGCTAATAGCGAAAGGTAGTCATCCCAAAAAGTTTGTGCCATTTTGCTTGCAGCGGGCTTACTTTTCTCCCGAAGAAACAGACTTCATGCGCACAAAAATGGGGCGTCAAATTCTCATTAATGCGACAAACTTAGCGCGAAAGATTTTAAAGGCTTGGGGCGATAGGCTCAATGAATTTGAAAAAAACGGTGAAGGTGGTCTAACAGCATTAAACGGGTCCTTCAGAGATCTGGCTCAAGCACACTACGCTGAAGCAATTGATGCAATTTACAAAACTGAGAACTACACAAGAGCTCAAATGCGGTTGATTGTTGCTATTTACAGAAAAACTATTACTGCGCTGTCTTTGCCCCATGTTAGCAGGGCGGGGCATACCAGCCAAGTTTATGATACCGTAGAGCGTAGCCAGCTGGCGGCCGATAGGCTTGTCGACCGATTATCTCGGGCACCAATGGTTAATGAACCGCCGGTGGAGCGGTTCAATATCGATATTGAATTTTTTAATGAGCTAATACCTGCGGAAGAGCCTGGGGATATTCCTCTTGACGATATGTCTGAGACGTCAAGCGGTATCTCAAGCCAGCTTCTTCACTCTGAGCGTTCGGCTACTTCTCAAAGAAGTGGAACCTGTACTATTTTGTCAACTGATCCTCGTTTGAGATTGGAGGGTTTTACTGCTGAAGATGATTACAAGGCTAACTGGCTCTTGACCATGAAAATTCATGATGAGCTGCAAAAAGCAAATAGTGATGACAAGACAGATAGTGATGCAAGTGAAGAACATATTGGTGATTTTTCCCCAATGTGGCACTGGAACTACTACGATGCGGTAGGCATGACATTGCTTGCGTATGCGGTACTAGCAGGTAATGCTGTTGCAGTTCATGAGTTACTACAGCTAGGGGCTGATTGGACCTGTAGCGTCCGGCAACTTAGCAGTGGTGATCTCGTCCCCTTGATTGAGTTACGGAACCGTGCTGGTGATACTATACTGCATTTGCTTGCAAAAGGTGGGTATGCTGAATGGGCCATGCATATGTTTGAAACGGTGATGTTTGATATTTCTTCGACTGAGACGCCGGTTGATGGTTGGCGTAACCTGTTAATGATGAAAAATAACGACGGGTTCAGGCCGGCTGAGCTGGTTGATAAAGAGGGTAACAGCCTGTTGCACTACGTTGCCGCAATGGCAGATGATAGTAGTGATGTGTGGCTATCGCGCTTAATTATACATGGTGGTGCAAATCATCAACAACCTAATCTGAATGGCGAGACGCCAGAGCAACTGGTTACAAACCGAGACAAATCTATCAGTAGGAATATCGCTTCGAGCCTAGCAATGAGTGATGCTGTGTTACGAGTTGGTGGCACTGAGTCTGCTTCTAGCCGCCAGATACAAAAATACAATCCCTACGGCTTGTTAAACCGCCCACCATTGAGCCCGTTCCGTCAAGGGCTCTGGGTTCAGGTGCGGCAAAAGCTGTTACCGGCAATTCAAGACTACGAGCGTAAGAAGAACGGCGTACTTTACCCTCTGTATAAGTTAGTTAATCGTGTTGATGAGGCAACAGTGAAAAGTGATGAAGAAGAAATCTTTGAGCTTTTGCAGTTGCTGAGTGAGGCTGATGGTAGTGAATATCATGATAACAAGCTGTATGACAAATTGAAGTTATTGTCAGACCGTGCAGGCAAAGGAACACTGTTAGCGGAGGTTTTAGATATCTTCACCAAGGCTTATACTGAAGCGAAAGCCGATGATTTCCATTTCTCATTGGGTGAGTCTTTTGAGAGGACCGTGGCGAGCCAAGGGACGGTGCCGGAATCTGTATACAGAGCGGAAAAAGAAAAAAATGAAGACTATGCGGCCAGGTTACAGTCCTCAATAGCGGCGGTCGCAGAGGATGTAGAGTATAAGCAACGACTTCAGGAGCAACTTGAGCAGGAACGCCAAGAAAAAGCCCAGTATCAAAAAGAGTCAGCTGTCGCAAGGCGTGAAGCAGCTGAGGCTAATAAGAAAGCAGACACAGCAAGTGCAGATGCGAAACAGGCCAGAGCAGATGCGAGGTCAGCGGAGACCCGAGCAGAGTCAGCAGAGACCCGTGCAGAGTCAGCAGAGACGCAAGCCAAACAAGCAAAGGCAGATGCAAAGGCGGCAAAAGACGCTGCAGAAGATATGAAAAGGATGATGGAGGAATTTAGGCGAGAACAGCGAGAGCGAGATAAGATGAAGCCTGGTGGTGGAAATGAAGAAAAATCATCATCACGGCCACAGGGTTCCCCTGTTGCACCAGACTCACCCTTGCACAGCCCAAGACGCCAAGAGGAGCAACCGGCATCCGAAGCTGGAGCTAACGATTCAACGGCAAAACGAACCCCAAGCCCTGCCTAGACAGGGCCCCTTGAGGGGCGTAAAATGACACAATAATGACAGCAGTAGGAGTACTGTGATGCCAGCACCGAGTAAATACCTAAACCTGCCAGCATGGCCTGTTTCTTTTGAGAAAAGCCTGAGTGAGCTGGGCAAAAAACGCGCACATTTTTGGCGGGCGCGGCTAGCTGTCGAATGGCGTCAATGGCTTGGCCAAGCTTATCGGCAGCACACTGAAAACCAGCGTAGAGCAGAAGTTACTACTGAAAAAGAGAACCAACTCACTGCAACGTATGTTTTTAACGCTTTATCCAAGCAAAATCCCTTTGACGACATTGACAGTGTTTTAGATAAAAAGTTATCGCCTGAGCTCTGGTTTTATGGGTTATGTCATACGCTGTGGGAGTTAACTAAGACAAAAGCGCTAACTAACGACAATGACTCCGAGCAATGGCTAGACTTATTGGATAAAATTGAGAACTTTCAAGATATAGAAAAACTGAAACCACTTCTCACCGATAATGACGGTACTAATGCTATTCGTGAAATGAAACAGTTTAGCCAAGATTTTGGTAAGTTATCAGCAGACGATAGTGACCCTAGGAAAAAAGCATTAGTGTTGGCTCAGGGGCAACATTATAGTTTGCTATTGGCTCAGCGCGCCGAAATTGAGAAAGTATCTGGGGGGCGTTGGAGCCAGAAGAATCAAGATGTCATACTAACTGTCAAAAATCAACAGCTGTTAGCTTTTAGCGAGGACAAGCTTCCTGGTATCCGAGAGACATGGGATGATGAGTTAGATAAAAACATTTTTTCACGCTTGTTGTTAGGTTTTTGGCGTCTATTTGAGGGCGCTCAAGCGAAGGTACAGCGTAGACGTGAACGCCAAGCACTGGTTGTCAGTGAGCATGACCAATTGCTTAAAAAACTTGATAGCGGTGAATTGATAAGTGAGGCTGAGCTTTCAGCACTCCAAACCCATGTAAAGGCGATAGGGGGCATCAAGCCCGTTGAATTTCCTGACGTTACTCAGGTAGAGTTGCCGCCACGTCCTGAGGCAAAAAAGCCAGACCAAAGGGGTGTTCCTAAAGCGTCAAGCCCTAGAGTCAACGGTGGTGTTGATACTGATAACCTTGAAACAGCGATGATTGTATCTCCAGTGCCTAACACACAGGCTGCCACGAAATCTAATACCGGTAATCATATTATTTTCAAAAGAGCATCTAATCCAAAGAAATTTGCTGAAGCAGTCCAGTGCATGGATAATATCGAGCTTTTATTAGGGCAGAGCAATGCGGGTTTAGAAAGTATCCATCCAAAAAAGCGAAGTTGGCGCTTTCCGACGAGCTCATTAAGTGAAGCTGAATTTGACGCTGCTATGCAGCCATTTAAACAAGTGCTAGACAGGGCGCTACTTGATTATTCAGCAATGACAGCTTCAGGCATTGAGGTTGTGATTGCAATGCGAGCCTCGCTGCCAGAGGGTGACGCTGAAGCAGTGGCAACTTATGTTAAGAAGGTTCAGTCATTAAATACAGCACTCAATAAAGCAAGAAAAAAACTTTTACTGCTTACGCATTCAGATAAATGGGTATTGCAGGAAGAAGAACGAGCTAATGAGGCTGCAATTAAGCAGTGGATTGATTCACACGCAACATTAGTACAAGAAAAGCTTGAGAATAAGACCTTATGGAAAGGTTTTTATGGTGTTACGGGTGTTTGTGATGCCGATTCCGAGGGTATGAATAGCCAGATGTTAGCTGATAGCGATAGATTGCAGCATTGGCTTTCGGATAAGTCCAGCGTCAAAGTGCGTAAGAAGCGCTGGGATACTTTATTGAATGCTATGAGACTAGCGGTGACAGATAAGGGGCATGTTATTAATGCTGAGACTATATCGCTAATGACGGAATTATTACGAGTAACCTCTCCACAGGAGAAGCAAGCGCTCATTGATAGTGCACAGAAAACGCGAGAGAGAGCAGCTGAGGCTAATAAGAAAGCAGACACAGCAAGTGCAGATGCGAAACAGGCCAGAGCAGATGCGAGGTCAGCGGATACCCGAGCAGAGTCAGCAGAGACCCGCGCAGAGTCAGCGGAGACGCAAGCCAAACAAGCAAAGGCAGATGCAAAGGCGGCAAGAGAAGCTGCAGAAGATATGAAAAGGATGATGGAGGAATTTAGGCGAGAACAGCGAGAGCGAGATAAGATGAAGCTTGGTGGTGGAAATGAAGAAAAATCATCATCACGGCCACAGGGTTCCCCTGTTGCACCAGACTCACCCTTGCACAGCCCAAGACGCCAGGAAGAGCAGTCTGCTGCTAAGGCTGGTTCTACAGTCAGTGGTGATGGTCAGCCAAAACTCCAGGTTAAGGCGCGAAGTTCTGGTTAGTAAGCGAACATAGTGCGACATGTTATTTTGAACACACAACCCGGATAGTATTCGTGTGGGATATTTTATGAGCTCATCAAAACTGTCTAATAAAACCGACCCAAGATCACCAATATGGGCTCAGACTATCAGGACACGAAACAGGCTGAGTAATAAATGAATTTGTATTTAGCTGACAATTAAACTGTTCGATAAATACAATGTGTCAGATCAAGTCGAAACTTTTACATATTAACAAAGGTTCAGGTACCTCAGAGGAGACTGTGAAAGCAGCGCCAGGACGACGTCATTCATTTTCAGGGAGGGTGTGAAACTGCGCCTACATGCCACCTTTGAATAGCAGCTGGTTAATTGACGCTTACGCAAAACTATAAAACCAACTGGTTGATATTATTGGTTTTTTTGACAAGTGTAATATATGCTTCAAAAAAATCGTGCGACCGTTTGATAATTTTTCAAATTAGCGTATAATGCCTAAGCGCTTTAAAGCTATTTCATTTTATAATAATAGTTTCCAAATAGTGGAGGAAAGGAGATGTCAGGAAAACTTATCAACTATTACAAGATCCTAGAACTGGAACGTAGCGTTAATCCAACAAATGATGATATCAAGAAAGCCTACCGAAAATTGGCGTTGAAATATCATCCGGATAAAAATGGTGGACTAAAATCAACGGCCTTTAAGCGACTGAAAGAAGCATATGATGTCCTATCGGATGAAGATTTGCGTTGCCAGCATGATAAACAGCTTGATAAAAATCCTTTACTAAACGCTGAAGACACTGAAGAAATTGGTGTCTACACTGATGAGGTGACGGCATCGTTCAGCAGTGACCACTTAAGCGATGAAACCTCAATAATTCTCTATAAACAAAGACCGCATATTAGCATCGGTTCATTAATGCGTAATGCAGACTTATCTTCCGATGCACTAATGCAGTTAGCAACAAGTCGAGTTGAGTTTGGCCTAAAAATGCTAAACTTACCATCGTTATTATCGAATTATGATGAAAGCGTTTTTATTGAACTTGTATTTAGTGTTTTTAAAGAAGTTAAAGATGACCCTGACTTGCTTGAGCAATTTGCTAGTGCGTCATTGGTTAAGCTGTTCTTAAAAAATATAAAAAATTACTTTGCTGAATTTTTAGGACTTCTCAAAGACGATAAAGAAGCTCTTGATGCCTTTGTTGATAACTTTGATGATGCGATTTCTTCACTTGATATAGAAGGTTTCTTTCTGCTGTCTGCCTATTGTAAGAAGTTTATCTATAAGCTATTCGAAGTTCCTCACATAAAGTATCTAACTCCCTCAGAAGCTTTACGCTTTGCACAAGAGCTCGATATAGAGACAAATACAAAGTTGCTAGATAAATATAAAAGATATCATCGGAAAGCTGAAGATTACCTTTTGGTTAGAGAACTTTTTTCTGAAAAGTCTTTTTTTAGCTTGCTAGATTGTGAGCTTGATGAGGCTGATATCAAGCCAATAATAGAAGTAATGAGGAGGGTTGGTTTAGATTTTTGTTTAGACTTTTGCAAAAATAATCATGATACATGGCTTGAATGTTGGTTAATGGTTAGAAATGTATTTTCAGACGATGAGCTAATTAATTGCTCCGATAAATATTTGGACACTGTCGTCTTTAAGTCAATTGCCTTTATTAGGCTATTACCAGAATCATCACTATTTAAAAAGACACCAGTCATTGCTGAGCGCGAAATGGTTTTTTTGCGAACTCTACTCGATTGTAACCCGGATGTTATCGATGATTTTGCGAAGTATGCTGTCTTAATTGGTGTTGAGTTCCCACGGCCATTATCTGCGGCAGGTAAATATTGTTTAAAGTTGGTTATTGGAAACCAATATTTTTTGCGTACCCTTAATAACTCCGAAGAAAAGGCTGTTGCGTTTGTAAAAAATAACAAATGTTGGGAGTTGCTTGATGAAAATTGTGAAAGTGATCAGCCTTATACTTTGCCAAGGAAAGTATGGGTTGATTTACTGAAGGACTTTACGGAGGATGCTTGCTTGCGACCCATGAGCCTGTCAGCTGATAGACAAAAGCTAATACGTGCACTTAATGAGTTAAACTCACACGTACACAAATCAAGCTCCAGTGAAGAAACTTCTGATTCTAGTGACAATAGAGTATCAATCGATATAACTACATTTAACGAGTTGATAGTTAGCACGGGGTTTTATGATGATCTGCTCTATATAAAAGGAGATGGCAATGTAATGGTTCGCCTACTTGAGCTGCTTGTAGAAAACCCTTTCGTGTTAAAACGAATCAATTACGTTTTGCCTAACGTATTAGTTCTACGTTTTTGTCAGGCCATAAGTGATAATGTTGATTTAGCGGAAGCATGCTCGCCATCTGTTTTGAAGCTCGCACAGTTTGGAGTAGATATTTCACCGTTCTTAACAGTAAATGTTGGGGGGGCTCATGGATATGTTAACTGGATCCTTTGCGCAGCAATACATAGATGTAATTCGGTTGAATTTTATAAAGTTCTTGATGGTGCAGTTTGTTATCAATTAATGAATCACATTACTAATGCAGTATATAAAAGAGCATTTTTAAATTTTTTGCATAGGAGCTATAAGGGCGAGCAAAAAAAATACCGCAATGCACTTCATAATTATTGTGAAGCAGAGGAGCGTGGTGATACTATTTCAGCAGACAAAATATTTACCAAGATTTTATCTGAGCCTCTATGTGATGGTTTTTCGCCCGAGCTCGTTAGAAGGCATGAGTTATTAGGGAACTTAACCAGAAATAAGGTTGCAAGAGAGAAAGCTGAGGCATATGTCTATATCCACTCAATACTTAAGGATGATGGCTCATATGTAGCACGTGATATTCAGGGCTTGCCAGAGGCCATCATGTTATCTGGCATGAGTGACTGGGTCATGCAATTGCTTGAATCATATTATTCAAAGAATCCAAACCTCACCTTCCATATTGTTCGTATTGTACTCAATAAAAATCAGTCTGTGTTATCTAATGCAATAACAAGGCGCCTTGTCAAAATAGAAGACAAGGCGCACGCAGACGGAATTACTCCCGAAGAATATCAGTTGGGCTTTGCAGTTTATTACCTTCAAAAATATCAAGGCACTATTCCGGGTGACAAGCTTGAAAGAATTTACTGCAAAATTGGGGATGAAATACTGCCTTTCATGACTGAGATGATGACTGAAAAGCTCCATATATCTATGCGTGTCAATACACTTGTTGGTGACGAACATAATACATTCGTAACTGTTAGAATTAACCATGATGGTGTGTTGATGGAGTGCAAATCTCGATTAGGCACAATTCTAGGCGCAGATATTGGTGGTATTGAGAATAATACGGAGCTTGAAGCTGTCTATGATAAATTGCTTGAGCTTCCAAAGGAGGCTAGATGCGATGAGATAGATGAGTTAATTGATATTTTCCAAAAAGTTGAAAATAAATCTAATCTTGCTGAATTTGTCAGTAGGTGTGTGTTATTTGATACTGAGTGTTCGCGTCAATTATCAAGGAAGTTCTTCTTGGGTCGCCATTTTGAGCCCAAGTGGTTAGTTAAGTATCCGGGTTTTTTGGCTGATTATCTGGCGAAGACTTCTCATGAAAATGAGCTTCTGGAGCTTGTTGAACCAGCTAGTCATGAGTATTTATGTCAGCTTCTACAAGTGCTTTGTCTTAACGACTTATTTGACTTTGAGCTGGTGCCCTCTCTAATTTTGTTTGCATCTAAGCGATTATTGTCCGATTTTGAAGTTACTGATAATTCTCTATTTACGATAGAGAATATTTACAAAAAAATCAGGGGCAAACTTCAACTCAGAAAAGCATTATTCAATCTTATAAATAATTCGCCGCGAGAAATTTGCCCTGATTCTCTTGCAATGTGTCCAATGTTGTTTGCCGAATATTTATCTAACTTACCTTCAGATACAAACTATTATGAGCTCACTTCATCAATGACTAACCAGAGATTGTATAAGCTACTTGAAGCGCTGGAAAATTATGATTTATCAGCTAATTCTAATGCCTTCTCGCTATTATTAACAGCACTGAGAAAACTTCTTTCAGGAAATGTTATTCCAGTTGGTGTGGTTTCGATCGTAGGTAGAGCTTTCGGTAATACTAAGGAAAACTCACAGGAACGCTTAGAGTTACTAGCGCTTATTGTTGATAGACGGCCATTGCTGCCTCTTGGTGAAATTGTGAATTATCCAATACTATTTAGAGAGTATTTGTGTAATTTATCTCCTGAAATGATCACGGATGAACTTATTTCTTCTGTGAGCAATCAAGAGCTGTGTAACTTGATTGGAAGCCTTGAAGAGCTGTTGGAATATGAATCAGCTTTATCGCTATTGGAAATAAGTTTAAATTGTTTGTTAAGATCTGTCGATACTAGGGACAAACAGGAGATGTCCAACCCTGAAGTGAGTAGTGAACATGAACAAGTTTCTCAGATATACTCGGCCATACATAGAGTTTTTGAAGCGGTTAAGAGTAATGATTCAGTAAGAACGCAGTTATCCTCAATAGTAATTTCATCCCGTCTTCACTGTGAGGGTGATAGAAAAACAATCTCTGCTTTATTTGAGCTAACGGAGCAGGGTAAAGTTTCATTTGATGTATTTCTCAGACTTCCAGTATCTATTATAAGCTTGCTTGGGCAGAAGCAAGGCTTATATCAGCTGGTTAAAAGAGGTTACATATCATCACCTGAGCTATTATCATTAACAGATACTTGTGCAAATCTTCTAAATAAAAAGCCGATAGCAAGATATTTTGAAAGACGACATATCGAAAGTCAGTATATATTTAGCTCACTTAACAGGTGTGAATACCCAAAAACAATGTTGTGGACACTCAAGAATACTGGTTCATCTCTAGTCAATGAACAGCTGGTTGAGCAGTATCCAGCTTCAAAAGCTCTGCATGACTTTGTTTATATGTCCTCAGATCCATTACGATATGCCGAATTGATTAATAACTTCCTGTCTCACCAGTACTGGAATAATTATTTAACGGAGATTCATACTCCATTTTATGAAGAATCAAGAAAAACAAACCATCAACAATTAGTGTCAGCTCTTCGCCAGACAGCGAATGGTATGTCACAAACTCTTGTAGCTGCACTTAAAGAGTTTAAATTTGACAACGAAGATGATCCTGTGACACCTGCTGATACACATAGGCTCAATCAATTATTTCAGGAAAAATGTCGAGCTCTCCTTAGCCCAACGTCTATACCTATTCGGCCTCGTTTACGTAGCTATGCTAATGCAGTCTTAGGTGGATTGCTGCTTTTGCCGGCGATTCTTGTATCACCATTAATTGTGCCATTTACAGGCTTCAAAGCTTATTTTCGTGGCTATGCTGATCATTTCTTTGGATCAGTCAATAAACGAAATATTGCTGACGAAGCAAGGCAGCGTTTGGAGACATTATCACCAGAAAAGTCTACTAAAGAGCATATCTGTGAGAAGCTTGATAATATTCCTTATTCTAAAGGTCTGTTCTTGTTTTCTCCTGAGCGAAAGAAAAGGTCTCTTGCCACATTAAAGAACAAATTGCGTAGAAGCGATGACAAAGTAACAGTTAGTGAAGTTGTCCGGGAGTGGTTAGAAACACGTCAAACGCCAGACAAAGACGACTCTGTTACGAATCAACATACGGTATTTTTTCCTCGAAATATGTTGTCATTTTCATCGGAGGTAAGTGAGTCTTCCCCGACGAGGCAGCTTATTAGTTCGCTGAGGGCAAGCAAAATGCGGATTTAAGCAAACTAGCGAACTGTCTAACAAAACCGACCCAAGATCACCAAAGATCGCGATAATTCGGGGGTATTTAGAACAAGTACATTAGACAGCAAACCCGGGTTAATATGTTGATTTTACAAGATTTTTTCATTTTGTGGCAGCTGATTTGTAATCAGCCGGTCGTAGGTTCGATTCACAGTGCCGGCATTTTGATCCTGTTCTATGAGCTGGTGTGCGTATTTGCACGATGTTGATCAAGGATTTTCATGATCTTGATCATTGATTTGCACGATGTTGATCAGGTAATTGGTAAGCGTCAATTAACCAACCCCCTATACGTGGTCGGCAGCTTGGTATAATCTGAGTTTTTCGGCGTTAAATGCGGGGATTTTATCTTTGCAGTTGTAC
>PAPY01000037.1 GCA_002709565.1 Legionellales bacterium | reverse complement strand
CACCAGAGCTATTTTTGATGCAGAAAGGGGTAAAAAATTAACGAAAAAGCGGAATGTATATACAATACCTGAGCATTTTGAGTTGATTTTTTACCCTTTTATGCGCAAAAAGAGACTGGTGCGGAATGTCGGTTAAGAGAGCCAGGAGGTTTTACCTAGGTAGCTCCTGACTTATTGCAGTCCTACTTAGCCATTAGCCACCACGAAAACAACCTGCAATTCGGCTACATATACTTTCGTCTTGACTATCTTCTTCAATATCCTCATCGTTGATAGAACCTTCGCCATTAGTCACGAGGAAAGACTCTTCATCGTCTGCATTGAGGTCAGTCTCTTTTGCGTCGCTAAAGTTATCTCCGCAAGCTAGACTAATAGCCGATGGATATTGATCTTTGAAAAAACATAACCTAAGCGCTTCTGTGGTTAGTAGTGTTGCTGTAGTCTGACCAGTCGCTATAATGCTCGCAGTATCGGCACTTATCATCACAAATGCAGCAGCGCTCATGAGTCCCATAATACCGCCACCTGTCGTACCGTTTTCTGTGAGCGCATCCCAGAATGTCATTATTGTACCAGCAGTCAACGTAGTCCATCCGAAGCTGCTTGCAGCGAGAAGACCCGCTTTATGAGATGGTTTTTTTACTGCCCAAGGCAGCGTGTTTGAGTACGCCATGATGATTATCCTCTTTGGTATTGATTATTTTCGAAGCGCAATAGTAGCGAAAAAAGTCAGTCATGTAAAACCATTTGTCGTCTTATTGATCCAGCCACACCCGACCATTGGCAAATAAGCGCAACCAAGGGCTTACTTCAAAACTACCTTTCGGCTTATAAGTGAATTGTTCAGCACGAAATACCCGTTCAGGATGAGGCATCATGATAGTCACGCGGCCATCACTATTACAAAGCCCCGTGACGCCCTCAGGACTGCCATTGGGGTTAAAGGGATAGGATTCGGTCACGCTCCCCCGATTATCGATATAACGCAGGCTAACAAGGCTCTCAACACGCTCTGATTCGCTAGGCCATTCTGCCCGACCCTCGCCATGAGCAATAACTATCGGTAGTTGGCTGCCTGTCATGTCTTGCAATAGCACCGACGGGCTATCTTGTACTTGTACCATCACCAGTCGCGCTTCAAATTGCTCGGAGATATTCTTACGGAAATAAGGCCACGCTTCAGTGCCCGGGATCAATTCACGTAAATGGGATAGCATTTGGCAACCATTACAGACGCCTAACGCAAAGGTATCAGTGCAGGCGAAAAAGTCGCTGAATACTGCTCGGGCATGATCATTGAATAAAATACTTTTACTCCACCCTTCCCCTGCCCCTAAGACATCACCATAAGAAAAACCACCGCAAGCCACAAGTCCGTGATAGCTCGATAGATCTTTACCATTCAAGATATCACTCATGTGCACATCAACAGCCGTGAAACCGACCCTGTCAAACGCTGCTGCCATCTCCACATGGCCATTAACCCCTTGCTCACGCAAAATAGCTATGCGCGGCTTGCTATCGAGATTAAGGTACGGCGCTGAAATATCTTCATTGACAGCAAACACAGGTTTGCAAAATAAGCCTGGGTCGGTGCTATCTAAGACAGTATCGTACTGGCTCTGGGCACACTGGGGATTGTCGCGTAGTTGTTGGATCTCGAAACTGACCCGCGACCATTGGCGCTGCCAGGTTATCCGGTCTTCGTCTAAAACAATAGAGCCCTTGTGAGTAAAGCGTAAACTATCCTCATTATTAATTGTACCGATGTTATGACTACAACCAGCAAGTTGGTGATGTTGCAGAATGGCCCGAACAGCAGCTTGATCACTTGCGGCAATTTGAATCACCGCTCCCAGTTCTTCGTTGAATAAGATTCCTAATGCCTCATCGCCGAGATTATCGAGTTCGATATCCAAACCACAATGACTAGCAAACGCCATCTCCGCCAATGTTGCCAACAACCCACCATCACTGCGGTCGTGATAGGCAACTAATAAATTAGCCTGATTCAATTGTTGAATAGCGGCGAAGAAATTCCCTAATAATAACGGCTCATCCAAATCAGGCGGTGTGTCACCGAGCTGTTGATAGCTATGCGCCAATACCGAGCCCCCTAAACGGTTTTGCCCACGACCCAAATCAATACAGAGTAAAATACTCTCGATATTCGTATCCAATTCCGGTGTTAAGGTTTTACGGATATCCGTGACTGGGGCAAAACTACTGACGACTAATGACATCGGTGCGATGACTTTTTTGTCCTGGCTGCCATCTTGCCATATTGTACGCATAGATAAGGAGTCTTTGCCCACAGGGATGGTTAGCTTCAATGCCGGACACAATTCCATACCCACAGCTTTCACCGCATCATATAAGGCAACACCCTCATCGCCATAATTCGCTGCCGCCATCCAGTTAGCTGAGAGTTTAATATCACTCAATTTTGCAATCGCACTCGCAGCGATATTCGTAATGGCTTCACCCACTGCCATCCGCGCAGATGCTGCAGGATTTAATAATGCAATAGGGGGTCGCTCACCCATGGCCATGGCTTCACCACGCATAGTTTTAAAACCACTTGCCGTCACCGCCACATCACTCACAGGCACCTGCCAAGGACCCACCATTTGATCCCGCGCCACTAAGCCCGTCACACTCCTGTCACCGATCGTAATCAAGAAACTTTTATCCGCCACCGTGGGATGTTGTAATACCCGGCTTGCTGCTTCGCTTACATCAATACTCTGATGATCAAACAGCTGGGTAGCAAGAATCTGTCGCTGTTCATTGCGGGTGACTTTAGGTGGCTTACCTAACAGGACATTCATGGGGATATCAATAGGCTGATTGTCAAAGACGCTATCATGTAAGACTAATTGTTGTTTCGTCGTGGCAACACCTAAGTTTGCAAAAGGACAACGCTCACGAGTAGCGATCGTCGCAAAGGCATTTAAATCATCAGGCTTGATGGCTAACACATAACGTTCTTGAGATTCATTACACCAAATGGCTAACGGCGACATACCCGGCTCATCATTGGGGATATCCCGCAGCTGCAATTCGCCTCCCATACCGCTGTCGTCTAATAATTCAGGAATCGCATTGGATAATCCACCGGCACCCACATCGTGGATAGAAATAATGGGATTAAATTCACCGAGAGAGATACAGGCTTCAATGACTTCTTGGGCACGGCGTTCCATTTCGGGGTTTTCCCGTTGTACAGAAGCAAAATCCAGATCACTGTGACTCTCCCCCTGAGCCATAGATGACGCAGCACCGCCCCCTAGGCCAATCTCCATGGCTGGACCACCTAAGACAATGATACACGCGCCATCAGGAATACTGTGCTTCTCCACAAATTGCGGTTGAATGTTACCAAGTCCGCCGGCAATCATAATAGGCTTGTGATAGCCGCGGGCAATACCGTCACCTTGCAGATATTCAAAACTACGAAAGTAACCACATAAATTCGGTCGACCAAATTCATTATTAAAACTCGCCCCACCAATGGGGCCTTCGATCATAATATCTAACGCAGAAGCAATATGCTCTGGCTTGCCATAGTCTATCTCCCAAGGTTGCGCTAAATTCGGCAAATGCAAATGAGACACACTAAAACCCGTTAAGCCAGCTTTAGGCCGTGCCCCCCGTCCTGTGGCACCTTCATCACGTATTTCGCCACCAGAACCTGTCGCCGCCCCCGGGAACGGCGAAATAGCAGTAGGGTGATTGTGAGTTTCTACTTTCATGACAATGGCGGCATGATTATCTTGGTAATAATATTGCTGCGTTCTAGTATCCCGTTGAAACCACGCCACATCACTGCCTGTCATCACTGCGGCATTGTCTTTGTAAGCGGATAACATACCATCACTGTGTTGTTGATAAGTATTCCTGATCATGGCAAACAGGGATTTATCCTGCGGCGCACCATCAATGGTCCAGTCAGCGTTAAAGATTTTATGGCGACAATGTTCAGAATTGGCCTGGGCGAACATCATTAATTCAATATCATGGGGATTGCGTTTAAGCTCAGTGAAGTTTTTAAATAAATAATCTATTTCATCGTCACTTAGAGCAAGACCTAGATTAATATTGGCGTCGACTACAGCTTGTTTACCCTGCCCCAAGAGATCAATACTCTCAAATGCCGCCGGGGCACCATGATGGAATAGTTGCTCCAGAATACTAACATCTGTTACCAAGGTTTGGATCAAGGGATCATGAAGTTGAACCTGTAATTGGGGATAGTCATTAACGTCACTGATCCCTTCTAGTTGATAAGCAATTCCTCGCTCCACCCGCTCGATATTTGCCAGACCACTGTTATGGACAATATCCGTGGCTTTCGACGACCAGGGCGAGATGGTGCCAAACCGTGGCACGACAATACACTGATGATCCTGGGCCTTAAATTCAGCCCCATCAACATCCAATAGTTGTTGCAGTACCTTCTGCTCCCGCTCATTCAAGGTCCCCTTTACCGCAACAAAATAAACATAACGAGCCCGAAGCTGGGTAATGTCAGGACAAACTCGCTGCACGCGGGCTAATAAGTTGTCTAAACGGAAGTCAGAATAGGCACAATTACCGGGCAAAATGATCATATTATCGGATCCAAGCTGGTGGCAAGCCGCCATGATACCGGACGCCTTAGTAGATGACAAATACGCAGTTAACCGGTATGCTTCCATCATGCGAGGAGATAGATTATGACCATCAAAGTTGCTCTATTAGCTACCGGTGATGAGCTCGTTAATGGCGACATACTCAATACCAATGGCCAAGCCATTGCCCAACAGTTAATTGATCATGGCATTACCATCGGCAGCCATATGGTCGTTTCTGACGATGAAGCCGAGATGGCTAAAGCACTGGAATTCTTACTAACCCATCATGGGATTGTCATCATCACCGGTGGCTTAGGGCCGACCTCCGATGACAGAACCCGCTATGCCGTCAGTGATGTCATTGGCAAACCTCTCGTCTTTGACGAACCCACCTGGGAAGCCATTGCGGCGCGAATTAGTCATGCTGGCTTTAATGTGCATGAGGCAAATCGTCAACAAGCGTTATTCCCTGAAGGCGCAGATATCTATCCCAATGCGCGAGGCTCTGCACCAGGTTGTGGCATTGCGCACAAGGGCCAGCACATTTACCTACTGCCAGGCCCACCCTACGAGTGTATGCCAATATTCAAAAAATTCGTTTTGCCAGAGATTGTTAAGCGTGCAGGAAACAAAGCTTTGTTCATCAAAAAATGGCGACTCTTCGGCGTCAGTGAAGGTGAAACGGCAGCCCAGCTCGACGACGCAGTCAAAGGCTTTGATTGTGTCACAGGCTTTCGCACCGATTATCCATATCTAGAATTTAAAATTCGCACCCATTCTCAAGAAGCACTGGCTGAAGTGCAACAAACCGTGCAAACGACAGTACAGCCTTTTTTGTTAAGTGACGACCACCTTCGCGCCTCCAAAATGTTACGCAACGCCATTGATGATTTTGCCGGAACAATCATTATTGATGACCAAGCCACCGGCGGTCGTTTAGAGACGATGCTAACCAGACCTCGCAACCGCAACAAATTATTATTTACATCATTTACAAACAACAATGATGCGCAGTTATGTATTCGAGTAACAGGCCTTGCAGAGCTATGGCAAAATGCCGAAGGTCCCTGTGACACCACACTAACTTTGGAATTCTTTGCCAATAGCTTACAAAAAACAATCACTGAAACCTTCATCTACCGCCACAAAAAAGTGACGTTTTATGCGGTAGAGAAAGCTGCTGCGTGTATACTTGAATTCCTGCAAAATCATTGAGTTACGCCGCTGTTTGCGATATCTAGGTCAATTTGTTATCATGGCTAACGAAAATAGTTAATACATTCTCCAATTATATAAGTTTACATGAGGACACTGAGACAACCGCCAACAACTTGTTTTGATTTACCTTTGAGCTCAACCGCAGCGGCTTTCTCCCTGCAAATACCCTATGTGGACTTCAATACGTTTATAGAAAAAACTGCTAGTGCTTTACAAAGCGAGTTCCACAAAATATCTTCAGAACTTCTGGATAATCTCAAAAAACTTTCATTAAGCAAACTAACCTATTATGGATTCATTGCATGGTATCTGGAATGGATCATTCCATGGATGATTCACGGTGTACACTTAGATCTTCTGACGGCTAATCCTTGGCAATTATTCGGGATTTTTGGCATAGCAGCGTACACACTTAAGCTAGCCATGAATATGAAGCTTTTTAAAAACTATCTCTACGATGCTGAACATACTACTATTTATGGGCAGACTGAGATTCTACGGCGCTGGGATAAAGCCGCATTTGTGGCTATAGATTCCGCGTTAACTGTCGCTGCTTTTGTTGGATACTTTTGTTTACGCGCAGCCTGGGCATCGCCGCTATTCATTGCCATCATGGCAGCTTTTACCCTAAAGGCCGTCTATTCATTTACAAAAAACATTACGGCGTCTTTATGTCACGCATATTCGCCAGCAAAGAGTTTTTATGACAATAGTACTCAAACTGAAATCATTCTGGATAACGAGTTTAATGAACTGCAACATCAACGCAATATTGCTAAGGTTAAACGCTCGGCGTTTGATCTTGGCATGTTTGCTATTGGCGTTGCAGCGACAGTTGTTTTTTGTATGAATCCAGCACTCGGTGCTCTGGGATTGTTGCTAACGACTATTACTCACTACACAATTCGCAATAAAATGGCGCAATCCATCAAAGCAAGAAAAGAGCAAGCAATTGAACATTTTCAACATTTAAAGAAAAAACAAGCATTTAAAAACTTACAACGTTCAAACCTGACAATAACTAATACAATGGAGGATGAACAGGGGCAAGCACAACTTATTAGCCGACTTGGACTTATCCCATCAGAAACTAGACCTACGCCAGGAAAAACATCAAGCCCGATATCCATCAAAAAAGAATACGACAGAAATGCTAACAATACGCTTTCCACCGCGCATTCTTGTCGGTTTTAATTTGTTTGGAGGCCATAAGCAGGCTTCATTTAAGATCATGTTGACAACAAAACTATCTTAGCTTAATTGCTGTAACTATGGCGAACGTCCTATCATCATCTCACTTCCGGAAATCTCGCTTTGTACACTAGTCCTCACAGATAATTCAGAGCTGTGGGTGGCTTCAAGCTTTAGACACTCTGCCTTGATCGAAATAAAAAGCCCAACCGATACGGTTAAGCTCAATACGCTATCAGGATCATCATAGAACTGTCGCAAAAAGGCTTCATCACGTTGCACTGTAAATAGCGGCACACAAGGGTGCCCTTGTAAGGCTTCACGGGCAGTTGGCTTTAATAACTCATTGAACAGCTGGCGTTGAAATTTAACAAACATCGCCAGCACTTGTGTTAATGGTTGCTTTACATCATCTCGTTGACTGTCATTAATCTTGATAAGTGCCCACAATACCGCCGGCATGAAGGTGACAGCCAGTAAATTTAGCTCACGATAACAACGTGCCTCCGCCTCACAAGTATCACTCAATAATGGTTGATTATTAGCAAGCAAGACTTCCAGCGCATCACTGTCTGGGTATTTATCGGCTAGTAGTTTATGTAAGCGCGCCACGAAGATAACAAGTTCAGGAGTAGCCCCTACCATTAGTTCTTGCAAACGCGCTGGCAAGGCTTGTTCATAATATCTAACCAATGGTGTCGTATTTTGTGACCGCAGGCATTGCTCTAATGAAACCTGTAAATCCCACAGTGCGTCTATACGTTGACTGCTGGCGGTTGGGCCATGCATTTCTGCTGTTTGTCCTACAGTTGTTACAATCGGCTCAAAACCTAATAAATTTGCCATCCAGAATAGGCGTTGCAACTCAAAGGGCTTCTTCAAGCTCTGAGCCTCTTGAGCGAGCTTCGCGGTCCAGGTCTGTAAACTGGTTAAGGGAACTTCACCAAACAATAAATGACGTTGATGCATGTACATGATATTGTCGCTAATATAACGCTGTGCTTCCGAGCTAATTGCCGCAAAAATCGGGTATATATCCGGAGCTTTGCTCAGAGTATCAAACAAAAATAACACACTGTCTTTAGCGGGCTCATGGTCTCTTGCTGTAAAAGCTGCTGAGGACTCCTTACTGCCTTTACAGGAATCGATGAGCACCAAGGCTACCAATGCCTGCTTTTGCGCATCACTGATATTGGCTAATAGCGATAATTTTGGATCTGTTAGACTACCTTCCCATAATTGCAGAAGACAATGCAAGCGATGAAGTCCCCGTCGAACTTCAGTTTCATTGGTTGACCAGGATAGCTGCATTATGACTACCTTAAAACTCAAGCTGGTATCAGCAAACACGCTAGCAAAACGTGTCTCAAGGTTAGGATATTGGCTGTTAATAATTTCAGCAATAGTTTCGTTCATAAATGCTCTTCTTACTATATATAATTAAAAAACGGATATCCACCTCACCGCCGCTGCTTAAAAAAATCTTGCAACAGCTCGACACTCTCTTTAGCCAACACACCAGCTGTGTAATCGACACGATGGTTGAGCTTTTCATTCTGCAAAATATTAAACACACTCTCGACCGCACCGGCTTTTGGATCGTGGGCAGCGAAGACCACGCGCTTTAGTCGTGCTTGAATAATAGCGCCAGCGCACATAGCACAGGGTTCTAGTGTGACATAAAGGGTTGTGTCGAGAAGTCGGTGATTGTTGAGCGCTTGTGCCCCAGCCCGTAAAGCAACAATCTCAGCATGGGCACTGGGGTCACATTGGGTGATAGTTTGGTTATAGGCGCTGGCAATGACTTGGTCGTCTTTAACAAGTACTGCACCTATCGGGACTTCATCATGTTCAGCAGCTAGTTGTGCTTGTGCGAGCGCTAACGCCATGAAGTCGTTATCACGGGTTGCACTCACGGTTATTCCCACTCAATAGTGGCGGGTGGTTTGCCAGAGATATCGTATGTCACCCGAGAAATGCCTTTGACTTCATTAATGATGCGATTCGAAATATGTCCCAATATATCATAGGGAATATGGGCCCAGTGCGCCGTCATGAAATCCACGGTTTCAACAGCACGCAATGCAATCACATATTCATATTGCCGGGCATCCCCTACTACACCTACTGATTTCACCGGTAAAAATACTGCGAAAGCTTGGCTGACTTTGTCATACAAATCGTGCTTACGTAATTCTTCGATAAAGATCGCATCGGCTTGACGCAAGAGGTCGGCATATTCTTTTTTGACTTCACCTAAGATACGCACACCAAGACCAGGGCCTGGGAAAGGATGACGGTAAACCATATCGTAAGGCAGTCCCAGCTCTAAACCCAGCTTACGCACTTCATCTTTGAATAATTCACGTAGCGGTTCTAATAACTTAAGTTCCATATCTTCCGGCAGACCGCCCACATTGTGATGGGATTTAATCACATGGGCTTTGCCCGTCTTGGAGCCGGCAGATTCAATAACATCCGGGTAAATCGTGCCTTGAGCAAGCCATTTGGCATCGTTGATTTTGCTGGCTTCTTCTTCAAAAATCTCAACGAACAAATTGCCAATGATTTTGCGTTTACGTTCTGGATCCGCTTCACCCTTCAAGGCCGCGAGATATCGCTGCTCTGCTTCCACATGTATAATATTAATGCCAAAATGCTCAGCGAAGTTTTTCACGACTTGTTCAGCTTCACCAAGTCGTAATAATCCAGTATCCACAAACACACAAGTAAGTTGTTTGCCGATGGCTTTGTGTAGGAGTGCGGCTAACACCGATGAATCAACACCACCGGATAATCCCAAAATCACTTGCTCATTGCCGACTTCAGCACGAATATGTTCAATACTATCATCGATAATATTGCTTGAGGTCCACAATGAACCACAACCACAAATATCATGAACAAAACGCTCTATGATACGCTGACCCTGTTTGGTGTGGGTTACTTCAGGATGAAATTGCAAACCATAAAACCGGCGTTCATCATCCGCCATCCCCGCAAAGGGTGCGCTAGAGGTCCGCGCAATGGCTTTAAAGCCTTCGGGAATCGCCGTAACTTTATCGCCATGACTCATCCATACGTCCAATAAAGCATTGCTATCATCATCGATGCCATCTTCGATATTTTCAAGCAATCGGGAATGACCGTGGACTTCAACCTTCGCATACCCAAATTCACGCTTGTTTGAGGCAGACACTTCTCCACCCAATTGCGCCGCCATGGTTTGCATACCATAGCAAATGCCCAACACTGGACATCCCATCTCGAAGACACAAGCGGGTGCTGAAAGGGTAAACTCTGCTAATACTGTCTCAGGACTGCCGGATAAAATAATGCCATTTGGGGCGAAGTCTTTGATGTAATGTTCATCCACATCGCACGCCATCAATTCACAATACACGCCTGCTTCACGCACCCGGCGCGCGATTAACTGGGCGTATTGGGAACCAAAATCAAGAATTAAAATCTTTTCAGAATGTATATTCGCTGTCATAGTGTCTCTTAATCAATAGGATAGTTAGGCGCTTCTTTGGTAATTGTCACATCGTGAACGTGGCTTTCTTTCATGCCAGCGCTGGTGACTTTAACAAACTCCGCTTGCTCACGCATGGTAGTAATGTCTTTGGCACCGACATAACCCATGCCAGAACGTAGTCCACCTAATAATTGATGCACGATGGGAAACACACTGCCTTTGTAAGTCACGCGACCTTCAATGCCTTCGGGGACGAGTTTTTCGACTTCGTCAGCACTTTCTTGAAAATAACGATCACTGGAACCATGGGCTTGACTCATCGCACCAAGGGATCCCATACCACGATAGGTTTTGTAAGTACGGCCTTTGTAGAATTCCACTTCACCCGGCGATTCTTCTGTTCCCGCAAATAAACCGCCTAGCATAATACAAGATGCCCCGGCGGCAATGGCTTTACAAATATCACCCGAGTAACGAATACCACCATCCGCAATCAATGGCACATCGGTGCCTTTTAAGGCTTCTGCCACATTAGCAATCGCCGTGATTTGCGGAACACCGATACCACTGACAATACGGGTGGTACAAATCGAACCGGGACCAATGCCCACCTTGACCGCATCCGCGCCGGCTTCTACTAAGGCTTTGGCGGCATCTGCCGTGGCGATGTTACCACCGATGATTTGGATATCCGGGAATTGTTGACGCACCCATTTGACCCGCTCTAAGACGCCGCGAGAATGACCGTGAGCGGTATCAACTACCAAGACATCAACGCCCGCCTCAACCAAGGCTTCAATACGTTCTTCTGTGCCTTGTCCGGTACCGACTGCCGCACCAACCCGGAGTTGACCTGAACTGTCTTTACAGGCATTGGGTTTTTCTTTGGCTTTTTGGATATCCTTGACGGTGATTAAGCCACGTAGTTGGAATTCATTATTCACGACTAAGACTTTTTCGATGCGGTTCTTGTGTAATAGGCTAATGGCTTCTTCGCGACTGCCGCCTTCTTTTAGGGTCACGAGACGTTCTTTGGGCGTCATGACCTGAGACACCAAGGAATCGAGATTACGCTCAAACCGTACATCCCGTCCCGTGACAATCCCCACGAGCTGATCATTCTCAACAACCGGTACACCAGAGATTTTGTTAGTGTGGGTAATGTCTAATAATTCACGGACGGTAATATTGGGAGAAACCGTGATAGGATCTTTGACAATACCGCTTTCATATTTCTTCACGGCCCGAACTTCAGCTGCCTGCTGTTCAGGGGACATATTCTTATGGATGATACCAATGCCACCTTCTTGAGCGAGGGCAATGGCCAAACGGGCTTCAGTCACGGTATCCATAGCCGCTGAGACCAAGGGAATATTCAGCGCAATCTCCCGAGTCAGGCGGGTGGCGAGGCTAACCTCTTTGGGCAACACTTGGGAATAAGCAGGCACGAGTAGGACATCATCAAATGTGAGTGCTTCGTGGACTATACGCATGGCAGGTCCTCCTGGTAGATAGACGGCATGGGCCGCGGAAATTAACCGCGAATTGTACAGGTTTTGACGGGAGAAAGCAAAGGTCAATTAATAGTCAAAAATATAGATATTGGCTTTAAGAATTTCCGGAAAATTTCCGGAAAACTTCCGGAAAAAAAGAAAAAAACCTTATTAATTAACTGATTACAAGATACCGGAAAATGCCTAATTTCCGGATAATGATTTCAAAGAAAACGCTATTTCAATTGCCATTTTGTTGCTCTACCCTTACCAACTTTAATAATTAAGCTTAGTACCGCATCTCCTCTGTAAAAATCTATCAATTACACTACTGTATAATCTCAAGTATCCCTTGCAATTCTTCCTCTGTAATGAGCTCGTGAGATAACATTTCATTACAAAATTCATTAAATAATATTCCCAGCCCTTGTTTCATCGTATTAGCAGCATTAATCGCATCGTCATCATTGGATAGAAACCTAGCGCCTTTTTCAAGCGCTAACGGTATTGATTCAATCTCGCCAGCATCAAGTTCACCTTCATCTTCAAGATAGTAGTAACAACGTAAGCTTTCGTTGCTCAGTTCCAGCTCATTAATGTTAATAACATTTATTGTAATACTGGCAGTTTTATTATGTCTTGCTGTAATTATCCTATTACGCAGTTCTGGATATCCCCGAGTTATTCTTCTTTTACTATCTGTTAGCTCATCAAATACTTCTTGGGTAACAGCTATTTCATACAGTGTATTTGATAAAAATCGCTCTAATAAGTTACACTTGAACAGATAAACAAAAATATTAGCATCTGCAATGATTAACTCCATTATGCAATGGCCTTAGCTTCATCTTCTGTAACATCTAACATTTCTGATGCAAATAAACAGCTAATTTTCTTTTTTCTAAGCCCAATAGCGACCAAATTTTCCAAGACATCTCTTATATCATGAGGTTTAGTCATATATAACTCTGGGGTATATCCAAGTGTAGCCAAATCATTTGTGCGATAGTTTTCCTTAAGCTGATTGAATTTATTGCGATCGATAAAATCATTAAATACTAACACTGTAAGCATCATCAAATAGCTCACTTTAAAATACTGGCATAAACTTACAATGTGTTTTTTTTCTAAATCTATTAGTTTTAAACCTTCATCGCCCATGTATTGACACAAAGACTCAGATGGAACAAGAAGCTCCTGTGCAAAAGCATCCGCCAATATTTCCTTTATATTGTCCTCGTCACTATTTAGATCCACGAACGTCTCTCCAGGCGAGAGAAAATGGTGCCCCAATTCATGGGCAATAGTAAATACATTTCGTTGAGCTGGATCATTTAGTGAATAGATGATTAGAGGATTATCATTTGCATCCGTATTATATATACCATGGCATTTTTCCAAATCGAGACTACAAACGGGTATTTTTAGGGAATGCCAAACAAGATTATGAATATCCACAATAGGGTCATTACCAAGTTTTAAATAATCTCTTAATTTAAGTGCAACATCCTTACCTAACTTTCTTGCAGCAGAGGGTGACTTAGGATTTAATAGCTCGGCTTCATAAGGATAAAAGTCACTTAATGTCAATGGCAATAATGATAGGCGATCCATTGTTTTACCTATCTTACGTAAAATAGGTAGAATCTTTTTAATTTCTTTTTTTGATTTTTCTGATAAATTTTCGTCGCTACTTCGATATTTTAAGTTTTCTAGGAATCCCTGGCGTTTTCTACTTGGGGCTATATCAACATCAACAGAAAACAAAGCAGCTGGATTCAAATCGTACACTCTGCATAGTTGATTAATAAGGTCGATATTTAGCTTTGTTTCACCACTTTCAATTCTTGAAATAAAAGAATTACTACGCTTGCCTAGTTGGGCTGCCACATCTTGTCCTGATAATTTCTTATCAATCCTTGCTTGTTTCAATTTCGCCAAAATAGTATTTTCTATGATAGTCATGTGCACACCCAATAAAACAGACCCCAATAATGCAAATATAGCATACTTTTTCTTATTAATGCGAAATGCGCATATAAATAATCTGGTTTAAGTAGATTAAATATTTAACATGCTGAATTTAAACAACTTTTTATGTGATGAAAAATCCCCTTGATCTTTGAGAAGGTGGGATTTATCAAAGACTGACGTCACGATGACTTTTGGGACTAGTAGTCCTCCCTGGTAGCAATCTGCACAGAACTCCCCTACAATGGCAGGCTCGTAACACCGATAAATAGCTGACCATGACAAATAACACCAAAACCCCCATTAATCCTCGTGTATTGATGTTCCTCGCACCCCTGCTGAACATTCTGGCGGGTATTACTATTGATCTCTACGCGCCTTCCCTGCCTGCCATTGCCAATGATATGGGGATCAGTGCCAGTTTTGCCAAGAATATGGTGACCATGAGCTTTATCGGTTTTGGTGTGGGACAGCTGTTGATTGGGACCTTGGCAGATTATTACGGTCGGCGCCGAGTTCTCATCGCGAGCCTTGCTATTTATTTCCTTGTCAGTCTCAGTGCCATTACTTGCCAGCATATCGGACCATTGATGGTAGTGTTGTTTCTGCAGGGGATGCTTGCCGCCTCTACGTCCATTGTTGGTCGCGCCTTGATGGTAGATACCTTCAAGGGCAAACAATTAGAAATCGGCGCCAGCTATTTGAGTATTGCCTGGGGTGTGGGCCCTATCATCGCCCCCTTTATCGGCGGCTATCTGCAATACTTTTGGGGTTGGCATGCGAACTTTTACGCTTATGCCAGTTTTTCTGGGGCATTATTGATAATGTCATATTTTTTCATTCCTGAAACGCTTACCCAAGCTATCGCACCAAAGCCAGCTGTATTAGCAAGCAATATTAAACGGATCTTCAGTCAGCGTTTGTTCATGGGTTGTGTCTTGCTAATGGCTTTGAACTATAGTCTGTTCATTGTCTTCAGTGTGGTGGGTCCGTTCTTGATCCAGAGCGAATTAGGTTATAGCTCAGTGGTGTTCGGCCATGCCGCACTAACCCTTGGCATCGCTTACTTTGCTGGCACCATTAGCAATCGTATCATGCAGACATATATTTCCACTCGCACCGCTTTAACACTAGGGCTAATAGGTTCATTAGTACCAACGGCTGGCATGGTATTTGCGGCAGAGTTTTATCAATTGAGTTTATACAGTTTAGTTGTCCCGTGTTTTGTCGTTTGCTTCGCCGGTGGCTTTGTCTTCCCTAATGCCATGGGCAAATGCATGAGTCTATTCCCCGACATCGCTGGTGTTGCTGGAGCTATCCAAGGCGGCTCAGTCGTCTTATTAATGTCGCTCAATACTTTCTTGTTGAGTCAATTAAAGACTGGCAGCTTCATAGCTGTTGCTGGAGCGATGTTAGGTTTGTCACTGTTGCAAATCGTGATTTATCAGTGGCTGATGAAACCAAAGTTAGCCGACACTGTTGACGCTGCAGTGTAGTTCACCTTTGGCAAGTTTTGCGGTGACTTTGTCGCCGGGTTTGATACGTTTAGCCGCGCGGATGATCGTACCCTCACTGTCTGTCACAATCCCATAGCCACGCTCAAGGGTCGCTAAAGGACTCATGGTATTTAATCCATAAGCCAGTTTAGCCAACTGTTGTTGGTGATGATTGAGCTGTTGTTGGCAGGCAGCAATAAGCTTTTGCTGCAAGAAGACCCGACGGGTTTGCAGATTATCGATATGGTGTTGTGGTTGATGGCGTTGCAGTTGGGCAACTAAGGTTTGCAAATCACTCATAGACTCGCGCAAATGATGGCGTTGCTCACTCGCCAGTTGACGTTCCAAATAATCCAAACGCTGGGCATATTCTTGTAATTGTTGGCGGGGATGTTTTAAGCGTTTACGCAACCAGGTTACAGATTGTTTAGCGGCCTCTAAGACATCGAGCATTTCCCGAGCTAGTTGTCGCTCGAGGCGTTGAAAATCCCGCAACCACTCCCCTTGCTCAGGGCTAACTAACTCGGCAGCACCGGTTGGTGTCGCTGCTCGGGCATCTGCGACAAAATCCGCAATGGTAAAATCAACCTCATGTCCAACTGCACTGACGGTGGGGATTTTGCTGGCATAAATAGCCCGTGCGACGGCTTCTTCATTAAAAGGCCATAGGTCTTCAAGGGAACCGCCACCACGACCAATGATCAAGACATCACATTCTTTACGTTGATTGGCGAGCTTAATAGCATTCACAATCTGGCCGGCGGCATCGATGCCTTGCACGGCCGTGGGATAAATAATCACCGGGATTGCTGGGAAGCGCCGCCTCAGGGTACTCAAGATATCACGAATTGCAGCACCCGTGGGTGAGGTGACCACGCCAATACATTGGGGTAATTCAGGTAAGTCTTGTTTATGCTCTTCAGCGAATAAGCCTTCGGCCAATAATTGCTTTTGCAAGCGCTCAAAGGCCCGGCGTAATGCCCCATCACCGGCCTCTTCCATGAACTCGACGATTAATTGATAATCGCCGCGGTTTTCGTAGAGACTGACTTGGGCTTTGGCGAGCACTTGACTGCCATCTTCTGGCTTGAAATCTAATAAACGATTATGTCCCCGAAACATCGCACAACGAACTTGCGCCCGCTCATCTTTGAGGGTGAAATACATATGACCTGAACTGGGTTTAGCAACGTTCGACAACTCGCCTTCGATCCAGATACTGGGAAAATTCGCTTGTAAAATTTCTTTCGCCGCGCGATTAAGTTCACTCACCGAAAAAACATGGCGTTCGCTATCACTCATGGCTTAGACTTTTTTGTGAGCGAGGTACAACCAGGTTTCTAACACGGTATCGGGATTCAACGATACACTGTCAATACCTTCATTCATTAACCATTCTGCCAGATCAGGGTGATCCGATGGTCCCTGGCCACATATACCGACGTATTTATTTTGTTGGCGACATGCCTTGATGGCCAAATGCAATAATGCTTTCACCGCATCATTGCGCTCATCAAATTGATTAGCCACCAAGCCTGAATCTCTATCAAGCCCTAGGGTTAACTGGGTCAAGTCATTAGAACCAATAGAGAAACCATCAAAGTGCTCAAGGAATTGTTCCGCCAATAAGGCATTAGAGGGTAGCTCACACATCATAATCACGCGCAGGCCATTCTCACCACGTCGTAAACCATTCTCAGCCAGTACCTCAATAACTTGTTGTGCTTCATCCACGGTGCGGACAAAGGGGATCATGACTTCAATATTCGTAAGCCCCATAGTATCGCGTACATGTTTTACCGCCTGGCATTCCAGGGCAAAACAGTCTTTAAACTCTTCGGCAACATAACGGGAGGCACCGCGGAAACCGAGCATTGGGTTTTCTTCATCGGGTTCGTAAGCTTCGCCACCCAACAGATTGGCATATTCATTGGATTTAAAATCAGACAAACGCACAATGACCTTCTTGGGGGCAAAAGCAGCACCCAGCATCGCAATCCCTTCTGCTAAACGTTTAACATAGTAATCCACTGGCGAGTCATAACAACTGATACGCTCAGCAATTTGATCTTTTAACGTGTTATCCAGGGAATCAAAATTTAACAACGCTTTGGGGTGGATGCCAATCATGCGATTAATGATAAATTCTAAGCGCGCGAGACCAACGCCCTCGTTAGGAATACTGCGGAATGAAAACGCCCGATCGGGCGTTCCCACATTCATCGTTATCTTAAACGGTAATTCCGGCATTGCATCAACATTGATTTCATCATGGCTAAAGCCGAGCTTACCCTCATAAATATTACCGGTATCCCCTTCAGCGCAAGACACAGTTACATCAGTACCATCGGTAATGGTTTTGGTGGCATCATTACAACCCACAACTGCCGGAATACCCAGCTCACGGGCAATGATCGCGGCATGACAAGTACGTCCACCCCGGTTCGTCACAATGGCTGCCGCCCGCTTCATCACCGGCTCCCAATCCGGGTCGGTCATGTCAGTGACTAAGACATCCCCTTCTTCGACCGTGTCCATCATACTGATGTCTTTAATAATACGCGCTCGGCCTTGACCGATACGCTGCCCGATACTGCGTCCCTGGGCGAGTAAAGGGCCGGTTTCTTTGAGGGTAAAGCGCTCGATGACGCGACCTGATTGTTGGCTTTGGACCGTTTCAGGGCGGGCTTGGACAATGTAGATCTCACCGTCGTTGCCATCTTTGGCCCATTCCACATCCATAGGCCGACCGTAATGATCTTCAATCAACACCACTTGCTTGGCTAACGCGGTGATTTCGGCATCGCTTAAACTGAATTTTAAGCGCTGTTCTTTGTCGGTATCCACCGTTTGAATGGTTTCACTCGCACTGGGCGACGCATAAATCATTTTTTGTTTTTTGCTGCCGAGGTTACGTCGCAAAATCGCATCCCGGTTAGCTTTTAGCGCGGGTTTATAGACATAAAACTCATCGGGATTCACCGCACCCTGTACTAGCAATTCACCCAGACCATGGGTTGCTGTTATAAACACAACATCGCTAAAGCCGGATTCAGTATCGATAGAAAACGCAACCCCACTGGCACCAATGTCACTGCGCACCATTTGTTGGATACCGGCGGACAATGCCACATTACGATGATCAAAGCCTTGGTGCACCCGGTAAGCAATAGCCCTGTCGGTAAACAGTGACGCGAAGACTTGTTTAATGGCTTTTAGGACATTATCAAGACCTGCCACATTAAGTAAGGTTTCTTGCTGACCGGCAAACGAGGCATCGGGTAAATCTTCAGCCGTAGCCGATGAACGCACCGCGACGGTGAAGTCTTTTGACTTGCCCGCTGTCATTGCCTCCCAAGCATCGGTGATAGACTTAACCAAACTATCGGAAAATGTGCCCTCTAACACCCATTGACGGATTTGTGCGCCGGACTTGGCCAAGGCAGAGACATCATCAACATCCAGTTTATCCAACGCTTGATAAATCTTGTCATTGAGTTGATTCTCATCCATGAATTCCCGGTAAGCATCGGCGGTGGTGGCAAAGCCGCCAGGAACTTTGACCCCCAATTTGCTCAAATGTTGGATCATTTCGCCTAAGGAGGCATTCTTGCCTCCCACTTTATCGATGTCATTTAAGCCCAGTTTGTCAAAGTTGATGATATCGCTCACGCTGGCTCCCTACTCGTCAAAATAAATGCTGTTATTGTTGCTTACTGGGGTGTTAAAGTATAGGGGGTAAACCTAAAACACTGGAAATTTTTCATGAAGCATCAAGTCTTTTTCGTCTCTGACTCCACCGGGATCACCGCTGCCACACTTGGCAATAGTTTGCTCACTCAATTCAAGAACATTAAATTCGAAAAACTCACCCTGCCTTTTATTGATACTGCTGCCAAAGCTCAAGAAGCCGTCACCACCATCAACCACGCCTGTGATACTAGCGAAGGCCAGGTGTTTATTTTTGCGACGATTATTGATAAAGATATCCAAGCCATCATCAGCCAGTGCAAAGGCGTGTTCATGGATATTTTTAATACCTTTATTCAGCCCATTGAAGAAGCACTGAAAGTCACCTCGTCTCACAGTATTGGCCTGACCCATGGGGTGCAAAATTACGATCAATACCATCATCGAATTGATGCGGTGAATTATACCTTGAGTTGTGATGATGGATTGGGTATCCAAAATTACGACGAAGCGGATATCATTTTGGTAGGCGTCTCCCGCTGCGGCAAAACCCCAACGAGTCTATATCTGGCCTTGCACTTTGGTTTGTACGTAGCGAACTATCCGTTTAACGAAGAAGAGCTGGATAAAGGCAGTCTGCCAGATATCTTAAAACCGTATCGCAAAAAATTATTTGGCTTGACCATCGAGCCGGAACGATTACACATGGTGCGCAACAAGCGCCGACCCGATAGCCGTTATGCCAAACTCAAACAATGCAGTCACGAACTCCAGGCCGCGGAAGAAATCTTTGTCCGTGAACGTTTACCCTACATCGATACCTCTAATCGTTCCATCGAAGAAATAGGTGCGACGATTATGATCCAGGCGGGATTGAAGCAGGGGTAGAATTCTATCCTCGGCAAACTATGGTTCAAACTCAGTAGCCCCCTCAAACGCGTAAGGATTAAAAAACTGTCTTCTCCAGAAATAATTACGCTCTGTTTCTGTCAGTTCAGCACTATCGCACACAACCGACCAATTCTCTGCAATAATCTCAATTTGAGAGGCAATAATTTGCTTCGCTTCTTCAGGTGATAATAAATAGTGATGTGCTGCTTCAACACAAGTTGATAGCTTGCTCTCACGATTATTGTCTCCTATCAGCATGGCTTGAGTTGCTTCAAAGCCGGTACGAGGTTGTGGACAGATATCATAGCAAGGTGTGAGCTCTAACTCTTGTCCATCCCAAAATGCTGCATGATTCCGCGCATGGTCATCTGTATTCCCTACTAAAATATTAAATACAATGCGAGAAAACAACTCCATCAAGGTTTTTTGAGGTGATCTGAATCGTTGACGTATTAGCTCAGCCAAATCAACATAACTTGCATACCGTGCCATCATTTCGTCTAAACCAAGCAGGGTCAATGCTGACAACAATACCCTTCTCTGCCAATGCGAATTAACCCTTACACGGTCAAAGCGCTGAATCAGCAATACATCTTTTCCACTCGCCTTCGTTAATGAAACTTCAGCAATATTAAGCCCGACTAATTTTCCAAGTCTCATGGCGATATATTCAGCTTTAACAATGCTATACAGATCTGTAGTTGAAGAAAATTTTGCAATATATTTACTATGGTCAGAATCAATTAATGCCTTCGGCCTAGCACCACCAATTGAGCTACCATGAGCAAGTGCCATATCAAGTTGGGGCGATAGTGGGATACCCTGCTCCACACGTGAAGCTGATTCCTGTAACTCTTCGATGGTTGCCGCATCTGGTCCACGGGGTTCATAATGATCTGCTGAGCGCTGGAAATCTAATGCACCGATACGATCAGAACCAGATTCAAGGAGATACGTTAATTCATTCAAATCCGCATGTGATGATGTGAGCGCTTCTTTCCCTAACATTTTATTGATAATAACGCGCCGGCCCCAAGCATCAGGTCCAGCATCACGAATAGCATTAGGTATGATAAGATCACTTCCAGAATTCAATATTCCCGGTTGTAATGGTAATTCCCTATCATAAATTGAAATCGCATCAGTACGAGCTAAATAGTTCTTACCATAATTAAACAAATACCGTCCATTACTAAAGATAAGCCTGCCTGCTACAACGGGTGTAATCTCACCAGGTAACCAGATCCAAACATAGGTTTCTTTACTTTCATTAGAAGTCATCATCAAAATCCTTATCTGATATCGGTGATGGTTTAGGTAGCAAGGTGATTTGGTCCTCTAAGCTACTAATTCGATCTCCTAAGCTGCGTTTATCTTCTTGAAACAAACGGATCCCGACCAGAACGGCAACTTCAAAGAATAGTCCTATTGCCGTGCGCAAATCACCTGTTTCGATTCTTTGTAATGTTACTCGGCTAATACCTGCCCGTTCACAAAGCATTGTTTGCGACCAGGATCGACGAAGCCGGGCTGCCTTGATCTGCTTACCAAGCAAAATTGCTGCTTCTTCGCAATACTTTGAATATGTTCTTTTTTCGGCCATAATAACACCTTAATGACTATTACAGTAGACATAACCCTGACTTTTGACTGCTGTGGTATACATTATAGCCATGATCTAGTCATTTTGCCAACAGAAAGCAAATAGAGGCGTAAATAGGAGAATATGCAGATCGATAGACAGTAATGTTCCATATTTTCGCTACTTATTGATAAGTAGCGAATATACGTAACATCTGCGTGTGTAAAAACTACCGTCCCTGCACCTTCAATGCCTTGGCACAAGCATTATTCGTTGCACCGATATTGGCGAGGGTTTCAGCGCCGATGATGCCGACGAGACCTACCCCGCCGGTGGCGACACCAATGGCGGTTTTGATGAAAGTGCCAGCGGTGACAGTGAGACTGACGCGAGGCTGAGATAAGGTACCTGTCATTTTGGCGTTACGGATAAGAGTGCCCGGACCGACGGATTTAAAATACGGCGACAAATCGAGATTAATACTTTCATTGCTCAAATTAATCGTTCCACTGCCTTTGACTGTCGCTTGCGGACTGTCGAATACAAAGGTCTTTACCTGCGCCATGCCATTCTTTAAGGTGAATGACCCAATAAAACAGTTAATAGGTACGGTTGTCGTTGATTTACCTGACAATGACTCGCGGAATTTTGCCCCGTCTTGGCTACCACCAGTACGATAATATTGTGTATTTAAGAGGGATATCTCTGCCCTGCCTGTTGCGTTCTTCATCACATTTTTGGCTTCTGATAATTGTGTCATCACATCAATATAGGCGCGCAGACTGCCTCCCCTAAAGGCATTACTGATCCCAAGATCACGAATAAATTTACCGGCATTGCTATTACGTAAGCTAATCTTGAGCTTGAGCCCTGTTGCGCGCTTACTATCATCAACCGTTGCGCTACCATTAATATGGCTGCCAGCGATATTCCCACTTAAGCTTGTAAAGTTATATACATCGCCAGAGGCTTTGATTTTGCCGCGCATATTGATGGCACCAATAATTGGCAACGTGATGTCTAGTAATTGATTAATGTTTCGTACAGATGAACCACGGGCACTGGCACTGACATCCATCCAATTACTTTTGGCATAAGGTTTAATAAGACCCGTGAGGCTAATCTGAGTAGAGCCAATTTTGCCTTTCAGAGTCTGGAAATGGAAGTTGGTTTTGTCTGCTTTGACTTTCACCTGTAAATCCATCGGTGATACTTTGCCGATAGGTAAACTGAACAAGCGGCGGATATCATCGGTTGATGGGCCTTTGACATGCATGTCAGCGTTAAGCCAGGTTTTGCTCGCTTCAGCTGCCAGCGTCAGACTACCAACAAAAGTAGTTTGGCCGATAGTGGCATTGGTCTCATTGAAATGAAAGCCTTTATCATCTGCTATCACTTGACTATTCAAGGCTAGCGTCTTCACTGTGGTTGCTTGAATATCCAGTAACTTTGCCAAATCACGGGTATCATCACTGTTAATTGCAAGTTTAGCATCAAGCCATGGTGTTGTTGGTGGTAAATGGATTGAGCCGAAAAGACTGAGATTTGTTTTGCCAATATTGGTCTTAACATCAATCTCAAGTTTGTTATCCTCATCATCAATAACGCCATGAAGTTTGCCCTGTAAATGAAAATCATGACGCATATAATTACCTCTGGCATAGATTGCCATCGTAGGAAACGCATGAAAATCGATCCCCAGCGCCTCAAGCAAAAATTCTTGAGATTGATTGGTTACACCATTAAAATAATTTAGCGTAAAATCATCAACCCGTACTTTCTCGATGGGGAGCTTTTTGATAGGTTCATCATTTTGTTCAAGCTTAGTCTGCAGTGCTGTAAGGAACTGCCAGTTCACTTTGCCTTGTTTATTTTTTTCGAGATTAATTTGTGCGCCAATTAAACGAAAAGTTTCAATGTCGATAGTTTTTTTTAAAAGCTGGCGAGCAGATAAGCCCACTTCTACTTGTTTGGCCTTGAAGAAGTACTCCGCCTTAGCACCTTGCTCATTGGCCACAGTAACATTATTTAGAGCAACCGTTGGCCTCAAGCTGTAGTCAATTTTAACATCTCCATGAATCACAAATTCTCGGCCCAAGGTGTCACTCACCCGCTGTTCGATTTGCGGTTTAAAATTATTGAGATCAAAAAACGTAATAAATAGACACACGCCCACAAAGAGCAGCAGCACTCCCCCAAGCAAGGTAAATCCGGTGATTTTGAGTAATTTCTTCATCCTGCATCCCTGGTAATTATTATGAGTAATTCATAGCCAAAGTATAGTCCAACAGGTAAAATACCCCCTAATTCATCGGATTGGGAGACATAACCTATGATCGCAGACAAGTGCTGGGAAGACCGCTGGGGCAACAATGCCGACCAGCGCCCCAATGACCCCCGTAGCCCCTTTATGCGGGATGAATGCCGAGTTATCCATTCTTTCGCCTTCCGCCGCCTGCAGGGCAAAATGCAAGTGTTTGGCCCCGAAAAAGGCGATTTTCACCGCACCCGTATGACTCATTCCTTGGAGGTTGCCTCTATTGCCCGTGGTATCATACAGCATCTGCGTACGACTGCCCTGCCAAATCTCAACGATGAGGAGCGCAATCATCTACTGCGTATTGATGCTAATGACTATGACCGCTTGATTACGACGCTATGCCTGCTCCACGATATTGGCCACTCTCCCTTTGGCCATGCTGGTGAAGCAGCACTTAACTTCAAGATGCATCAATATGGCGGCTTCGAAGGCAATGCCCAAACCCTGCGGCTCGTCACCACGGAACTTGAAGAATTCACCGAGCATCATGGTCTTGGCTTAACTCGACGGAGCCTGTTAGGATTATTAAAATACCCTGCGCCATTTTGCAAGATACCCGGCAGTTTTCCTAATGACAACATTGCAAACGCTGCTGTGATACTGACTGATTGGGAACCCAAAAAATGCTATTACGACACCGAAATTGAGACTGTCGATTGGGTTTTGGCTCCACTTTCAGAAGAAGACAGACAGCACTTTCAACAGATTGACCAAACTGGCCGCACCCGCTGCAAATCATTCGACTGCTCAATAATGGATTTAGCTGATGATATTGCTTACTCAATTCATGACTTAGAAGATGGGATTTTCTTTGATTTAATTAATCAAGATGAATTCATAACCGCACTCGAACAACATAGTCAGTTTGCTACATTAAATACTGAAATACATCTTACTCAGCTCATTAAACAACTATTCCATAGCCAACAACATATCCGCAAAAGTACGGCGGGACAATTAATCCATTACTTGATCCAATCGATAGCGATAATCCCTCAGTCTGGATTTGCGGACAGTCTCGTTAAGTTCAATGCTGTACTGAGCGCTAATGCCCGTGAATTAGTGGATATTATCAAAAACTTTTTTGCAGACAATGTTATTTTCTCACGCGAAAACCAAGCCAGTGTTCATCAGCGGGCTTTGATCTTAATGGAGCTGTTTGATGCGATGATTGCTAATCCCAGCAAGTTATTACCAGAAAGCAAAGTCGCCCATACCGACACACATCGTGCCGTATGTGATTATATCTCCGGCATGACCGATGATTATGCGCGGCGTTTGCATGAGGTGCTCTGATCCATAATCACTATTAACAAGCTATTAACTAACTTCCTGGGTAGGCCTGAGCCACCCTAAAAACTTTCCCTGATAATCAAGGAGTTAGCAACGGGCTGAAAATGGAGCGCTTTTAGCATTGTCGCACGTCTAGCTAGAATCCACACTCAATTAAGCGGGAATCAGTCACTTAACACTCCTTTACGGCTCACTAAGCAGGTATGAACTATACTATACCTAAGCTTAGAGATAATAAAATACTAGAGGTACCCTAAAATGTATAAGAAACTTCTACTCCCCGTAGTCACCTTGTTTGCACTTGGTCTGGCTGTGCCAATTTATGCTGGCTCCGATAACGAGTTGGAAGAATGCAAAAAGGAATGGAATAGTACTGAGGCTAGTACGTCATGTAATACGTTACAAATAGCAACAGACACTGACAGTAATCCAACTGCGTGTTTGGCTTCGGTCCAATGTGAAAAAAAACACAATCTGTCTATGAAATTTCACGTGGTATTATGGAGTCTCGGAGACATTGAGTCGGGCAAGCTTCAGCTCTTTAATTGCAATGGAGACGTCAAAAACCACCCTTGCTAGTAGACCGGATAACCCAATAATCCCATCACTTCGACTTCTTCAAATGCTTGAACAAGCGTTTCTTTTTGTTCTGTTGGCGTGGGGTGAGTTTATTGCGCCGGCCGGCGAACGGATTCTTGCTGCTCTTAAATTGGAGACGTATGGGTGAACCCATTATTTTTAACGCGTCCCTGAAGGTATTCATTAAGTAGCGCTTATAACTATCTGCAAGGGCATCAGTTTGGTTACCATGAATAACAATAATTGGCGGGTTATGACCACCTGGGTGGGCATAACGTAATTTGATTCGACGCCCCTTGGCCATGGGTGGTTGGTGTTTCTCGATAGCCGCTTCAAGAATAGCGGTTAGTTGTGGCGTGCTCATTTCTCGTGTGGCACTTTCATAAGCTTCGTTGATAGATTTATACAAATGACCCACACCGGTACCGTGAAGCGCAGAGATAAAGTGAAAACGGGCAAACTGCAAGAATTCAAGCCGTCGCTCTAGCTCACTCTTGACTTGCTTCTTGTCATCTTCATCCATACCATCCCATTTGTTAAACGCAACCACCAGCGCACGTCCGGCATCAATGATGAAACTTAAAATCTTTAAATCCTGCTCCGCTATCCCCTGCTGCGCATCAAACACAAAAATCACCACATTGGCGGCTTCAATAGCGCGCAGTGTTTTGATGACAGAGAATTTTTCCACCGTCTCATGGACTTTACCGCGACGTCTAACACCCGCGGTATCTATTAACGTATATTGCTTACCATGACGTTCAAAAGGAATAAAAATACTATCACGGGTAGTCCCCGGCTCATCATAGACAATGACCCGTTCTTCACCGAGCAAACGATTAATCAATGTTGATTTACCCACATTAGGCCGCCCAACAAAGGCTATCTTGATGCCTTTATCTTTGTCTTCATGGGTTTCGACGTCAATAGCAAGGGGTTCGAGGATATGCTCAATGAGGCTAGTCACCCCACGGCCATGGGCTGCGGCGATATGGTAAATATCCCCCATCCCGAGTTCGTAGAATTCCGCTAACGCCATGTCTGGGTCAAGACCATCAATTTTGTTGGCCACCATATAGACTTTCTTTTGTAATTGACGCAGTTGTCGCGCGATAGCTGCATCCGTTGGCGTCAAGCCATCTCTAGCATCCACCATAAAAATAATTTGGTCGGCTTCTTCGAGGGCTTGTTTAATTTGCTCTGCCATTAGCCCATCAACGCCAATTTCATCGCCGGTAATTCCGGCAGTATCAACGATGATATAAGGTCTATCACCCAGTTGGCCTTCGCCATATTGCCGATCCCGGGTAACACCCGGCATATTAGCAACGATAGCATCACGGCTCTTGGTGAGGCGATTAAACAATGTCGATTTACCGACATTAGGACGTCCAACAATGGCAATGACCGGTAACATGGCTTATCCCACCCGCTGTGCTAGCAAGTTGCCATCTTCCATTTGCAAATACACCCGATTCCCATGGGTAAAAGGATTGGTAATCACCCCAGCTTTGCCAAGGAATTGCCGCGCTTTGATATCACCATCCGCTTGATCTAACCAATGCTCATAACCGGTTCTATCAGCAACCACTAAATAGTGTCCTAATAATGCAGGCCCCGTTAATTGGCGGCGTGCTAATTTATTTTGGCGCCAAGCCACTTGACCTGTGCTTGCATTGAATGCCCAAATCCGACCATCCGCATCAGTCACAAAGACCTTATCATCAGAAACCGCCATGCCAGTATACGATGATAATTTGTGTTGCCAAATCAATTTGCCGGTACGCAAATCAAGGGCAGAAATATTACCTTGGTAGGTCGCCACAAAAAGCGTATTGCCCGCTGGAACAGGATCAGCATCGATATCCACCATGCGCGATAAATCAGAAAATCCTTGTGGGTCGGCGACTTGTTTTTGCCAGAATAGTTTGCCTTCTTGGACCGTCAACACCACAACTTCACCGTTGGCAAAGCCAACCACGACCCCACCGTGAGTCTCGACTGGCACACTACTAGCCCGCAAAATTAATCGTGGCGTGTCACCTTCATAGTGCCATACTTGCTTGCCAGTACGGGCATTCAAAGCGATGACATCTGCGTCGATGGTTTTGAAGATAACTAAACCATTGGTATAAACAGGATTGGCTAAGGATTGATTTGAGATCTTTGCTTGCCAAAGCTGTTTGCCTGTCTTGGCATCAAATGCATAGGCTTTCGCGTTGCCGGTTGTTATATAAACCCGACCATCACCGGCACCTGGACCCGCCGTAATGGAATCTTTGACCTTAGTGGTCCATAAGATACGCCCATCCAAGTCAGCAACAGCACTGATATGGCCTTTAACATCCGTGGTATAAATAGTACTACCGTCTAACTGAGGCGTTAATCGTAAGTATTGACCATGGCTACCGACGCCGGGGCGCGCTTGCCATACTTTTTGGATTTGGATGGGATCTTTGATCTCAGGCAAAGGAGGTAAGGGTTGTTTGTTGGTTTTACCGAACCCTAACGTGTTACAGCCACTCATGCTGCACGCTGCCATCACTACCATTAAGAAAAAAACCAATCGCTTCATTGTTGCTCCGCAGTGTCGTGGGTTAGGTTATGCACCGTTAATGTTGTTCAATTTCATTTGCAGTATCGGCCGAAAACTACTATTCACCGGCACAATCTTGAGCGCCGCTTGATAACGCTGTTCCGCTTTGTCTTTTTGATCCATCGCCAAATAAATATCACCACTAACGCCATCAATCGCCATTTGGTATGAAGCATCATCTACCTTGCTTAAGACATCGAGGGCAGCTTGATTATCATTGAGTGATGATAATACTCGCGCCTGGCGCAGGCGCGCGACTTGGCGCAGAGCTGGATTTTTGCTGTTCTTGATAGTCCAGGCTAAATCCTCAGAAGCAGCCTTCAGATCACCTTGATAGACAGCTTCGCGAGCTAATAACAAACTCGCAGCACCAGCATAGGGAGTTTTGGCATAATCAGACTTTAAGGTATTGGCCTGTTCACTAACGTCATCTTTGTTGCCATTGGCCAAGCTATTGAGCATTTGCTCATAGAGGATAGATGCTTGCATGGAGGTTTCGACGCTGTGTTTTTTCCAGTATTGAATACCGTACATAATCACTATTCCGAGCACCACCCCCGTGACAATTGAGGTACCGTATTTCTTTAACCAGCCTTTTAAGGCTTCGACTTGTTCGTCTTCATTTAAATAATCCACCAGTTGTCTCCTTATTTCAGTTTCTCTTCACTCTACCACGTTGCCGATACCCTAATTGTTCACCTAGATATTCGACCAATTGCGAAATATTGTTTAACTCAAAACTTTCTATATCCGAGTCATTCAGTGCGCTTATTTTTCTTAACCGCTTTACTTTGATTTCTTTTTTTGCCAGCTCATCCTCGCCTAAGACCAAAGCAAACATTGCGCCACTCTTATCCGCCCGTTTGAATTGCTTCTTAATGCTGCCGCCGCCGAGATTGGTCAGTATACAGTGCCTATCGAATTCCTGGCGTAGGTCTTCGGCAATCTTCATGCCTCTACTTTCTGCCTCTGCACCCGCCAAAATCAAATACACACCCACTACTGCGGTTTCCGTGATGCGCGCTTGCTCTTGTAAGAGTAAAATTAATCGCTCGAGCCCCATGGACAACCCAATGGCAGGCGTGTCTTTAGGTCCTCCCAGCTGTTCAACTAAGCCGTCATAACGCCCACCAGCACACACCGTACCTTGAGCGCCTAGTTCAGTGGTCACCCATTCAAATACCGTCTTGGTGTAATAATCCAAGCCGCGCACCAAGCAAGGGTTTACCTGATACTGGATACCCATTGCAGTGAGTAATTCACATAAACGCTCAAAATGCGCCTTTGAAGCCTCATCCAAATAATCTAATAATTTTGGCGCCTCATCATTCAAGGCAATCATGTCGGGATTTTTGCTATCCAAAATCCGTAATGGATTGGTCGTCAAACGCCGTTGACTATCCTCATCTAACTGATCCTGACGATCACTATAGTACGCCACTAAGGCCTCTCGGTGTTTAGCCCGTACTTCTCGGGTACCTAAGGAATTAATTTGCAACGACAAGTGCTCCGTTAAACCTAGCTCACGCCACAGAGCCGCGGTAAAAGCGATCAGCTCGGCATCGATATCCGGTGTCGCAATACCAAAAGCTTCAAGACCAAATTGATAAAACTGACGATAACGGCCTTTTTGTGGGCGCTCATAACGGTACATAGGACCGCTGTACCAAAGTTTAGGAGTTTTGTTATAAAGTAAACCGTGTTGAATACCGGCACGCACGCAACCGGCTGTGCCTTCTGGGCGCATGCAAATTGAATCACCGTTGCGGTCTTCAAATTCATACATTTCTTTCTCGACGATGTCAGTGACTTCGCCAATAGTGCGTTTGAATAATGGGGTCACTTCCACCACGGGCAGGCGAATTTCTTGATAGCCATACTGAGCGGTTAAGCGTCGCAGTATGGCTTCGACAAATTGCCACGTGCCAATCTCAGCGGGCAAAATATCATTCATGCCACGAATGGCTTGAATTGTCTTACTCATGGTAAGGATCCTAAACTAGCTTTGTTTCGTCGTCTCTTTGCTGTCAGCATTAGCGACTTGCTCGTCACTATCATCTGACGCTTTAGCCGCAAGATCCTTTTGCGCGTCACCATTATCATCCACTTCTGCCGTTTCATCGGCATCATTACTGACTGCAACTGCAGCTTCATCTGCTTGGGCAACCGTGGCCGTATCATTGCTGCTGTGGCCGTGCCACCAAGTAGCAACTAAGACTACTAACAAGCCAACGATACCATAACTTACCCAGCGCACATGACGGTCTTTAAAGCTCGCCTCTTGTTCAACTTGTACAGGGTTTGTTGTCGCTGCTTCTGTTAAATTCACCCGTTCTAGCTTGGCCACTAACTCATCGCCAGACAAGCCAACCAATTTGGCATAACTACGGATATAGCCTTTGACAAACGTCAGGGCTGGTAATTTCTCATAGCGGTCTGCTTCGAGGTGACGAATAACATCCGTCGAGAGGCGCAAATAAGCAGCCACATCTTGTTCGTTGTACTTCTGGGCGATACGGGCATCCCGTAATAATGCACCAGGCCCTTCCAAATCCATATGGACCGGGGTATGTACCATTTGTTCAATGACTTCTACGTCGGTTTCTTGTTCGTTCATGTGGTGGTCTCTTCTTTCAGTGCTAGGTATTCCTTGGAGTCAGGGAAACGATGTTTTAGCAACAACAAATCACTTGCTGCGGCATTGTCATCACCCAATGCTAATTCCGTTTTGACACGGTAATACAACGATTCCGCACTCGGTTGGCCATACTTAGCATAGTTTTCTAGGTATTTCTTCGCTTGTGGGTAATCCTGTTTGTCGTAACTGATGTGGGCCATCTCTAAGGATGACGTCGCTAAATGTGGATTATTTTGTAACGCCTTCGTAAAATATTGCTCGGCTTTTTGGTTGTTTGGCACATCCAAGGCACAGAGTCCGGCATTCTCGTAGGCTTGACCTGGTGTTAAGTAATTAGGATCACTGACAGCAGCCATGAAGTACTTTTCGGCTTCGGTGTAACGGCCTCGACGACACAGGAAAGCGCCGTAATTGTTCTGGGCTTCACCCCGTTGTTTATCAAACGTCATGGCTTTGCGGTAGTATTTCTCTGCACTACCCACTTCACCGACATTCTCAAGATAATAAGCCATCGCATCGAGAATAATGGGTGAGTTAGGATCTTGTTGTTCAGCCATGCGTAATTTGCGCTTGGCCCGTTGCATATCCCCTTGTTGCATATACGCCACACCCAGCTGCATATTGTAACTAGCAGCGGTTGGATTGTAGCTGGTGATTTCGTGATTGACTTGTTTCATGGTCTCAGTACTCGTGACACCATCAGTCATGTTCGCATCTTCGGTCATGGAAGTCTTGCTGCTGGTGCATGCACTAACCAAGAGACCGACGCTAATAATACATAGGATTTTGTTCATGTTACTCGTCACCTGCGAAACTCCTTTTGCCGCCTAGTGGTTGTTCTGTTCTAATTGCCCGTCCAGTGCTTGATGCTTGTTCACCACCTGGACCATGATCTTATCAATCCGTTCGCTACGACGCGTGCGATCGTTCACTTCGCCTACTAATTGACCACAAGCCGCATCAATATCATCGCCCCGGGTCCGGCGGGTGATGGTGGTCAAACCGGCCGCCATCAAAATCTTCTGGAACTTGTCAATCGCCGCATCCGATGAACGCTGATAAATAGTTTTCGGAAACGGATTGAAAGGTATCAGGTTAACCTTTGCCGGCACACCCTGCAAGCAGTTTATCAACTGTTTGGCGTGTTTGGGGGTATCATTGACCCCATCCAGCATCACATACTCAAAGGTGATCTTACGCCGTGGCTGGCCTTGGAAATATTTTTTACACATGGCCATCAATTCAGCCAACGGGTATTTTTTGTTGATAGGGACCAAAATATCCCGTAATTCGTCGGTGGGCGCGTGTAAAGACACCGCTAATGCCACGTCACTGACTTGTCGTAATTGCTCCATTGCTGGCACCACGCCTGAAGTACTTAAGGTTACACGGCGTTTTGCCAAGCCATAGGCATTGTCATCCATCATCAAATCCATGGCGCTGACAACGGGGTCGAAATTCAATAACGGCTCGCCCATGCCCATCATCACCACATTGGTCACTTGACGGTCATGTTCACCGCCAATTTTGGATAATCGGCGCGCTGCAACCCACACTTGGCCGATAATTTCAGCCGTAGTGAGGTTGCGGCTAAAGCCCTGTTTGCCCGTAGAGCAAAAGCTGCAATTCAGTGCGCATCCTACTTGGGAAGACACACATAACGTGCCCCGCTGGCGCTCGGGGATATAGACCGTCTCTACCCGATTGCCATCGGCCATTTCCAACAACCACTTGTAGGTGCCGTCACTGGAAGGCTTTTCGAAGATAATCTTCGGTGGGATTATCGTGGCATTGTCCCGTAAGCGCTGACGTAAGTCTTTACTGAAAGTGGTCATTTGGTCAAAGTCAGTGACCCCAAAAAAATGAATCCACTTCAGCGCCTGACGGGCACGGAAAGGTTTTTCACCCATAGCAGTGAAGTACTCGATGAGAGCAGTCTCATCGAGCCCGAGCAAATTGCATTTGTTCTCTTCACCGCTCATGGTTAGCGTCCTTACGCTGCGCGTTCGCAGATGTCTTCAGGCTTAAAGAAGAACGCGATTTCAGTCTCCGCATTCTCAGCACTGTCAGAGCCGTGGACGGCGTTAGCATCGATGCTATCAGCGAAATCAGCACGAATCGTACCAGGGGCTGCTTCTTGTGGGTTAGTCGCACCCATGATGTCACGGTTCTTGAGAATAGCGCCATCACCTTCCAACACTTGAATAAGCACCGGACCAGAAATCATGAAATTCACTAAGTCCTTGAAAAATGGACGTTCTTTGTGAACTGCATAGAAACCTTCGGCATCAGCCTGGCTCAAATGGGCCATTTTGGCAGCGACGATGCGTAAACCCGCATCTTCAAAGCGCGAATATATCTTACCGATGACGTTTTTAGCGACAGCATCAGGCTTAATGATGGATAAAGTACGTTCAATGGCCATTTTTTACTCCAAATGATTAATTTCGGAGCGGATTATACGTGGATTTTCAGGCAATTGCGAGGCGTGGGAAGCGGTTTTTCGCGATTGGAGCAGCCATCAACCTTGTAGTTACAAGCTACGATATGTACACTCCTGCCCACAATCTATAACTAAAAATGAGCTAGCCATGTTTTTTCCCTCTGTCGATAGCAAACCAGGTGAGCGGGTAGAGTACCCTGAAGAAACAAGAACACTGCGTCAAAGATTCGATGACGCATTAGCACGCCTCGATGCTAATGACCCAACCCTCATCCATCTGGACTTGCGACCAAAACCTAAGTCTGGCATTCAATTCAATGATGATGACTTACTCCACCTGGCTGCTGACAATTGGGATGGCGGCAGCGGTGACGGGAGACGAGAGCGGCGTGAGAAGGCTAACCCCGTACCCGAAAAGACCGCTGATAGCGCTTTAAACGCTCGGGCGATTCTTGAAGAAGAAACAATGGATGGTTCTACAGATGAGCAAAAAGCATACACAATAGGCCCTGAGGAGACTCAACAATTAGCCCAAGCGCTTGCTAACAATACCTATCTTCGTTCATTAGATCTGCAAGGAAATAGTATTGGTGCTGAAGGCGTTAAATCCTTACTTGGCGTATTAGGTAGCGATAGAAATAGCACCCTACAATCATTAAATATTACTAAAAATGGCCTCGACCATCAGCTGCTATCTTCCATTGGTGAATTTCTTCGACTGAACCAGACTGTTCGCGAACTGCATATTGGTAACTGTAACTACAATCATCATGTTCTCATCGTAGCAGCAATGAAAAAACTAGGTGAAGGCCTGACTGTGAATACAACTCTTGAGGTGCTTGTTATGAATTGTCGATTACCGGAAAATGACAGTATTTACCCTATTATTTCTGCCATTGAAACCAATACAGCATTGAGAACGCTGGTATTGAATAATAATATAATCTGGTCTTTCAGTTTTATAATTTTTGATCGCAATAACAAAGAAAGCTGGCCAAAACTAACAACCCAGTTTCAAAAGTCATTGCTAAACAACCGAACGCTGAACAAGCTATCTTTCGCAGGAACTAAATTCGACCCTGATACATTACATATTATTCTCCAGGCTATTTCTGATGCCAATTCCATCCACTATTTAGAAGTAGGCAGCCAAGATTATCAACAACGGACAGAAAAACTACTTAGCAATATACTAAAGCGCAAGAGAGAGCGAGAAACAATAAAGAAAGCTCAAGTACCCGCCTATGCTTTACTCTGTTGTCAGCTAGTGAATGAGGATTTGATGAGGTTCCCACCTGAATTAATTATTAATATTCTATTCCAACTTGATCCGCTCTGTATTTCTACGATAGAGCTTTGCCACATAGATCAATCACCCAGTGATGAAGCCGCACCATCATCACCACGGTTGGGGAGCAGAGGCTAACTTAATATTCCTTGCGATTGGTAGCAGTTGTTTCCAAAATGGAAACAACTGGGCTGTTGTCGATGAGACTAAAAACCAAAGCTCTCTCCACATCTTCCTACGCATCTTCGATGCTTCAGCCTTCGCTTTTTAAGCTACGGCATGACAAGTCGGGAGACAGGCGAGGTAATATCAAACTAAGGTAATGCTATTAAGATTAGTGCTAGCATCAGACTCCGAAACTTTCTCCGCATCTCCCTACGCATCTTCGATGCTACGGGAGACAAGCAAGGTAACATCACGCCTAGTTGCGAAATAGACCATAGAGGCAATATCTATATCCCGAAGCTCTCTCCACAGCCGCATGCGTCTTTTTCGTTGGGGTTGTGGTAAACAAAGCCTTGCTTGACGCTTATGTTAGGTTTTCAATCAGGACATCGTTAACAAACTGAAATTGGTGTGGCAGACTATCTGCTACCGTTCGTCTTTCAACTCTCTATTTGCTCGCTTGCGCTCCATAATTTTCGTTTGCCTATCAAAATCAGATTCAATTTTCTGTGTATGATTAAATTTCTCATACTCAGAAATGGCCTTGGTCTTAGCTTGATTCCTTGTAATTGAGCCGAAACCATCAAGAACATTATATTCATTGAACTCGAGAAATTTATTGACACTTTCAGCAAAGCCTTCCATGGTGAATGTATTGCGTCGTTCGATGACCCCCTCAATGTAGTCAAAAAAGCCTGTTACGGCTCGCTCTAGCCGGCGGATTTCATCCTCATTCAAATAGTTTTTTCCGATTGTGGCGTCAGATTTTAACACGCGACCATCTGGCGCATTCTTATAAGTCATCAATCCCATTAGCGGCTTATCTGCATCAGCACTATGATAAATTTTTTCTGAGGCAGTTTGTCCAGTTATAGCGTAATGAAACTTATCCTGAATATGAGCATAGAACCGACGTGTTGTTTCAGATTTAGGATCGTAATCAATACTACATTCCGCGAAAATATCAGTGATCTGTTGATAAATACGTCTTTCGCTAGTCCTAATAGAGCGAACACGTTCCAATAACTCACGAAAATAATCCTTGCCAAAGTAGCGACCATTCTTCAAGCGATCATCATCCATCGCAAAGCCCTTAATAATGTACTCTTTGATGAGCTGTGTCGCCCAAATGCGGAATTGCGTCGCTTGAGCTGAATTTACGCGGTAACCGACTGAAATAATGGCATCCAGATTGTAGTACCTCGTGGGGTATTTTTGTCCATTCTCACCCATATGTTCCAAAATGGAAACTGTGCTATTTTCTTCCAGCTCACCGCTTTCAAAAATATTCTTCAAATGCTTAGATATAGCAGGTTTTTGTACCGCAAATAAATCAGCCATATGCTGCTGAGTTAACCATATTGTCTCATTATTGAGCAAAACTTCTACTTTCACATCACCATTCGGTGCTTTGTAGAGAAAAAAATCTGTCAGCTGATCTTCAACTGTCAATCGATTAGGCAAGTTATCGTTGCTCATAGTTAAGCTTCCTTAAATATTTATGTAATGCATTGATGTAAACCTAACAATGAGACCGAGGATTGTCAATTATCAGACTACACACCAAAGCTCTCTCCGCAGCCACATGCGTCTTTTTCATTGGGGTTGTGATAGACAAAGCCTTGCTTGAGGATTTCTTTGACGTAATCGATGCGGGTACCTTTGACGAACGGCATGCTTTTGTCATCGACGAATACACTAACAGAATCCGTCGCTTTAAATTCATGGGCATCAACTGGGGCAGTCTCAGCAAAATCAACCACGTATTTCCAACCCGTACAGCCGGCGGGCTTGACACCAAATGCAATACCTACTCCACCCCCTTGTTTGGCGATCCACGTTTCGATATGAGCGATGGCGGCATCCGTTAATGTGATGGCGTCTTCGGGTTTGAGTGCTTGTGGCTCAACAGTTTGGACATGAACATCAGTCATGGTGTTTTTCCTCATAATCAATAATGGCGGCTTTGACCGCGTCTTCAGCTAATAATGCGCAGTGGCGTTTAACCTCAGGTAATTCTAAGGTTCGCGCAATGTCATGGCTGGATAATTGTTTTGCGTCATCAAGGGATTTACCCTCCAGCCACTCGCTAACATAAGAGGCACAAGCAATGGTATAACCACAACCGTGCACTTTTAGCCGTACCTTGTCTATAAGTGTTTGCCCAGATAGGTGAATTTGCAAGTGTAGCACCGTCCCCCGGGCTGTAGAGCCTACTCTAGCAGATCCGACATTATCATCAATCTCAAGGGTGCCGATATTCTGGGGCGTAGCAAAATGTTGTTTGACTAACTCACTCACATGCATCAATTATCCTCCCATAACGGTGACATAGCGCGTAAACGAGTAACGGCATCAATGATGTCTGAGGCTGCTTGTTCAATCTCGTCAAGGGTTGTGAAACGACCAAACGAAATCCTGAGCGAACTATTGGCTTCGGCCGTACTTAAGCCAATGCCCCGTAACACATAAGACACATCCATGGTGGCTGAGTTGCAAGCAGAGCCGGTAGACACCGCTAAATTTGGCAATGCCATAATCAGCGCTTCACCATCGACACAATGAAAACACAAATTTAAATTATTCAAGACGCGATGTTGTGCCGAGCCATTCATTGTGACTTTGGGTAAATCTTGAATGCGCGTCATAAAATGCTCCCGCAATTGTTGTGCATGCCCTTGGTCTTGCACCATCTCATCCCTAGCAATCGCAAAGGCTTGCCCCATGCCGACAATTTGATGGGTGGGTAATGTCCCCGAACGAAACCCTTGTTCATGACCACCGCCATGGATCATGGCTTCAAGACGTACCCGTGGACGACGACGCACATACAAGGCGCCAATACCTTTGGGACCGTAAACTTTGTGGGAGGCTAAAGACAATAGATCAATATTCATCGCTTCAACATTAAGAGGGACTTTCCCCGCTGATTGCGCGGCATCGACATGGAATAAAATATTTTTTTCCCGCGCTAATTTGCCCACCGCCGCAATGTCTTGAATAACACCGATTTCATTATTCACATGCATCAGTGAAATCAGTAAAGTATCATCACGGATAGCAGCAGCAATAGCCTCAATGGCGATCAATCCATCCGCATTAGGCGTTAAATAGGTTATTTCAAAGCCTTGTTTGGCCAGCTGCGCACACGTATCTAATACCGCCTTGTGTTCAGTCTGGCTGGTGATAATGTGTTTGCCCTTGTGCTGATAAAAATGGGCAACACCTTTGATGGCAAGATTGTCTGCCTCGGTCGCACCGGAGGTCCAAATGATTTCTTTAGGTTCAGCATTGATAAGCTCCGCCACCTGGGCACGGGCTAGCTCAACCTGCTCTCTGGCATCAGTGCCAAAGCCATGGGTCACTGAGGCAGGATTGCCGAAAGTGTTGCTGAGAGAGGCTTGCATCGCACTCACTACCCGGGGATCCACCGGGGTTGTTGCCATATAATCTAAGTAAATCCTGTTCATGGGCGCATTTTAACCAATTTTGTCCATAGCTGTCAGTATCCCACGCAAAATATTCATCTCGGTGCGCTCTACCCGCGCCCGGCTGAATAAACGTTTAAGCCGCAGCATCACCCGCCCAGGGTTATCAGGGTTCAAGAAATCGATATTGACCAGGGTTTGCTCTAGATGCTCATAGAATAGCTGTAGCTCTTCAGCGGTGGATAAGGGCCCCCCAACGTCACTAGCGGTCAGTTCCGACTCCCCGAGGGCTAAACGCAACTCATAACACAGCACCTGCACCGCTTGTGCCAGGTTCAGCGAACTGTATTCCGGATTAGCGGGGATACAGATATGGTATTGGCATAAGGCCAGCTGCTCATTGGTAAGGCCAGTTCTTTCTTGACCAAAAAGCAAGGCTATCTCTGTTTCACTGTCATGGGTCTGAAGGGTTTCAGCACAATCTTGCGGTGTCATTAATGGCCAGGGCAGGCTGCGCTCCCGGGCGCTGGTACCGACCACCACTTGACAAGGTGCGATGGCTTCTTCAATAGAATCAAGCACTTGGGCATTCATCAACACATCATCAGCCCCTGATGCCAAGGCTAAGGCCTGCTCATGGGGATAAGCCTCTGGGCGCACCAAATAGAGCTTTGTGAGGCCCATGGTCTTCATGGCCCGGGCAGCAGCCCCGATATTGCCGGGGTGGCTGGTTTCAACCAGCACAATACGGACATTTTTTAGCATTTTTGCCTCGCTAACCACTTGTTTTGCAGCATATTTATCCGCTATAGGCTAAACTTATGATATTTAGAATACCTACAACTACGATCGCAGGATTATATAGGAAACAAGATGAAACAACGACTCTCAATCCTGGCAATGACCCTTACCCTTGGCCTCTGGACGCCCATGGGCCTGGCAGAGACGTGCCCGGACATGAGCCAAATCACCGCTAATGGCAATGACCGGTTACCGGAAGGTTGGAAAGCGAGTTTTAAGAGTGATATCACGGACAGCACTGGCTTTAGCGGGGCGTATTATTTCCCCCTTACTGGCCAAATTCAATGTAATTACACCTCAGCTCAAGGTGATTACCGTATTTTCACTATCGAAAAGTACCGCAATCCCCACTGGCCTAATCACGAATGCAAAGCCACTACCGGGCTAAGTGATTGTCAATTCAAGCTTTTCTTCACTGGTGACTCTAGCGAGTACCGCGAAGAAATCGATGATTGAACAATCTATTCGCTTCATCCAACCAACCTGTGCTAGAATCCACCCCGTTCTTTAAGACTAAGACTTGCGTAAGATCCACAGGAGTTACGAAAAACGATGCTAGGCGAGGCGAATGAGCAGCCAAAAAGCGGAGTTTATATGGGAATAAATGAGCACTTTTGGCTGCTCATTCAACAAAGCATAGCGCGTTTTGCGTAAGTCCTGTAGACAATGAGTGAGCCCAACATGAACCCTATATTGAATGTCGCTGTCAGCGCAGCACGTAATGCCGGGAATTATATTGCCCGGGCCAGTGAACGCTTAGACTTGATAAAGACTGAGCGCAAAGACACCAATGACTTTGTCACCAATGTCGACAAAAAAGCCGAGAGCATTATCATTGAGGCGGTTAGGGAAAATTATCCCGACCACGGCATCATCGCCGAAGAAGGCAGTCATCATGAGGGTGATGAATTCCAATGGGTCATTGATCCACTGGATGGGACCACCAACTTTATCCACGGTATTCCGCAATTTGCCATCTCCATCGGTATCAAACACAAAGGCCGCCTACAGTTTGGGGTAATCTATGATCCCATGCGCCAAGAATTATTTACCGCCATCCGCGGTAGCGGCGCGCAATTGAACTCACGCCGTATTCGCGTTAGTCAACACAAAAGTCTCGACGGCAGTTTGCTCGCCACCAGCTTTCCCTTCCGCCAACGGGATAAATTAGACATTTACCAACAAACGTTTAATGCTATCTATGCCCAGTGTAATGATATTCGCCGTGCTGGCTCCGCGGCATTAGATCTTGCTTATGTTGCAGCAGGGCGCTTGGATGGCTATTGGGAATTCGGCTTAAGCCCATGGGATTTTGCAGCGGGCGTTTTACTGGTCAAAGAAGCCGGTGGTATGGTGGCTGATCTGGATGGCAGTGAAAATTATCTTGAGACCGGCAATATTCTTGCTGGTAACCCTAAAGTGTTTAAAGGCTTATTACAAAAGGTACATCCTTTTGTAGCAGCTCCCGGCTAAGCCGGAAGGCTGCTTTCCAAGTACTATCGCCTATGCGGCAAAGCCGCATCAACGGCGACCAAAGGGGGAAAATCGCGATTTCCCCCTTTGGAAACCCCCATCGCGAGAAGTTAAGCCTGTCGCCCGACTTGTCCTGCCATCCGAAGCCGTTAGGCGTAGGATGGAGCTTTAGCATAGGCTGGCTTGTCGAGCCGTAGCTCGCAGAGCGAAGGCTGAAGCTCGCAGAGCATAGGGAGGCGGGAGCCGCTGATCCTTTTGTAAAATTAGCGTAGCGTATAGTGCAAACAGACTGTGTCTGTTTGCACCTTTCGTTGATAATTATTGCAAACCTTGCAACTCAGACATCAATTGTGCTCTGTCTTCTTCTGGCATGGCTTTGATTTTGAGGACCATTTTTTCGCGCATGTATTGTTTTTCTTCCGGGCTGGCTTTATCCCAGCGTTTACTCATGCGTTTTTGCATTTTGGCTTTGTCCGCGTCACTCATATTTTGCCATTTATTCAGCATTTTTTGTTTAAATGCTTGGCGTTGCTCATCCGTCATTGAACGCCAATGATGGCGATAATCTTTGCGGGATTCAACTTGGCTGCCATTGACACTGGGTTGCACATTAGCGGCTAAATCAGCCGGTAAATCATAACGTTCCGCAAAAACAACTCCGGCATAAACCATAGCGGCAGCGATAATTAAATGTAGACCTAGTTTTCTCATTACCTTCTCCTTGGCTCTCAGGGCTTACGCAAAGATTACGATGCTTCATTGTGTCGTAAGCCCTATTTTTATTCGAATTATGGCGCAGCAAATGCTGCGCACAGTCTATGAAGTATAGCAGAGAAGAATGGTTAAATTTGACTCACTATGGCCGCTGGTCGAGGGCTTCCTTAGTGGGTGGCAATAAATCTTTGCGATTAAGGCCCAAGGCTACCGCCAGTGCTCCGGCAACATAGATAGACGAGTATGTACCTACCAAGATACCGATAGCCAAAGCTACAGCAAAGCCATGCAGTGTCGCGCCACCAAACAACAACAATGCCAATACCGCCAAGAAGGTAAGCCCCGAGGTGATAATGGTTCGAGACAGGGTTTGATTCACCGACATATTCACCACATCGGAAGGTGACATATTACGTTCACGACGGAAATTCTCCCGCACCCGATCAAACACCACCACGGTATCATTGAGGGAATAACCAATGATGGTCAGTATCGCTGCTAAGGAAATCAAGTCGAATTCCATATGGAAGAACGCAAACACGCCGAGAATAATAATAGGGTCATGAATCAACGCCACTGTCGCCGAAATAGCAAAGCGATACTCAAAACGCAAGGCAATATAAATCGCCGTACCAATCATCGCCACCACTAATGCCAGCGCCCCATTGGTGGCCAGCTCTTTACCCACCTGCGGGCCAATATAATCGACACTTTGTAAGGTTGCCCCCGGGAGTTGTTTTACAACTTCATCACCAATGGTTTTTTGTTTCAGATCCTGCAAACCACCAATACGGATCAGGACATTCTTAGTCGTACCATAACTCTGGACCACGACATCCTTATAACCAGCGTCGGTTAATTGATCCCGAATATCGCCTAAATTAGCCGGTCCATCGAATGCTACATGGACTTCGGTACCACCGGTAAACTCCAACCCCCAGTTCAAGCCATTGATAACTAAACTCGCGATGGAAAATGCAAACAATGCAATAGATAAAATGAGCGCCCACTTGCGCAAGCGCATGAAATCGATTCGGGTATTTTGCTTAAAAAATTCCATGTCTCTATCCTATTTCTTATCTACTTTAATACCAATAGACAAATGCTTCACACTACGGCGACCATAAATCAAATTCACTAAGGCGCGCGTACCAACAACGGTCGAGTACATTGACGTTATCAGCCCTAAGGTCAAAGTGGTGGCAAAGCCTTTTACTGCCCCTGTACCGATGGCAAACATCGCAATCGCCGCAATCAAGGTAGTAACATTGGAGTCAATAATGGTTGACAAGGCCCGCTCGTAACCCGCTTGGATACTGGCTTGGGGTGGCATGCCATTACGTAACTCTTCTCGGATCCGCTCAAAGATCAGCACGTTGGCATCCACCGCCATACCGACGGTTAATACAATCGCTGCAATCCCCGGCAACGTCAGGGTTGCCCCTATCACCGATAGTAGCGCCACTAATAAAATCAAATCTAATACCAAGGCCAGATTGGCAATCAAACCAAATAAGCGATAATACACCGCCATAAAAAGAATAATCAGCACAAAGCCAATCACGACCGAGTCGACACCTTTGCTGATATTTTCTTTACCGAGGCTAGGACCGACAGTACTTTCTTCAATAATACTGATAGGTGCAGGCAGCGCCCCTGCTCGCAACATCAATGCCAAATCTCGTGCTTCTTTCGGATCCGAAATACCGGTGATTTGGAAATTACTGGGTAATGCGCTCTTGATATTGGCAATCATAATGACTTTTTCAGTCTTGCGCGGTGTGTAGACGACTTTACCGTCAACCAATTTGCTATCCAGTTTTGTTTCAACGTAGACAATACCTAGCGGTTTACCCACATTGTCTCGGGTAATGCGATAAAACATCGCTTCACCACCACCGCCAAGACGGATATTTACCGCCGGACGACCATCTTCAGCAATAGTTGAGTTCGCATCAGTAATCGAGGTACCAGACAAAATCACGCGATCTTTTAACAAATACGGCATGCCGTCGTATTTATACAACTTGGCACCCGCCGGCACATTTCCGTCTAAAGCTTCACGGGGGTCATTAGTCACATCCGCCAAATGGAACTCTAAAGTTGCCGTGCCACCGAGGATTTGTTTCGCCCGCGCTGTATCTTGCACACCGGGCAAGTCCACAGAAATTCGGTCCGCGCCTTGGCGTTGAACCACCGGTTCAGCAACACCCAATTCATTAATACGGTTACGCAAAATCGTCGTGGTCTGCGCCACAGCATAGTTTTGCGCATTTAGTGTTGCAGTTGGGGTCATGGTAAGGATTAAAGTATTAGCCTCGCCTTGCTTGGCTTCTGCCTGTAGATCTGGGAAGCGTTGAGCAATAATACTCGTGGCTTTTTGTAAATCATTACTGTTGCGTAGCTTCAACAAAATTTGGTTATCACCATACTTAGCCAAATCCGCATAGCGAATACGCTCACTGCGCATCTCATCCCCGATACCGCGACGGTCGCCATTCAATCGACTTTCGATCAATGAATCCACATCAATCGCCAACAAGAAGTGCACCCCTCCCCGTAAATCCAGGCCGAGCTTCATGGGCTTAGCACCAAAAGCGTCTAACCAAGCCGGTGTACGGGCAGCGAGGTTAAGCGCCACCGTATAGTCTTCACCTAGCGTGGCTTTTAAGACATCTTTGGCCCGCAATTGCACTTCCGCACTGGGGAAGCGAATGAGAATAGACTTAGGATCTAATTGCTCGAAACTCTTGTAAGGCAAGTTCTGAGTTTTCAAGGTGTCTTTGATATTTTGTTCCACCTTATCATCCATCGGCGCTTTACTGGTAGCGGTGACTTGCACCGCGGGATCTTCACCAAAAAGATTCGGCGCACCGTAAATTAATCCAAGAATGATAATGATTAAAAGTAAGGCATACTTCCACAGTGGATATTTATTCATTGATTGTCCTTGCTATAAACTCAGTTCTAGGCCTTGTTACGATTTCATCGTTCCCTTAGGTAGCACGGTTCCCACAGAGCCGCGTTGAACTTTAATTTCAACCCCTTGGGCAATTTCAACGGTTAAAAAGTCTTCTTCTAACCCGGTAATTTTGCCGATAATACCGCCACTGGTTGCAACTTCATCGCCTTTGCTAAGGTTGTTGACCAAATCTTTGTGGGCCTTCATGCGTTTTTGTTGTGGGCGAAACATGAGGAAATAAAATACAGCAATCAACAATCCCATGGTAATGAAAAAGCTCAAAGGATTGCCTGCTTGTTGACCATGTCCAGCGCTAGTAGCGAGGGCGTCAGTGATGAAAAAGCTCATAATAGTAATTCCATAGTGATAAGTGAAAGACAGAGGAATGTACCTTGTTCAGGGACAAGACGCAAGGGTTGGTGTCCTCAGCCAAAAGGATTAGTCAACAAGACAGATAAAATGGTATTTTTTGGGCAAAAGCGGCTAACGCGGTCGTCACCTCAGACATCAACAGTAAAAATTTGCCCAGTCTGCAAACCTTCAACACTCTTACTGTAAGCCAATGCAGCGCGGGCTGCAGTCACGGGTTGATAGCCTCGAAAGTACGGCGCATACCCTTCCATAGCCTCACTGATGACCGTAGGGCTAACACAGTTGATGCGTATACCCCGAGGCATCTCAAGGGCAGCACTCTTCACAAAGCCGTCGATAGCACCATTGACCATCGCAGCAGAACTGCCGTATTGAATAGGATCACGGTTTAAGATCCCACTGGTCAGGGTAAATGAGCCACCATCATTAATACGATGTAAGCCCGCCAGTACCACATTGATTTGCCCCATTAATTTGTTATCAAGACCAAGACGGTAATCTTGTTCCGTCATTTCATCAAGTCCAGCAAAGTGCACTTTGCCCGTCGCCATAACGACAGCATCAATATTATCGATGGTCTCATACATACGCTGAATTGAAGCTGCATCTGTGATATCCACTTGCACATCGCCGGACGAATAACCGACTTGAACAATGTCATGACGCGGCTGTAATTCGTTGACAATGGCTTTGCCGATGGTGCCACTGGCACCAATAATGATGATTTTCATGGTTGGACCTCAAGAAACTGTATTGCTGTTGTTGATTTTAATACAGCTGTAACGGCTTTGAAAGCAAAATAGCCGAACCAACTTTCAGAGTGTATTCGCAATTCGCGAATCGCGAATTGCGAATTGCGAATTGGAAATTGGGAATCAAGATATTTTATAGCTCTTGTGCGGTTCCCGCTGAGTTTATCATGATGGGGGTTTCCAAATATCATACTTCATCTGCGATGGGAGTTACTCAAGAGGGAGAATCGCTATTCTCCCTCTTGAGCGCAAGCGCGAATTGACTTCGCGCGCAGCGTAATATT
>PAPY01000036.1 GCA_002709565.1 Legionellales bacterium | reverse complement strand
CCCCTAGGGTGTTAATCGTTCGGGGGATAGTGTGGGCTAAATTTTCGGGTTGTATAGGGGGTTGGTTAATTGACGCTTACATTTCAGAAGATGACCTTCTACGTTTAGCGGACGCAATCAAAGAGAATATCTTTATTTCTCGGGGTGTAACTATTAATCTATCAAAATCAGGCGGTTTCTCAAGGGTTTTAAGTAATGAGTTAAAAGCACATATGGCCGAAAATTCCCGCCGTCTAGAGAAAAATGATTGTCCATTACGTAAAGAGTTGCGTAAAAAATTTAATCGCATGGCCTATCGCTCCGGTAAGCAAGCAGCCGGATTGGCGCAGCTACCATTACGATGGAATGGTCAATATGAACAACATAAACGCAGATATGTCGGGTTCAGGAATGATTTAGCGCGGGCATTTGGTGTCACCTTTGGTGATGAAGCTCAGGTATTTTTATCGGATAATCAGTCCCCTATTAATCCGACATTAACGCTATCACGGGTGACTGATGAACATATTATCGCGCCGGCCCAAGCATCTCGAGTGGCAGTAGAACAGGCTTTCAAGTCGGCTCGACAATCTTATTCTACTTTGCCAGCAGAAAACCGATATGGATTTCAAATGAAAGTAATGGCATTAGTGCTATCAGCCATGCTTACTCTGTATGATTCCTTATTTGTACAAGATTCATCGTTTGATTTTGCGATCAGCAGTGTATTTTTCTTGACATTAGCAATGGGGCGTTGTGCGAATGAGCTATTGCGCAAAAATCATTTTAATACTATCAACCGGTATACGTTTCGTGAGTCTGAGCAAACGGGTAGAGTAACTGAATCAACAGCAGAATTATCCGCGTATGGGGCGTTGTGCCTATCTACAATGATTCATAGGTATTTTTATCCTGAGTCGAGTGCCTATGACACTATTGCTTTGCCGATGATAATGGCTGGGGTAACTTCAGAATTCTTTGCGTTAGCATCAAGAAGTTGGTCTGAGGTGGCTGAACTAAGTCATGGGATTCATTTTCGATAAGATTAATATAAGCTGTATGTTAGTCGTTGTTTGATACCTATTTGTATTGCTTGTGCTTATGTAACATAGAATATTACACTGAGGCAAGGAAATTTGACTCAATTTTCCTAAAATCACACCTCAATAGCTGCAATAGTATATCTGGCATAGGCAAGCCGTGTCAGCGTAACGACACGTCAAGATACGTAATTTTACTTACTTGGATATGGCTTGTAATTAGATTAAGATATCGGCCCAATATAATTCAATAGTGTTACTAGCAGGATCTAAAATGTATCAAAAAAATGTCAATCAAGCTCGCCAATCTCTTTTGGCAGGGGCTGTCGAAGGTGATATTCGCAAAATATACGAACCATTAGGCATATTATCGGAGTATTATGGCTCGTCTGGGGAGGCAATTAATCAAACGCGCGATGTCACTGAGAATGCTACAGCTTTACACTGGGCAGCATATCATGGCAAAACAGACGCTGTAAAATATTTGCTTTTGTGGGGTGCAAATATTGAAGCCTTACACCGTAATGCGACAAATGCGAATTCAACACCACTGCTATGGGCTGCATGTGCAGGACACACTGAGACAGTGAAGATTCTCTTAGAACATGGCGCAAATATTTATGCGCAGAATACTGCTGGTGTAACACCACTGAGTATTGCCAGACATAATGGTTATCAGGAGACTGTAGCGCTATTGGAGAGTTGCTTGCCTGCCACGGCTACTTCAGAGCGTGTAGTTGGTGGATTGTTTGGGCTTGGCATGATGGCTGCGGGTGCAGTCGTTAGCTTTTCTTTCCCGCCAGCAGGCGCTGCAGTGGGTGTAATGGGTGGTAATCTGTTTAAACAATCAGTCACAAATGACCATTTTAATCTTGATCGAGCAGCAGGTGAAGGTGTTAAGCTCGCAATACCAATTGCTGCCGCTGCTATGGTAACTCCCATCGCGGCTAAATTGCTCCCGGCAACACGCGGAGGTACTGCTATAGCAGCTGCTACAGGCCCAGTTACTAGTTCAGCAGTAACACAAGCCGTCAACGTCGCTACATCTGCTGCAACACCATCAGCTCAAGAGGTCGCATCCGACTTTGTCACAGATGCGTTTAAAAATGCCATTGGTGAGGGTGCGCAAGCAGTTGGTGGCGTTCTTGGTCAGGGAGTAGTCCGTGGAGCAGGAATGTCCCACCCGATTGTAACAACGGCAGCTAATGATGTCGGTGCATCTTTACTGAGTTCAGCAACTGCAACAGGGATTAGATGTGCTACACAAGAAAGAGGACCGCAACGCAAAGATGCTGTTGATATGGCGCTAAGCGCAGCGACGAGCGCGGTAACAGGGGCAATGAGAGGTGCCTTTAAAGCGGCGGCGGAGAGGGAGAAGCAAGCACCTGCCGCTGAGAAGAAGCCAGCGCCTGTACAGCAACCACCAGCGGCTTCAACCACTCAATCAGACGCAACGTCTTCACAGGATGGGCAGGCAACTTCAAAATCGTCACCTGCTGATGCTAAGAGTGATCTCCATAGAGAGGTTGATGCCAGTGTCTCCGGATTCAAAAAAGGCCATTACACTTACAAAGGGAAACCATTAACCAATACCGACAAAAAAGTCTTTGCTGCCAAGATTAAATCAGGAATCAATCCTGGCAAGATCAAAAATAAAGACGGCAGTACAGCCTTCGATGGCGCTAGATTAGCAGGGGAGGCGAGAAGAGTAAATGCGTTGGCTAGTACACCAGTACAGCCTGCGGTACCTTCTAAGAGCACTGTGCACAGAAAAGTTGATGCGGTTGTCGATAAGCTCAAAAAAGTCGAGGGAGCTACTCATAAAGGCAAACCTGTTAAAGGTGGCAATGCTAAAGATCTTGCGAAGAGAGTTAAATCAGGCGAACCTGCTAAAGTAAAATCAAAAGAAGGCAAGGTAATTTTTGATGGAGCAGCGTTAGCTGAACAAGCACAGCGTGTAAATAGTGACTCTTCGCCAGCCGCAGATGCTAGCGCTAGCGCTAGTGCCAATGCTTTGGCAGAAGCCGCTTATCCTGGTGAATACTCAAGGCAACCATCCCCTGAAATGGCCGCAATACTTCAGGGACTGAGTAGAGGAGAAAGAGAAATTATCTTTAGGCGCTGGATCAGTAGCTATCTTGATGACATTCAATATGCCTATAACGTATCACTTAAGGACGGGCATGCGACGCTTGAAGGCAGAACAAAAGTGAAATATGCTAAAGCGTATATACCTGTGACTGAGCACAATAAGCAAGAGATTGTACATCATATCTTTACGCGAGTGATGCAGGGCGAGCCAGTCAAGTTTATTTCCCCTTTTGGCACAAAGATTATTGAGCAACAATGGTTTGGGGAATGCATGTTAACCCTTGGTTTATCCGCGAAGGAAGAAGCACCGGTTGCCAGTACGGTAGCAAGTAAACCCTCAATACCAGCAATCCCTGTTGTGGAAGGGCCAACAGTTACGATACCTGTGGTGCCAGCAGAGCCAGAGATCCCATTAGCACAACAACCAACGCCAGCAATGCCACAAGAGCCAACACCACCGTTTGAGACAGTTTTACAATCTGATCAAGCTGCCGCAGTGGCATTTGATTCACACCCTATCCCACATGTTCTAAAGCCTGTTTCACGAATTTCTCTAAGAGCGACCTCAGGCTCTGGGTCGGCAGCGCCCGTTACACCGAAAGTACAGCTAGATAGTGTACTACAATCCGAGCTATCAGCTCACCAGGTTCTTCATGATGTGACTCGTCATGAAGAACCTCCAGTCTTAGTGAGTCGCGACCAGAGTGACAGTGATGAAGAAGATGATACTCATGAGACAACAGAAGAGCGTCAGTCAACAACATTTGCGACTACAGAAGCATTACCAGTAGGGGAAGCGAGCATTGGTAGAACTGCCCAAGTGGATAGGGCAACGAGCAGTGATGAAGAACCGTTATTTGAAGATATGGAACGTCGAGAGCATGATGCCGATAGGTCTGACTATCTCAGAGAGCCTGAAACACCTGCACGATGTAGAGGGCGATTCTTTGCTGGGGCTGCACGCGGTATTTTGTCAGATTCAAGACGTGTTCGTAATCACAGAGCCAATGCTACCACAACAGCAACAACCATAGCAGGGCCTCACCGACCTGGCGCTCATACCGTTGATGATTTGATACAATTGGCTTTTGACAGTGAAAATGGCTATGCGAATAATTTCAGTCAGCGCGGCCTAGGCGGACGTAGATAAGCTAATACCTGCAAACAAAGCTAACGAAAGGTTGCCTTGCCTGTGATCAGAGCTAACCGCATAGAGCTCTAAACTAGCATCTTAGAAGCAGATGATCGATAACACTCTGATTTTTCGAGGTTTAGATCGTGTTGCAGCCCGCTGATGATGAAAATTAACACAAACTTATTGTGTTATGGCGAATATGAAAATATAATGCGCAATTATTAATAACATTATACCGATAAAAATACTACGAGGCCTTCTAATCTTCAGCATGCCCAATTTGGGTTTGTAAGGCAGAAGAATCTCCATTTAGATAGGAAAAGTTATGCCTAAAAAAACAGACTCAAGTTCTGAAGATTCTACAATCCAAGGCCAAATACCCACTCCCGAGTTTGATGTTGTTCGAAGCCCAGATAAAATCCCTTTGCTAGAGGTTTCATCATTGAGATTGCCTGAAATTCCAGATTCAGTGTCAGACAGTACTCGTGAGGCCTTCGAGTTAATCGAGCAAACCACACAACAATACATAGATAAAAAATCTCCTTTTACTCATGGCAATAATATAAGAACAGCTGCATACAGAAAGTTTTGGGAATGGCTAGTAAAACCTATAGATAGTCTTAAAAGTTATAATGATAAATATATTAGGCCCCAGAACGATTTTACTCGACGTGAAATTGAGGCTCTGCGTAAAGAGGGTGGATTTTGGAATAATATTCATGCCCATAGTGCTAAAGATGGTTATGCGAAACTATTGCCTGAGACACCTCTAGAGATAGGAATTGAAATCGGCAAATGCTATGCAGCTAATAAATTAGTATTTCATACTGGACCGGATAACCGAAGAAAACCAAAAAAATCTTCTGTAATAGCTTCTCAGTCAAGGTCAGGAGCTAAATTTAGTTTCAGGAAGGGGAGATTTATAAATCCAAAAAAATTAACAACCTCAAAAAGGCCTAGACCAGTAATCAATGGTCCAGTTTGTTCGCGCAGAAAAGATGTAAATCCAGATGCAGTATTTGATGCACTCAATGTAGAAGACAGCCAGCTTGGAGGCATAGAGATTAGTCATGGGACTACGGTTGATCATACCAATAAGATTCATGATGGACCACAAAATATGGGTAGTGGTTATGGAGGAAAGGGACTCTATGTAGCGTTTGGTAAAAATTCAAGCTTAGCTAAACAGTTTGCTGGGACTGCAACTGGTACCGGACCTAAAGGCGTTGTATTAAATGGTACAGTTAATCCAAACAAATCTCTTAGGCATGGAAGGATTCGATTAGCGCCAAGAAACAGGCCTAGTGCGGTAGACTATGAGAAAGGAATATTCCCGCCCAATTGGCAAAAAGATTCTCAACTTCAGCGATTTGTTCATGATAACTTTGATGTTCTAGAAGTAGTTGATGTAGCTAAGAATGGTTATGCTTTCTTCCAGAATGACGCATTTCTTGTTTTTCATCAAAGCTCAGGGAAAGATGCAATAATATGGGACACGCCAAGTGCAACATCTGAATCTTCAACTGAACCAAAAGCTAGTATAGCACCTCTCGTCGGCATCGCAGCTCTGGGCAAAGTTGAGCGTGGCACCCCACCTAATCATGAACTCTGTACATCAACAGAGCCCAGCGATATAGATTTCCGATCTGAATTACCACCTAGGGTTCTCGAAGGGCCATCAGATGTTAATGTTAAAGAATCATCCTCATCTGACTCAGAATATACGTCATCGTCTGTAAACCTAGCTATAGGAACCGAAAAACAGCTCAGAGATTTCAACGAACAACCATTTAAACCATGGCAGCCAGATGATTATATCCAGCTTAATGGGACCCCTGAAGGTAAAGATAACGATACTGAAATACGGGACAAAATTCAAAGTGCTGTTACTGGCTCCTTTAGGCAAGAATCTTTAGCTGATCAGCTCAATAGTCATGGGGCAGAGCGAGAACAGTCTGGTGAGCAAATAGTCAACATAGACTCTGGTGGTAGCGAACAAGAAAGAACGCTAGAAGAAATTCTCACTGATGCAATGGAGTCATTGCGAGATAGTTCGTTTGAGCTTGAGAATAGTACAGGCAATGATATTTCTATTGCTTCAAAATTCCAATTTAAAGGGGGGAGCGGCAAAGTTTCTGTCGGTGTTACAGCGACTGGCTCGGTATTAGCTACTATAAGCCTTAAAGTAATATCAAGTAGCGCAGCCTATGTTACATTCGGGGCTACACTAACAGCGGTTGTTGCTTATGAATTATACTCTCACTGGTCTAGGAACCAGGAACTTAAAGAACTTCGTAGATTAATGATCGATCAAGATCACACAGAGCGCGATTGTAGCGATATAAATGACAGAATATTATCAGAGTTACGTTATGTCATGTCCAATGCCCAAGAAGGAATTCTTGGTGAGGGCGCTGCGGAATATATACGTGGAGGGATTAACCACCTATCCCGAAAACATCAAAAAATGGGCGAACGTCTGCAGAGAGCCAGAGGAAAGTACAATGGAGAGTTTTTGCTTCAACAACATGCTTATCTGCTAGACGTTGAACGAGCAAAAAGCAGGTTCAGACATGGAAGACAAGAATTGGTTGATCGTAGAGCAGCAAAAAGAATCGTTGATGAGTATAAGGATCTACCTACCGAAGCACTCATCGATAAAATGCGCGATGACTTAAGTGGAAAGTCTCTAAGTTATGAAGAGAGTCTTGTACTGCAAGAGATATCAAAAATATTTTTTGACCGTCTATCAGATATGACCGCAGAAGGTGAACTCTCCGAGGCCTATGCACTAGCAAATCAAATGCATGGGGCTGCCTATTCACTACAACCACCGAAACTTGACCATATTATTTTTGATGAACGTATATACGGGGTCTTTGATAAAAATACAGATGGTGATGTTGGTGGTATTAACCACGCTGTAGAAGATATTAACAGAGCGGTTGAGAATGGCGCTAATACCCAGAAAGCACTAGTTGGTCTTAGAGGGGTTATTGCAAAAAAAATCAAGCTATGGGCTAAAAGACGTAATAGGGAAGAAGTATCTGAAAGTGAGCGCGAATTATGGGATCTTCGAATTGAACGTCTACGTGAGTATGAAAGAATAGTTAAAGGATGCGTTGATATTCACGAAAAGTTTAGTGGTAAGTCATTTGATATCATACCAGCAAGTTATGTACGTCAGCTAGAGATGAATATTGCAGCTCAGTCTGAGCCCGAGCAACAGACACGCATAAGTTTAATCGATAATATTCGACTGAAAAATTATCAAGGTGTTGTTGATGATATTAATCAGTTACATGAGATGGGTGTGCCAGGATTTAATTATGAACTTGGTTTCGCATATTTAAAGGTAAAGCAGCCGCGAAATGCCATTGATGCTTTCGAGGGAGCGCTTTTGGAAGGAGCAAGCTCAGCTTCAGAGTTGGCGGAACGTAATGCAAAGATTATGAGTCAACTCGCTGAGCTATACAAAACGACTGATCAGCTTGCGCGCGGTATTGCATTCTTTGAACAGATTTGCGGTGAATCTACGGATGAACAATCATCAGTATTTGACAGCGTGGAGATCAAAACACTTCTCATTGCTTCACTAATGAGTGCAAATAGAGAGGACGAATCGCTTGAGAGTACAGCAACAGAAGTATCTGCTGAAGATGAAGTTGATAGCTCATCAACTAGTGATAGTCAAACACAATTTGCAACAGACCTGGTGGGTATAGCTAAGGAGTGTAGAGACAAATTAAAGCATGAAGAAAACTATAAAGCATTTACGGTTCGTTACGAAGGTATGGAGCAGACGACGCAAGGCCTTGCTAAATTAATCAGTTATATTGTGGCCGACTTTGCACGCAATCCAAATTCCCCAGCGCTAGCGCAAGTTTCTGAAAAAGCTCTAAATGTTGTCAATCTTGTTGCTCCAAATCTTGTTAGTGACTTGTTGCACCTTGTCATAGCTCAATTCAGAAATGGCAATCAAAGTCACTTATTTCCAAATCGATTCGGAAATAGAAGGATATATCTACATGAGTGGCAGACACGATTTCAGAAATCAATGCGTGGAAATCTGGATAACATAAAAGTATGGGAAGGCATTCGCGATTTTGAGCATGCAATGTCATCGCTCAATATGATCGCCGGATTTGTTGATATGACCACAGGATTAATGAGCCCTGAAATAGCACAACAAGTTCGAAAAGTTACAGGTGTTATACATCTAGCTACAGATAAATGTTCAAATGTTTGTGCAGCATACAAAGTTTACTCAGCCCTGGTCACCTTGGCAGAAGAAAAAGGTGCTGAATTGTCGATTAGCGATGTTTACGGAGTACTGAAAAAGAATTCAGTACCAGTAGCATTGCTGATGGAAACAGGCTTTACCGTATATGACTATTACGCTAAAAAGTATGGCTGCTTACCTGAAAACTACTGGACATATGCTGGACGAGATATGGCAGTTTTGGTGGTCGGTATAGCTTTGGGGGATGGCCTTACTATCGTACTGAAAGCGGGTCAGATTGCTTATAAGGCCGGTGTAGGTGATAACTACAATATGAAGGCTGCTGATGGAGTTATATGCAACGCACAATATGCGATAAAAGAAGGTGATCTAGCAAAATCTTGCGATATATTGAGTCCCACTCGCGAAAGTTCTATTCGTGAATTCTCCAATGAGGATTACCAAACTTCACCAGAACACATGAAACAAATTATTTTGCTAAGACAGCATGTTGATTGTCGCCTAGTCTTTGCAGACTTTCAATCGCCTTCGGCAGTTACACGTTTATTAGAATTAACGAAGGTGGTGTCGTTGCCTGGCACAAATATGCTTTGCATTAATGAAAAACGGAGAATCCCAGTAAATAGCGATACTGTGGATTATGTTATTGTTCATTTAAATATGCTTCAGCGAACAGATATTCTCACATTTTGCAAAAGATTTACTAGAATTTGTTCAAAGACAATTAGCTCACTTAAAGTTTCAAGTTCTGTCGAAAAAACATCGATGAGTGAATTTTCAGCTGCTGCTGGCAAACAGATGAGAGAAGTGAAAAGTCATATACTTGAATTGCTGTCAGTACTTAGTGCACAAAATAAAATATCAGATAATCAACAAGATGGTAATAGCGATCAGATCTCATTATATATAAGCACTTTATTAACGGACTATTCTACAGGCGATAAATTAATACAAGATAATTGGATTGAGTGCTTGTCAGATGATGAAGTGCGGAGACTATTTAACTGCCTTAAAGATTTCTGTAGAAATGATGATATTCTATTTTTGTGCGAAAGCCACCTTAATCATCGGACCTTGTCTGGGGATTTATTAAATGAGGTGGTTAATTATTTATTCAGGGCGGGTAAGGTTGACATCATCAAAACATTGCTTGCTGGTCATGAAGATATAGAATATATCTATCAAACAGCACGCGTTGACTATCTTCGCAACAAAGATCCAAGAAAGGCGCTTGAGATAATGGGTGCTATACCCGATCACCAGAAAACATCTACCCATTACCGTTTTTGTTCTGAACTGGTGAGCAAAATTGAACAGCAAAATGAAGTGAGCGGTAATGCTGGCCTGAAGATTGTAATACATGCTGTTCGTGCATACTGCTTACGACAGTCAGTCATCTGTAGTAAATCTCCCCAAAAAGTTAGAGATATGCTGATGTCCATCTATAAAATGCATAATGATGCAATAGCTGTGGATGATGATTACTATGAATCAGATGACTTTTCGCACAAAATAGCAGCGCATGGCGGCATTTGTAGATTTGTTGAAGTCTATCTCGAGCCATCAACCAGTGAGAAAGACTTAGTTGAAATGGAAGAGGCATTTATTCGAGCAAGAAAATATCGAAGTGAAGGTAATCTCAATGCTGCTGAAGAGTGTTATTTAGAAGTAATCGGCTTAGGCCTACAGTCAGCAATATATGATTATGTAGAATTATATGATTCCGACAACTGGTTCGTTGAAATGGGTAATAACTACCAGTTCGGACTTAATGGTTTTCCTGTTAATATCGAAAGTGCTAGACAGATCTATGAACGTGCGGGAGAAAATATAGAAGCACTACTAGCATTAGCTAATCTGTCTGCTACTACACAACAAGCTATAGAGTATTACCGTCGTGCACTAGATTGTCAGTCAATAAGTCCTAATGTGCGAAAGGCTATAGATATGAAAATCGCAAGAGCGCTTGACTCGCTACAGAGTGATAATCCAGACTTACTTATTGAAACAGAGATGGATGATGCTCAAGCCGATCATGAGGAAATAATTCGTCTTGCTAAAGTTGGCAATAGACATGCACAGAAGCACTTGCTAAAAATTTCACTGTCACCTCGGCAACAGGTTCAAATAGGTGAAAATTGTCAATTTGGACTTGATGGTTGGGATGTTAACATAATGCTAGCTGTTCAATTATATAAGCGTGCTTATAACAGTGAGGCTAAAATAGCGCTTGCTACAATATACATGGATCCGCCAACAGGCTCAATGATCAAAAAGGATTTGAAAAGCGCAAAAATATTGTTTGAGTTAGTATTAGATTCTATGGATGGTCATGAACAGGAAAGAGAGATTGCACAATTAGTGATTGGACGTTTAGAGCGACTAAAAGTTGAGATGAAACTTGAACAACGTAAGCGACGGGTTGATTCATTTGCCACACGTACAACATCAAGATTGCCAGACTTATCATCACTTCGTCTGTCATCTGCGGCAACAGTGTTAGATGCGCCTACTTCTCGCTCATCAATATCAGGTTCACGGTTATATTATACACAATGAGTAGGCTGTTAACTTCGGAAAAAAATTTTAAAACAATAATAAAGGTTGATGATTCACAGGAGATATTATGTACCAATTAGCAGATAAGATAGAACCAGGTTATCTTAATGACTATCGAAAAATACAATATTTAAAAGCTAGGATAAGCCTCATTGATCTTAAGTTGAAAAGAGAGCGCTCAAATAAACAGCTGGCACATCTTAATCAAGATGCTTGGCAACGCGACCGTATAAGTGACTGGAATACACGAGGAGTTGATCAAGCAAACAGGATTCTAGATATATCTCGATCAAAAAGACCTTTTCCACTGTTTTATAGTAGTGATTATGTATCTGATAAAGATTCAAGGCTAATAACTGCTATTAGGCCACTGATTGATGAATCAGGGGGGGACCCTGATTTATTACGAGACCTATTGTGGCGCCGTGACTTAGTGGGAGATATCTTGAGCCGACTTCGTAAGTGGATAAGAACAAGAAGTGATGAAAAAAAATTAATTAACAATGGTTGGAATTTTGACAAGGAAATTTCGAGGCTCAAACGTGAAATCGAAAGGTGTAGTGATGAGAGTGCACTCAGCCAGTTACGCATCATGCTTGACCAACTAGAAAATCACAATCCTAGAACAATAATAAAGACGAGTAATATACGTATACGTGAACTCGAAAATGAAAAACTATTATTCAAGACTAGATTAGAAACTCTTTCTTCACCAGCGGATATTGCCATTGATACTCGACTTGAAAGGCATCGTTCAAATCTGATGAATGATCTAACATTCAATATCCCTCACCATGCTCGGCAATCTCCTAGACAGTTGCCAGATATGATTAAGGAAATCATCAACTTTGTAAAATTGTTGCCAGACGATTTACCTAGAGAGGTTTTTGGCGAACATGCTGATAATCCTGACTTCTATTGCGTTGCTTCTAGTGACATCCAGCGAGAATTTCTTTTAAGATTACTCAATATGAAAGTAACAAATTATCATCTTGGGAAACCAACCTCCTCTCCATGGGTTGACAATAGTGCTATTGATATTGCACGTCAAAAGCTTAGGGAATATATTCCTGATATGAGTGACTATTTTGAAGCTGTTACAGATGTTCTTCTAGATGTAAGAGAAGATGGATACTTCCGCAAAATAGAACCGTTTCGTTACGACTTTAATGGCTATTATAGAGATCTTGAAAAGAAAATTGTTCTGCTTTTTGAAATTGCAAAAGTTCTACCTTCCAATCTTTGTATTGGCATATTGGCTCATTGTCGACAAGATTATGGAGATTTTAGTGCAGGAAAACGAGCAGATGAACTTAAGGCCTTTATGCTTGATTTCCATGACCAGCTTCTTCAACAGCTTGGTGTAGATAGAGCAGCTATAGAAAAGAAAATATATGAAGAAAACACATGGAAAGAACATGGTCACGCGTTCGCACATGGTGATGAGGGACATTTTTTCTTGGCCAAAGCTGTTTTTTTTGAACGTAAGCCTTGGTGTAAATTATTTAATGATGATGTTTTTAAAGCGCTAATTGAATCTTTAGTTATTCTCTGTAAAACAAGCAAGCCACTAAAAGTCATTGTTGTTGAAAGTTTTATGTCTATTCTAGAGTTAAGTGGAGTAATTGAAGCGATGTTAAAACTTCCTGCGCGACAACGTAATTTTGACACATTTAGACTCCTCGAACGTGAATTTTTACTTACTCAAGCTCAAAGAATTATTATCAACACCATTCTTGATCTTAACCTTGTTGATGATAAGATTAGCAACTATTTATTTTCTCTACTAAGTCAGTACTCCAAGGGTGATAAATATTTTTTCTCTAGACGTTTTAATTCTCCCGCTACGGAGAGAGAATTTTGTGGGCGTTTGGTTGCGTATTTCTTGCATAATTATCAAGTTGTATCAACTTGCGAAAGACGGGACTTGTTAAAGCAGTCTTTTTTTGTGGGGAACGAAAAATCCTACGCATTTGCTCTAGGTCTTGAGTATGGCGAAACATGGTTATTTCAGCAGTCTCAAGTCTTAGAAGATTTATTTGTCCGTAATGATTATGCCCATTCAGGCGATGCTATGCTATTAATAAAAGAAATGCTATTGAAATTACTTAGTATTTATAATATTAATTATTTGGAACGGTACGCATATCCAGGTTGTAACTTTACTGGCGCCTCCATGAAGAGATTTATTTCAAATAGTTTACACGAATTTGTTGATGAGGATGATGTGAAACAGGCTCTCTTAGATGCAGATATATTGCGGCCCGAGTATCGTGAGAATGCTGTATCTGAAGAGACGACCTTGAGGCCAATTTCTCCTCGGTAGAAAAATTCTCAGTTACTGTATCTGCGTCACTCAGCGCGTGAACCGAAGCAAAATGTGCCTAGGGTTATTGTTAGTGATGGTGCCCCCTCAAGTGGGAAAGACCCGAAAGACCCAGATTACAGGACAAGCCTCCCTACGCTCTATGAGCTTCGGGAGACACCCTACGTCCTTCTGACTCCGGGTGGCTGTGCCACCCGAAGCCCGAAGGGCGTAGGGTGGTGGGCCGTGAAGGACTCGAACCTTCGACCAATGGATTAAAAGTCCACTGCTCTACCAACTGAGCTAACGGCCCGCTCTGAGGCTGGTTATGATACTGAATTACTGAAGAATTTCAAGACTTTCGGGTGAATTTAATTGTTGCTAATGACGTTGTATCGAGCACTGACAGTTTTGTTCAAAATTTACTCCAAAATACAGCCGCTGGTTGATTCTACCTCACTATTCTAACGCAGAGTCGGGCAAAAAAGCTGTACTTCGCTGCTTACTTCCGTATAATCAGCTCCATTTTACCGGCAGCTGAATGCATATTATGGAATTGAATCCCATCATCACTCAGATCAAAGACTTGCAGGGACGCCTCGACATCCTTCGGGGGTATCTTTGACCTAGAGACCAAGCAAGAACGCTTTATCGAGGTCGAACGTGAGTTAGAGGATCCCAATGTCTGGAATGATCCCGCCAAAGCACAAGCACTCGGCAAAGAGCGTGTACTGCTAGGGGATATCATTAATATGGTTACCCATCTAGAATCTGGCCTCGTCGATGCGCTGGAATTGCTCGATATCGCGGCGGATGAAAATGATACTGCTACAGTTGAAGAGATCACCGCTGACGTTAACAAATATGCTGCTGAACTTGGCCAACTGGAATTTCAACGTATGTTCCATGGCGAAATGGATCCCAACAATGCCTACCTTGATATTCAATCCGGTTCTGGCGGTACAGAGGCACAAGACTGGGCTGAAATGCTATTGCGCATGTACTTACGCTGGGGCGAGCGACGGGGCTTTAAGACCGAGTTGATGGAAGCCTCGGCCGGTGATGTGGCGGGTATCCGCAGTGCCACGGTGAAGTTCAGCGGCAGTTATGCGTATGGCTGGTTGCGAACTGAGACCGGTGTGCATCGCTTGGTGCGCAAATCGCCGTTTGATTCTGGCAATCGCCGTCATACCTCGTTTGCAGCGGTATTTGTGTATCCCGAAGTGGACGATGAAATCGATATTGACATTAACCCAGCTGATTTGCGTATTGATACGTACCGCGCTAGTGGCGCAGGCGGACAGCATGTTAACCGTACTGACTCAGCGGTGCGTATAACCCACGACCCGACGGGCATAGTGGTGCAATGTCAAAACGATCGTTCGCAGCACAAGAATAAAGCCCAAGCCATGAAACAATTGAAAGCGAAACTCTATGAGTTAGAATTACAAAAACGCCAAGAAGAACAACAATCCCTCGAGGCTGGCAAAGCCGAAATCGGTTGGGGCAGTCAAATCCGCTCTTATGTGCTGGATCAATCCCGAATCAAAGATTTACGCACCGGGGTTGAGACAGGAAATACACAAGCGGTTTTGGATGGGGATTTGGACATGTTCATTGAAGCGAGTTTGAAGCACAGTGAATAAGTGGTCGGGAAAATAGGAAGCAAAACACGGGTTTTTATAGGGTAAATAACTGCTGGGCGTTAGGTAAAAGCGGAAAATAATGCTACTATGGTTGCCAGCTGACGAGCGAGATAAGATGACAATGACAGAAACAGATAATCAAACTGATAACCCTGAATCACAGGAACTCGATGAGAACCAGCAAATTGCCCTGCGTAAGCAAAAGCTGCAGGCATTACGGGATGAAGGGGTTGCATTCCCAAATGATTTTCGCCCTACCGCCAAAGCGAAACAACTCCATGACCAATTTGGTAGCGAAGAGAAACAAGTCTTAGATGATAATCCCATCGAAGTCCGCATTGCCGGGCGTATCATGACTCGCCGTTTGATGGGCAAGGCGAGCTTTATTCATATCCAAGACACCAGCGGCAGAATTCAAGCCTATATTCGTCAAAACGATTTGCCTGACGGCTTATATGATACCTTTAAGAGCTGGGACTTAGGTGACATCGTCGGGATTTCTGGACGCTTGTTTAAAACGAAAGTCGGTGAACTCTCTGTTTGGGCTGATGATATTCGTTTGATCACCAAAGCATTGCGGCCCTTGCCGGACAAATACCATGGCCTGGCGGATCAAGAGACTAAGTACCGTCAGCGTTATTTGGATTTGATAGCCAATGATGAAACCAAACAACGTTTCATTGTGCGCTCAAAAATAGTCGATGGTATACGTCACTTTTTGACAGAGCGGGACTTCCTTGAAGTAGAAACCCCGATGATGCAAGTGCTGGCCGGTGGTGCTGCCGCGAAGCCATTCGTCACTCGCCATAATACATTGGATATGGAATTGTATTTACGGATTGCGCCGGAACTTTATCTCAAACGGTTAGTGGTGGGTGGTTTTGACAGGGTGTTTGAAATTAATCGTAACTTCCGCAACGAAGGCTTATCCACCCGGCATAATCCTGAATTCACCATGCTTGAGTTTTACCAAGCCTATGCCGACTACAAAGACTTGATTGAATTAACCGAACAAATGCTTCGTCAACTCGCGCAAGAAGTATTGGGTACAACCACTGTGCACTATCAGGGTGAAGATTACGACCTGAGTCAACCGTTCGTCAATATGACGTTGCGAGAAGCTGTATTGCATCATAACCCTGATATTACCGAGGAGCAGCTAGACAATCTCGACGGCGCCAAAGAAATCGCAAAAAGATTACAGATCCCCTTAAAAGATAACTACGGATTGGGTAAAATCCAACTAGAAATCTTCGAAAAAACCGTTGAAGAACGTTTGTTAGCGCCAACGTTTATTACTGAGTACCCGGCTGAAGTATCACCATTGGCACGACGTAAGGACAGCAATCCATTTGTAACGGATAGATTTGAGTTTTTTGTTGCCGGACGTGAAATCGCAAATGGCTTTTCGGAGTTAAATGACCCAGAAGATCAAGCTGAACGCTTCCGCCAACAAGTCGCTGAGAAGGCAGCGGGGGATGAAGAAGCTATGATGTATGATGAAGATTATGTCAGAGCACTGGAGCACGGTATGCCACCGACGGCTGGTGAAGGCATAGGTATTGACAGGCTTGTGATGTTTTTTACAGACTCACCATCAATACGGGATGTGATTTTATTCCCACACATGCGACAGAAGGACTAGCGCACACAACTTACAGGGATCCGCTTGTTGTCCTAGACACCGAGCATGCGGTTAAACATACCGCAATTTCGATGAAACAATGAGATAGACAGTCAATAACAGGATATTGCAATGGAACAACTACAGGAATCGCTATCAACCGATGTTCGTCATGGTATCGAACATCTGGGGGAGGGAGCAGAGCTGGTTAGCCAGGGGAAACTCCACGAGGCTTTAGCCCACTTTCAATCGGAATTAGAACGTGATCCTAAAGACGCTAATGCCATGGTAGGTATGGGCATGGCGTTACATTCATTGGGACAATACGATGAAGCAATGGCGCTGTTTAAACAAGCCATTTTACTTGATCCGGACAATGCTGAGGCCCATGGCAATCTGGGGATCTTGCATTTACTACAAGGCAATTATACGGAAGGTTGGCCGGAATACGAATGGCGCTACAAAAGTCCGGCACGAGCCCGTGAATTTAGCCAACCATTCTGGGAAGGGCAAGGGTTTGCTGACAAAACCGTCTTATTACATGCAACCCAGCGGTTATCGGATACCTTAAATTTTTGCCGTTTTATCCCTTTGGTTAAAGCTAAGGGTGGGCGTGTTGTTGTTGAATGCCAACCAGAATTACGCAAAATTGTCGGTTTGATGCATGAGGTGGATGAAGTTTACTCTCGCGGCGAGGAGTTGCCTGAGTTTGATTATCATTTACCGATGTTAGCCTTGCCTCGGTTATTTCAAACGGATGCATTTTCGATCCCTGGCGAAATTCCTTACCTCAAGGTCTCGCATAATTTACGTACCCGTTGGCAAAAATATTTCGCTAAACACAAACGCATGCGTGTTGGTGTGGTATGGTCCCGTAATCCGGATAATCCTTATCATCAAAGTGGCACGTGCCCGCTAGAAATTTTTCAAGATATCTTTAAAGTGCCTGGTGTGCAGTTTTATAACTTGCACAAAGATCTTAACCAAAAAGAAGTCAAGATCCTTGAGAATACGGACACTGTGATTGATATTCATGAACGTCTAAAAGACTTTCAACACACAGCGGCCTGTATTTCAAATCTTGATTTGATCATTGCTGTGGATACCGCCACGGCTCATTTGGCTGGTGCCTTGGGTAAAGCGGTCTGGATGCTGTTACCCTTCGTGCCGGATTGGCGCTGGCGTCTGGAGTGGGAAGATACTCCTTGGTATCCTAATACCCGTCTCTTTCGCCAACACATGGTCGGCGACTGGGAATCTGTCATCACCGACGTGATTGCTGCACTTCGGCATTATCATAAGTAAGCATATATAGTCACCCCAACCCTGGGGTGACTGCTCATATCCGACATTCCGCACCAGTCTTGCGCATAAAAGGGTAAAAAATCAACTCAAAATGCTCAGGTATTGCATATACATTCCGCTTTTTCGTTAATTTTTTACCCTTTTCTGCATCAAAAATAGCTCTGGTGCGAAAAGCCGGTTCAACGCGAAAAACTCGAAAAAGTGGCGCAAAGGCTCAATTTGGCGCAAAGAATTGGGATTTGGCGCAAAAACCCCTGATTTGGCGCAAGTGGCGCAAAAATCCAATGTGGCGTAAAAAACTCGGATTTGGCGCAAAGAATTGGGATTTGGCGCAAAGAATTGGGATTTGGCGCAAAGAATTGGGGTTTGGCGCAAAGAATTAGGATTTGGCGCAAAAACCCCTGATTTGGCGCAAGTGGCGCAAAAATCCAATGTGGCGCAAAAAAACCTGATTTGGCGCAAAGAATTGGGATTTGGCGCAAAGAATTGGGCTTTGGCGCAAAAAACTTAGGTTTGGCGTAAAACCTTGAAGTTTGGCGTAAGTGGCGTAAAATTCAGACATGGCGTAAAAAGCGCTATTAGACATAAGATTATGTAAGTGAGGCCTAATGAGCGACCAAGTTGATGATGAGAAAGAAGCTATATTGCGGATCTTGAGGGGAAGTCGTGATGGAGTAAAGATCGCGGACATTATGGCAGAACTGGATGTGACTATGGCTCGTCGAACAGTTCTCCGACGACTCAATGAGTTATTAGAGTCTGGCAGTATTCAATCAGTAGGCGAAAAAAGTGCCAGGCGTTATTTCATTGAGAAAAAACAATTTGAGGTTCCCTTATCAAATGAAGCAGAAAAGTTAAAAAATAAGATAATGCAGCCTCTTCAGCAACGAGCTCCTGTGCCATATAATGTTGATTTTTTAAGAGATTATCAGCCAAATAAGACATTTTATTTATCAGAGAAGGAGCGCGCACATTTAAAGGCTATTGGAAGTAACTTTGAGCAGCAATTAGAACCTGGCACATATGTTAAACGCATATTAGATCGTCTCTTGATTGATTTGTCATGGAATTCAAGCCGATTGGAAGGCAACACTTATTCACTTCTTGAGACTAAACGACTGATTGATTTAGGGATAAAGGCAGAAGGAAAAGCAGCCTTAGAGGCACAAATGATCATGAACCATCGATCTGCAATAGAATTCATTGTTGAACATATTAGAGAAGATTTAACGAAGTATGTAGTTCTTGGTATCCATGCATTACTCTCAAATGGTCTACTATCAAATTTAGCCGCTTGTGGTCGGATCCGAAATATTCCGGTTGGCGTTGCTAGTACCGTGTATACACCTCTTGAAATTCCACAAGTAATTGAAGAGTGCTTTCAGCTGATTATAGATAAAGCTAAGGAAATTGAGGACCCATTTGAAGAGTCATTTTTCTTAATGGTTCACATACCATATCTACAGGCATTTGAAGATGTGAATAAACGAGTGTCTAGGTTGGCTGCTAATATTCCACTGATCCGGGAGAACTTTTCACCGCTATCATTCATTGATGTTCCCAAGGATGATTATGTTGCTGGGCTGTTGGCTGTCTATGAACTAAATCGGGTCGAATTATTACGTGATCTTTTTATTTGGGCATATGAACGATCGGCAAAGCAATACAAGCAAGTTAAGGAGTCTATTAAAGAGCCTAAGCCTATTCGTTTTAGGTATCAGAATGAAATAAAGTTGTTAGTTAAGCTGATTGTCTCTGAGAATTATCAAGGTCAAGAACTTATAGATTTTATTCAATCTTGGGCAGGTGAAAATGTGAGTAAAGAACATCGTTCAGCTTTTTGTCACGAGGTTGAAAATGATATTGGAAACTTACACAGCGACAACATTGTTATTTATGACATTGAACCAAAGCAGTTTGAGACTTGGATAAAGAATAAACCAGTTTAAATGGATGGTTGTTCACAATTCACCCATTTTGTCGCGATTCTGGCACGATTTTGTCGCGATTTCAAGTTATCGCGCCAAAATCGCGACAATTTGGCGCGATTCCCTAAGCATCGCGCTAAGCAGGGGATGATGCAAGGTAGTGGGGTTACTTCTTCTGCGCTTTTTGTAGTTCATTATTGATGACTTCCCGGGCGCGGAAGATGCGGGAGCGGATGGTGCCGACAGGGCAGTCCATGATGTCGGCAATATCATCATAGCTTAAACCTTCCACTTCTCTGAGGATAAAGGCAATGCGCAAATCGTCGCTGAGTTTGTCCATCACATCAAAGACCCGGTCTTCCAGCTCACGGGAGATCATCATTCGTTCTGGAGAGCCGGTTTCATGAGGTACTTTACTGGTGAAGTAAAGCTCGGCATTTTCAAAATCAATGTCCGTTATTGGCGGGTGGCGGCTTTTGGCGAGTAAGTAATTTTTGGCGGCATTGATAGTGACACGGTAAAGCCAGGTATAAAATGAACTATCACCGCGAAACTTTGGTAATGCGCGAAACACGCGAATGAAGACTTCTTGGCGTAAATCATGAACTTCCGCTTCGTCATCAACATAACGACCAATGATTTTTTCGACTTTGATGCGGTAGTTTTGCACGAGCTCAGCAAAAGCCTCTTCATCGCCATCTTGGGCGAGCTCGATGAGCTTATGTTCAACGGCTGCTTCATCTTCGGATAGTTTGGTCATGACTGTCCCCGAGCTTACGTATTATGCTTTTGTAGTGTGTTAATGTCATACTGTCGCGGCAAATCATTACCCGTTTGCTTTGCCTCGCACTGTCTCTAAAGTGTAGCAACAAGAATAGGCTTGTGTGGAGCTGGGGCTTGGTTGTTAAGCGACACTTCAGCTCTTGGCCATCAGCTTGGGCGAATTCCCACAGTCCTGTAGGGTTGAAGCCAACGTGGGTTAGGCGTCTGGGATCCTGCTGACGACGCCAGCTGACATAAAAATGCACAAGTGTAAATAAGAGTCCTGTACCGGCTAAGCTCCAGTGTAGCCAACCGCAACCCAGACATACTAGTACCAGCACAAATGTCACACCATGACTCAACAGCAACCAAAAGCGTAACCAGGCTGAGGGTGTGAGCTCAATGCTGTTCGCGGGCATGGGCGCGGATCCGTTGGATGAGGGCGGCAAACTTCGGGTTATCGGGCGTGCCGTTGTCTGTCAACCAACTGAATAATTCCGGATCGGTGGCGGTGAGTAATTCCTCGAAGGTGGCTTGTTCTTCAGGGCTCAAGTTGGGGAACTCTTGTTCAGCGAATGGGATCAACATCAAGTCGAGTTCAAGCATGCCCCGGCGGCAACGCCAGAGTAGCTTTGCGTGTTGGGGATTATTCATGGATAATAGCCTTCATTCAATATTGACTACGAGCATAGCGCCATGACTGATCAATGGCAAGATTTTTTAGGGACCCTCGGCGGCAAACAACTGCCGTCAGGTGAATTAGGTTTTTTAGAGCCGGCGGCAGAGGCCCAAGCCTTGATTGAGGGCTATGTTGTTGCTCCCTTAGCGTCTTATCGTTTAGTCAAAATTTCAGGCCCTGATGCTAAGCGTTTTTTGCAAGGGCAATTAACTTGTGATGTTGAGGCATTGTCGCAACATCATAGCCACTTAGGTTGTCACTGTAATCATAAAGGCCGGGTGTTGGCGAATTTTTTGTTAATGACAGTTGACGACGGTTATTACCTGCGTCTGCCTTTAGCAATGTGCGACACTCTTATCGACAGCCTAAAAAAATATGCCATGTTTTCGCAAGTCTCGTTAACGACCAGTGACTGGGTAGGGATTGGTTATCACGGTGAACATTGTGGTCAACATTTGCGGGCGCACTATCATGATGTGCCCGCTCAACAGGGCCAGTTGATGGAATACGATAACAGTGTCGTTGTTTGCATGGAAGATGACAACAGCGCTTACGAAATATGGGGAAACGCCTCAGAGTTAACCGCGGTGTGGGCGCATCTATGTCAGCACAGTACGGCGGTGAGTGAAAGTGTTTGGCGGCTGCAGCAAATTCGTCATGGCATTGCGAGTATTTATCCGGCCACCAGTTTGAGTTTTACGCCTCACAATATCAATTATGATCTGGTTGGTGGTGTCAGTTTCACGAAGGGCTGTTATACAGGACAGGAAATCATTGCCAGGACCCATTATTTGGGCAAAGTAAAACAGCGGATGTACCGTTTAGTGAGTCAGGAAGTGCTCCCAACGTTAGCGCCAGGTGATAGTGTTTTTTCTGAACAAGAAGTGGGTGTGGTGATTGATTGTGCGATCAATGAACAGGGTCAGCAAGAGTTGTTGGCGGTTATCAAAAATTATCAGGCCCAAACAGATTACTTTTTAGACAAGGACGGCACAAAATCCCTACAGGGTTTGGATTTGCCGTATTCATTGTAAGCAAAATGCGCTAGAATTCCTTCCTTTTAGATCATCGAACAACGGTATTAATGAATCACATTCGTAACTTTTCTATTATTGCTCATATTGACCACGGTAAGTCCACCTTAGCGGATCGCTTTATCCAAATGTGTGGCGGCTTGAGTGAGCGGGAGATGGCGGATCAAGTCCTGGACTCTATGGATATTGAGCGGGAACGAGGGATCACTATCAAGGCACAAAGTGTCACCTTGAATTACACTGCCAAAGATGGCGTCACTTACCAATTAAACTTCATTGATACGCCTGGACACGTGGATTTCAGTTACGAAGTGTCGCGATCCCTATCGGCTTGTGAAGGTGCGTTGTTGGTGGTGGATGCTGGCCAAGGGGTAGAAGCACAAACTGTGGCAGTGTGTTACACCGCTATTGAGCAAGGCTTAGAAGTCTTGCCGGTACTAAACAAAATTGACTTGCCCCAGGCAGAGCCGGAACGAGTCATCCAAGAAATCGAAGATATTATCGGTATCGAAGCCGACCATGCGTTAAACGTCAGCGCGAAGACCGGTTTAGGTGTGGAGGATTTATTAGAAGCCTTGGTCCATACTATCCCTGCGCCCGAAGGCTGTCCGGATGCACCCTTGCAAGCCCTGATTATAGATTCCTGGTTTGATAGTTACCTTGGTGTGGTATCCCTTGTGCGAGTTAAGAATGGCACCTTGAAACACCGCGACAAAATCAAAGTCATGTCCACCGGCCGCAGTTACGAGGTCACAAAGATGGGGATCTTTACCCCGAAATTAACCGATCAGGGCGTACTGTCTGCAGGTGAAGTGGGCTTTGTGGTGGCGGGTATCAAAGATATTCATGGTGCTCCAGTGGGGGATACCATAACACTCACTAATCACGGTGCTAGTGAGCCTTTGCCGGGTTTTCAGCAAGTGCAACCGAAAGTATTTGCCGGACTATTCCCGGTCAGTGCGGATGATTATGAAAGTTTTCGTGAAGCCTTGGGTAAGTTGTGTTTGAATGACGCGTCATTACATTACGAGCCTGAGTCGTCAGATGCCTTAGGTTTTGGTTTTCGTTGCGGCTTCCTCGGTATGTTGCACATGGAAATCATCCAAGAACGCCTCGAGCGGGAGTATGATCTCGATTTAATCACCACCGCACCCACGGTAATTTACGAAGTAGAAACCACTAAAGGTGAAGTGGTGACGGTGGACAGTCCATCCAAGCTACCGCCGCCTGCTACCATTAAACAAATGCGTGAGCCTATCGTATTGGCGAATATTTTAGTGCCCCATGATTATATCGGGAATGTCATAAGCTTGTGTATCGAAAAGCGCGGTGTACAAACCAAAATGCTTTATGTGGGTAATCAAGTATCGTTAAGTTACGAAATCCCTATGAGCGAAGTGGTGCTAGATTTCTTTGACCGGTTGAAATCCGTCAGCCGCGGTTATGCATCATTGGATTATACTTTCGAGCGCTTTCAACCGGCCAATTTAGTGAAGATGGATATTTTAATTAACGGTGATAAAGTTGACGCACTGGCATTGATTGTCCACAAGGACAACGTTCAACAGCGGGGCCGTGAATTAACGGAACGTATGAAAGACATCATTCCACGACAAATGTTTGATGTGGCTATTCAAGCTGCCATCGGTTCACAAATTATTGCTCGTCAAACCGTCAAGGCGATGCGCAAGAATGTCACGGCAAAATGTTACGGCGGTGATATTACTCGTAAACGTAAACTGCTCGAGAAACAAAAAGCCGGCAAAAAACGCATGAAACAAATCGGCCGCGTCGAAATTCCCCAAGAAGCGTTTCTTGCAGTGCTAAAAGTGGAGAAGAAAAAATGAATTTTGATTTTGCCTTCTATTTGACAATGGCGGTCATTCTCACAGGGCTTATCAGTTTGTTGGATATCGCCTGGTTGTCCCGTAGGCGGGCGGCAAAAGCCGCTGATGTGGCCCAGGCGCCGACCATGCCAAAGCTCATCGAGTATTCCCGATCATTTTTTCCAGTACTCCTGATTGTATTGGTTATCCGCTCGTTTATCTTTCAACCTTACCATGTACCGACTGGGTCGTTGGAACCAACAGTGATGCCAGGGGACTTAATTGCCGTGCAGCAATATGCCTATGGTTTGCGCTTGCCGGTAATTAATAAAAAAATTATCAACATCTCTGAGCCTAAGATTGGCGATATCGTGGTTTTTCGTGCACCGTTTGATTCCAAAATGGATTTGGTAAAACGGGTTGTGGGTACGCCAGGGGATCATGTTGTGTATAAGGACAAGGTATTATATGTTAATGGCATCGAGGCCACCCAGACTCTCATAGGCCCTGCGGTGGATGAAGAGCCTGCAGCAGATGGTGGTAATAGGCCGGTACTCAAAAAATCCGAGGATCTCAATGGGGTTGTCCATGATATCTTGGTCATGCCTGAGGGTGGTTTGACTGGTGATGTTGATGTAACGGTGCCTGAAGGTCAGTATTTCATGATGGGGGACAATCGTGATAACAGTGGTGATAGTCGGAGCTGGGGATTTGCACCACAGGAGAATCTTATTGGTAGAGCCTTTTGGGTATTCATGAGCTGGGACAGTGAGCAACACCGCATTCGATTCCAGCGTATAGGGACAACGATTTAATAGGACATGCTTATGCTGGATTTTGAAACTATTTTAGTCTTACTCACGTTTATCTCAGGGTTATTAGCCTTATTGGATAAAGTTTTCTTCGCGCCAAAGCGTCTCGCTAAAGTCGTTGCACTCAAGCAACAAAAAGAAGAAGCGTTGGTCATGGATATGCACAAGGCCGAAAAAGTGCCCTTGGTGTTTGAGTATTCCCGTTCATTGTTTCCGGTATTTTTGATTGTGTTACTGCTACGTTCATTCGTGTTTGAACCGTTTCGCATACCCAGTGGCTCGTTAAAGCCTACTCTGCAAATTGGTGATTTTTTGTTGGTGAACAAATTCACATATGGTTTGCGATTGCCTGTATTACACAATAAATTTCTCAAAATTGGCGAGCCACAACGGGGCGATATTGTTGTTTTCCGTTGGCCGCCTAACCCCCATATTGATTATATTAAACGGATCATTGGTGTGCCCGGGGATAAAGTGAGCTACATCAACAAGCAACTCACCATCAATGGCAAACCTGTCCCACAAACCTTTGTCAAAGATGCGACGGATTCCGACCCGGGTAAATCACCCTGGCCGGTGGTAGAGAAATCTGAAAACCTCCTCGGTGTGAAGCATGAGATATATCAGCGTCCCAATGTGCCTGCTTATGATTTTAACGATATCGTAGTGCCTGAGGGTTATTATTTTGCTATGGGTGATAATCGCGATGACAGTGCAGATAGCCGTTATTGGGGGTTTGTCCCAGAAAAAAATATCGTCGGCAAAGCCAGTTATATCTGGTTTAGCTGGAATTCAGACGACACGTCTGTGCGCTGGCGCCGTATCGGTCAATCTATTCACTAAAAGGGAGATACTATGAATATTCGACGACAACGTGGTATGGGCATCATCGCTTCGATAATTACAATCGCGGTAGTGGTGTTTTTTTTGTATCTGATAGCATGCTTAGGACCGCTGTATTTAGAGAATTATAGCCTGCAACGATCACTGAGGGTGATTGCTGAAAAAGACGCACGACAATTTCCCAATGATTACACCAGTTTTCGTAATGCGATTAAGCTAGATTTGGCCAAGGCGTTTCGGGTAGGTGACATTAAGAATGTCACACCTCAGGATATCGAACTTACCAATATCAGCGGTGGTGTGCAGGTCAATATTGCTTATGAGGCACGCACCCATATCATCGCAAATATTGAAGCGTTAGTAAGCTTCAAGAACTCAGTGAAGGTCAAACTCAATGGTGGATAAGATTGCAACACTGCAAGACGGTTTGGGTTACAGCTTTAATGAAGAGAAGTTATTAAAAGCAGCCCTGACTCATCGTAGTAGTCGAGGCGAGAATAACGAGCGCCTGGAGTTCTTAGGTGATTCTATTATTAACTTTGTTATTGCGGAAGAACTTTATCACCGCCAGCCAAAGGCTAAAGAAGGCGAGCTGAGTCGTTTTCGTTCCAGTCTTGTTAAAGGTGAGACATTAGCAGAGATTGCGAAGGAGTTAGACATAGGCAGTTACCTGCGCCTCGGTTCTGGCGAGTTAAAAACTGGCGGCCATCGTCGTTCATCGATTTTAGCTGATGCTCTTGAAGCTGTCATCGCAGCAATTTATTTAGATGCAGACTTTGAAGTGTGCCGTAATTGTATTTTGACATGGTTTGCTGAGCGTTTAGATAATCTTGCATCGGTGACGTCGTTAAAAGATCCCAAAACCCGTCTACAAGAACACTTACAAAGCAAACGCCTGGAGCTGCCAAGATATGACGTATTATCTGTTGAAGGCGAAGCTCATAATCAATCATTCACTGTTGAGTGTGTGGTAGAGGCTTTAGACAAACAAGCCCAAGGTCAAGGGGCGAGTCGACGTAAAGCCGAACAAGCTGCCGCCAAAAAATTATTAGAGGCCATCAAAAAATGACAGACAAGCCCAGCCATTGTGGATACATTGCCATTGTCGGGCGCCCGAATGTGGGCAAATCGACCTTGCTTAATCAAATCTTGGGGCGCAAACTCAGTATTACTTGCCGCAAACCGCAAACCACACGTCATCATATTTTGGGTTTGAAGACTGTCGATGAGATACAAGCCGTTTATGTGGACACGCCTGGTTTACACAAAAAAGAAGTCAAGGCACTGAACAAAGCCATGAACCGTACGGTGCATGCGGTACTACGGGATGTTGATGTGGTGGTATTCGTGGTGAATGGCTTACGCTGGACTGATGAAGATGACTTAGTCCTCAAAAAACTCAAAACCATGAAAGTCCCAGTCATTCTTGCTATCAATCAAATAGACCGCATCAAGAATAAACAAGACTTGCTACCTATCATCCAAACCTTATCCGAAAAGATGGATTTTTATCGCGTGATCCCCATTTCTGCCAAGACGGGTAAAAGTGTGCCGGCACTAGAAAAAGAAATCACCACATTATTACCTGAAGGGCCGCATTTGTTCCCCGATGATCAAGTTACCGATCGCTCACAACGGTTTGTTGCGGCTGAGTTCGTACGGGAAAAATTAACCCGCGTATTAGGCGAAGAGTTACCGTATGCTATCAGTGTTGAGATCGAAAAATTCGAAGACACAGAGAAGATCTTAAATATCTCGGCTCTTATTATCGTTGAACGCTCAGGCCAAAAAGCTATCGTTGTCGGTAACAAAGGCGCGGTGCTAAAAGAAGTCGGCAAAAAATCCCGTATCGATATGGAAAACTTCTTCGGCAAAAAAGTCTTCTTGGAATTGTGGGTCAAAGTACGTTCCGGTTGGTCTGACAGTAACAAAGCCATTCGTGAACTTGGTTACGACCCGTCGGATTATTTTTAACGTCATGGCGGTACCTGAGCCTTTAGCAACCGCCTATGTGCTTCACACCCGCCCTTACCGTGATACCAGTCTGTTAGTGGAGTTTTTCACAGCCAGCAAAGGGCGTTTGTGTGCTGTTGCCAAAGGAGCGCGACGGGCCAAATCACCTTGGCGTTCACTCTTACAACCCTTTACTCCGTTACTCATTGATACCGTGGGTAAGCATGAACTGGTGACGTTGCGCACGGCAGAGCCTTCGAGTATGCAACACCCATTAACGGGCACAGGTTTATTGAGTGGGATATATCTCAATGAATTATTGATGCGCTTGCTACACCGTTATGATCCCCATGAACGTTTATTCCAACACTATCAGCAAACACTCGCGCAGTTAGGTCAAGACAGCGATATCGCTACCAGTCTGCGCCGGTTTGAATGGCAATTGCTGCAAGAGATCGGGTATGGTTTGCAATTACATCTTGCTAATCAGCAACCGGTGCAGGCGGAACAACATTACGTGTTTGATTTACACACGGGTTTGCGGGCTACGGAATTAACCACAACCATCAATGCCACCATTTATCGCGGCAAAGATTTATTGGCCATTGAAGCGGGGGATTTTACTGCGCCCGAGGTCTTGCGTAGTGCGAAGCGTTTAATGCGCCAAGTGTTTACGGAATTGTTGGGGGATAAACCGCTCAAGAGCCGAGAGTTATTTGTCTAGCAAATCTTTGGCCTCGGCGAGCAATTGCTGATAGAGCTGCAATAATTGTTGGTGGTAGTTATTAATGGTAATAGCATCAATCTCTCCAACCCGTAAATATTCATCAAATGCTTTCGCGCAATCTTGCAAGGCTTTGGCACCGGAATAACCCAAGGTGCCCCGTAGCGTGTGGACTTCGATTTCGAGGCGTTCATGATCCCGTGCTTCAAGGGTCTCTGCGATAATTTGGAAATGATCAGGTAGCATGCTCAGCATGACTTGGAATAGCTCCTGGGCAAGCTCTGGCCGGCCACCCGCTCGCTCGATGACAAGCTCCCAGTCTACCAGGGGGGCGCTGCTCACAGGGTTAGTCCCAGGAAGGGAGCTAATTGTTTGATTTTGATGGTTTTCATTAAATAAATATTAAGTGATCCGAATCGTAATAACGTATATCATGCCACAAGTAGGAATACCATTACCAGTTACGCTATAGTTAATGGTAATAGTTATAATTGTTAGGCATTTCAACGATTTCCATCCAGCGGAGTCACGAAACGGTAGGTGTATGCCCATGGCAAACCCGGCAGAAAAAGACACTACAGACAAAAATGTCACGGCTATCCGTGGCAAGGTCTTATCGAGCCAGTCTGAGCTGGATCCTAAAGATAGGCCTTTGGAAGAATTCGCCGACTGGTGCCAGCAGCGTGGCCATATCGTAGTGCTCAAAAGCGGCATGATTTTAACCAGCGACCCCACTTCCCGCGATGTGCAAAATTGCAAAACCATGCTCATTAACCGCGGAATTCGCCCCGGCCGGGTGATGGCGGCGACGGAAGAATTGGTTACCTTATTATTGGCCAATGTGGCGCCTGACGAAGATCAAAAAGAAGCCAAAGAAACCACCAGTATTAGTAGCCAACAACAACGGCTGCGATTATTGATCCAAGAAGCGGTCAACGAAAATGTCAGTGATATCCATATTGAAGTACGTCCCGATGTGGCTCGTATTCGGTTTCGTAAATTTGGCGAAATGTATGTGCATGCGGAATGGTTCCCACGCCTCGGTCGCGAGATTGCTTCGGTCGCATTTAACAAAGAGACCGATCATGCCACTGCTCACTTTAACCCTCTTGTCCCTCAAGATGCCTCAATGCCGTTGGAAGTGAATGGCAATGATGTGCGTCTGCGTCTCGCCAGTATGCCGGCCCACGGTGGCTTTGATGTGGTGATGCGGATATTAGGGGTCGGGGATCAGGCTAAGATCGTGACGCTAGAAGACTTAGGCTACACCCCCGAGCAAGCCTATATTATCAAACGTGCTGTGCAAATGCCCCATGGCGCCGTGTTGTTATCAGGTCCCACCGGATCGGGTAAAACCACAACGCTTGCTAGCTGTATGGGGTTAGTGAAGAGTTCCCGTAAAGTTTATACTATTGAAGATCCGGTCGAGAAAGTTGTCCCTACCGTGACTCAAGTACCGGTTAATAGTGACAAAGATGATCGTAGTTTTGCGAGCTTTGGTCGAGCAGCACTCCGGATGGACCCGGACTATATTGTCTTAGGTGAGATGCGTGATGAAGCCACGGTCAATGTCATGGTGCGTGCGGCTATCACCGGGCATTTAGTATTTTCTACCGTGCACACTAACTCTGCCACCGGGATCATTACTCGTCTTGTTGATATGGGTGTGTCCCGCAGTATGTTGTGTGATGGTTCAGTATTAGTGGCGTTAATTTTCCAACGCTTGGTGGCGAAACTCTGTGAGCATTGTGCACAGCCCATCACTGAAGCCTTGCAACACAAACCCCACATGGAACGCTGGGAGGCGGCATTTGGAGATTTATCCACTATTCGTGCTCGCGGACAAAGCTGTAAACATTGCCATAATACTGGCGTGGGTGGGCGAACTGTGGTTGCTGAAGTAGTCTGGGTGGATGAGCCAAGTCGTGAATTTATCGGTAATGGTGATGTCATTGGCTGGGAAAAATACCTCAAATCCCAGGGTTGGAAGACCTACAAAGAACGAGCCCTAGAATTAGTGATGGAAGGGGTGGTTGACCCTTTTGATGCGGAAACTTTGATTGGTGAGATCAGTCAACATACCGACGAATCCGGCTTTGATTACAATGCCATTCGTCAAGAAATGGAAGCTGCGGATAAGCGCACAAAACAGTAACCGTAGATGAGGCAACGATAACGCAATGAAATCAAAACTAAAGAGCAAAAGCAAACGCGACCCAATGGAGAGCTTTAACCGCAAGCTTGACCAGTGGTTATTTACCTCCAAGGCGCAACAAGCGTTTTTGGAAGATTATGCGACTCTCATCGAAGACGGTGTTGCTGCCAGTAAGGCTGCCGCGGTTATTAATCAAATCACCAGTGGTCAACAAGAACGTTTGACGGAAGATATCCTGCTCGCTATTTCCCAAGGTAAAATGATCGCCGATGGCATGATTGGCTGGTTCCCGCAACATATCATTGAGCTTATTCGTGCCGGTGAGAGTGGGGGAACGTTGGTCGAGAATATGCGGGTGGCAGCGGAGTCTATGAGCAGCAAGAACGAAACCATTGGCTCCATGATTGCCTCATTAACTTATCCTATCATCGTGCTCGTTGCGGGGCTTTGTGTCCTGATTTATTTGAACAACTCTATTTTTGTGCAATTTGCGGCCATCAAGCCTATCGAGCAATGGCCTGCCGACGGTAAGCGGCTGGTGGAGATTGCTAATTATGTCCAATCCTACTGGTTCTTTACCCTGGTGGGGATCATTGTCTTCTTCGTCGGGTTGATGAAAATCCTACAAAATGTCATCGGCAAACCCCGGGAACTTATCGATAAAGTCCCTTTATTAGGGATATATCGGCAATTGACCGCGGCACGGTTTATGGAAACCATGGGCTTATTGATATCCAATGGTGTGGTGTTCAAACAAGCCCTGCAAATCCTCCATAATCGGGCCAGCCCCTATTTGGCGTGGCATCTGATGATGATGGAGCGCCGATTAGGCCGGGGCCGCAGTAATATTGCCGAAGTGTTTGAGACTGGTTTAGTCAGTGACGCAGATGTGCTACGCTTAAAGGCAATTGCCGATGCGAAAGGCTTTGAGCATGCGCTCATTCGTTTGGGCCGGCAGGCCGGCGACCGCGGGGTTGCTACTATGCGCCGACTGGGGAAAATTTTCGGCGTCATATTATTAGTTTTAGGGGCGGGGTTAGCCGCCATGATGGTTTTTGGTATTTATTCTGTGGGCTCAACATTGGCCCATTAACACAAGAGGAGCAACGACAATGAAAGCAATCCGCCAACACATACAACAACTCGGGGTCACCCTGTTAGAGTTGATGTTATCCTTGGCCATCATCGCCGTATTATTGATTTTGGCGACCCGTTATTACGAAGGGGCGCGCTTAAGTCAACAAGTCAACCAGGCGGGTAATGATATTCAAGCCATCGTGGCTGCCATGGCGAACAAGACCGCCGGTAATCCAAATTATTCTGCAACCACAAACTGTATGAAAGATTTAATGGCAACTGGGTACTTACCCAGCGTTTGGGGATCCACTGCATCCACTGCGAACCCCTGGGGTGGCTCTTATACTTGTGCAGTTAATTCCGGAAGTGCAGGACAAGGGCAGGTACAGATTGCTGCTGCTGGTCTTCCTTCAACAGCCTGTACCAACCTAGAGAATATGTTTACCGGAATTAATCAGAACAGCTCGCCTTGTGATGAGGGGGCGAATAATTCAGCCACGTTTACCGGTCTATTTGGTACCGGTACGGGTAACGTCCCAGACGATAACTAAAACGTAAGGCAGTCCCATGCTTGGCAAATACTGGCAACGATTACCGCAGTTCAAATCCCAGCAAGGCTTGAGTCTTCTCGAAGTCTTGCTGGTGATGTTGATTGCGGCGATACTGATTATTCTCTCGGTGCGGTTCTACGCTGGTACCCGTCAAGCTCAAGCAGTCAATGCCGGGGTGACCCAAATCCAGCAAATTGTGCAAGCAGCATCAAAATCATCACAATACCGGCCTACGACTTCTCTCACCATTGATGATTTGATCAATGATAATTTAATTCCACAGTCTTACAACAAGAACCCATGGGGTGGTAAGGCGGTGTTGATGATGAGTTACATGCCTAACAATATGGCTCAGGGTTTGGTGGCTAACGTACAATTTTACAATGTTCCAAAATCAGCCTGCCTCCAGTTGATGCAGCGCGTGTTGCTGACCATGACTCAAACTGATCTCGAGTTCATGAAAAGCTTTGGGACAGATGATCAATGCAAAAAACAAAGTAGCCCTACTTTTACCTTCCAGGTCCTCTAATGATTACCCGTAATCAGCAAGGTATCAGCATCATCGAAGTGATTCTAATGTTGGCGGTGGCAGCAGTGATTATTACTGCCAGTTTTACCCAGTACAAGTCTTACCAAAGCAATCGCGATGCAGCTGCTACTCGCAGTGGTGTGGAAATCATTATGAATGCCTTGGAGGCGTATTTTCAGTCTAGTTGTACCTCGCTACCTCAGCGCATGTTAAATACGATCAAAGCCAGCCAATTGGCGCCGTATTTGCCGGCTAAGGCGAATGAATTATTGATTAATCCTTACAGCCAATTGCCAGTATTTACCGATAATGCCAGTGATAGCTTTTATTCAGCCCAAATTGATACCCGCCAAACACCCTGGACTATGTCGGTGATTTTGACGTTCCCCAAGGTGATGCGGGAGCAGTACTTCAATGAGTTGGCAGGTCAGCTCAAGCCATCGGCGGCTGATTGGTCGAGCCGACAAATGATTTGGGCAAAATTACCCAGTACACAGATGGAGCAGGGCGATGATCCGCAATGGCAATTAACGGCATTTACTCAGGGCTTTGCCAGTATTAATTACCAAACAGGCTTGAGTAGTGATCTGAATGCTGCCGGCAGTGTTAGCGGTACTAATTTTAATGATCCTTGTATTATCCAGCAAATGAACCAACAAAGTGGTAATTAGTCACCCTTTGCGAAGCAAAGGATGACAACCTCTCTCCCTACGCTAAAGCTTCTCAAGACAAGCCGAAGCTCCGTAGGAGCATAGGGAGGTCAAGGCTCTCATTCTCCTAACCCTTCCCAATCCTGCACCACACTGCTACTATATTTCTTTGATCTGATATAGGGACATCAGCAGCCATGGTACGTTTTCGCTCTCAAAAAGGGCTTACTCTCATCGAAGTGATGCTAGCAATAGCTGTAATGGCGATGATTGGCTTGATGGTTACCACGTTCCTGCGTGAACGTACTCGCTCAGCCACTGTTGACGTAGCAGCGACCCAAATGCAACAAATCTTAGCCAGTGCCCAGCAATTTTATTTGCAGAATAATGGTCGTTGGCCGCAAACCTTACAGCAGATGGTTGACCGGGGCTTTCTCGGCAAGGCATTGGCAAATCCCCAACAAGCACTATGTTCGCCCTGGTCCCTTCAGAATAGTGACGTCTCAGCTTGCCAAAGACTAGGCCGCGGTAATTATTTTATTGTTCGGGTGGTTAAGGGGCAGATGTTCAATAATTATTTTGGGATATATGTTTATGTTTCCGGCCAACACGCTAATAATGAACCCAGTCAATCAGCCAAAGATTTAGCCTCGCGCTTGCCTGTGGCAACAGCCGTTCCTGTGTCGACGGATAAGAATGTTTCAATCGTTTATACTTATGTTTCCCATCCCAGCTCGCAAATGTTCGAAGCCACGCGCGGGTTTCCGGTCTATGCGGGTATTGTCAATGACGGTGATGCAGTGCCTATGCCAACCTGCCCAGAAGGGTATGATGGTCACTATATGCCATTTCCTGCTTTATTGATCACGGATTTGGTCCAGCAAGAGGGCATGCTAATGATGTCCAGTAAAACGCCGACTTTAGATGCGGGTATTACCTACAAATTTGAAGGTAACACCAAGTACATTAACAACAGCAATCCCTTTAAGCTGACGTATTTTATGACCATGTGTTTACCAACAAATAAATGGACGCCCAAGTACACAAAAAATGCTATCAGTACTCAAATGGGTGCTGGTTGGGCTAATTATGCGGGGAACAACCAATCATGAAACGGTATAACGGTCCTAGAGGTTTTACCTTGATTGAAGTGATGCTGATCATCGCTATTTTAGGGTTATTGACTGTATTTACGGCAACAAAGATGCGAGGTGTGTCCGACACCGTGGCGGTAAATAATGCCGTGTTACGGGCAACGCAAATTTTGTCCGCTGCAGGTGCTTATTACAATGACAATAATAGCTGGCCTGTCGGTGGGGGCAGCTGCACTACGCCAAGCATTGGTAATATGAATACTGTTGAGCGGATGATGTGCCAAGACAGTGGTAAAAGCTATTTACCTATTGGGCCGGCGGCGAATAAAACAGCAGATGGCAAAGACCGTACCCGTTTTGCCGAGTGTGGCCCTTGGTTAGGCGTTGGTGGCTGGTGTAACAGTAATATGGGCAAAAGCTACATTGCTGCCGTTCAAACTCAACAGCCAAATGATGCGTATTTTGGTTTGACGATTGCTGTACCAAATTTGGATTTAGCGAAGCGGGTGGCGAATAAATTACCCCAAGCTCAGGCATACAGTGTTTCTGGGGGGGGTGCGGCAGTAGATACTTACGTGCCTATACCGGGCCAAGCGAATGTCCCTGGCAATTTTGGTTTTTTCACTGGCGCTGGTGTATTTATGGGTGATACGAGCAAAAAAATCTATTTCAATAGCTGTCCAAAGGGTATGGCTGCTCATTATATCTTTGGCCCACAAAAATTTACTACGTCCGGTAGCTATATCGGCGGGCTGCCTGGCCAAGAGTATCTGTATTCCTATAATGCGATTGGCATGGATAAAGCGAGTGGAAACAATTATGTCACGTTGGATGCTGGCAGAACAGATGGTGTAACAGTGCATTCACAATATTATCTCTATACGTATTATCTGATGCTGTGTATTCCTACCGATAATTGGTATGTGTCTGCTAATGCGCAACAAGAAATTGGCAAATACACGAGTGATCCGGATAAGCTTGCGAAGTACGCCCAACTTCCAAGTTCCGGGTGGGGTGTGGTTGCTAACTAATGGTTAAGAGGACGGGGATGAAAGTCGCAAAAAACCTACAGAGTGGATTTACCCTAATGGAAATTATGCTGGTGGTCGCACTATTATCCATTATTACCGTCTATTGGATGTCTAATGCCCGCCAACAATTGGAAGAAGCAGCAATCCAGCGTACGGCGATGGATATTTCTCAGTGGCTACAAGCCGCTCAAGCCTATCGGAGAGTGCATGGCAGTTTCTTGACAAACAACCAATCATTTACGGGCTGTAATAGCGATGGCATTGGCTACGGATCAACCACACCTTGGATGCCTCAAGGTGTGCAAGGGCAGACTATTTGCAGTATTTACAGTTGCTCACCTTGGTTAGCGCAGAAAGGCGACAGTAGCGCCTGTGCAACAAAACTGGGGAAAGGTGAATATACTGTCAACGGCAATCAGAATAACCCGGATGGAACGACACGGGCATTCTTTAAAATGCATGTTTTTGTGCCTACGATGGCGATTGCTGATGGTGTCGCAAACCTGTTACCTATGGCGGTCGCTTATCCCCCCTCAGACACCAGCAAATCGCCTCGGGTTGATGTCTATATCATGGAAGAACCTGGAGCAATCCAATATATTAAACATGGCTATGTCTTTCAGGCTGGGACTGCGGCTGACGGGGATAAATTGGCATTGCCGCCCTGTCGTTCAGGTTTCGTCGGTCATATGCTTGGCAGCTATGCGGATGTTATCACGGCCCCATACCGTATGACCGGGATTGGTCCTGCGCAAGGGACATTGAGCCAGTTTTCAGCCACCGGTAGCCCCAGTGCCTCGTCAGTCAAAAATGCAAAATATTCTTTGCGGATATCCGCTAATACTTCTACCGTAGGAGCAGATGTGAGTGATAATGCCACACTCGATAGTGAGCACAATGGGTATTATTTCCTCAAAGCTTGTCTCCCAGATTGGACGCTTTATATTTCTTCTGGCGATGCTCAACGTGTCAGTAAAAACGAAGACACGCAGAGCGATTCCAATTGGGAAGAATATCAACAATGGATCAACACCAATCAATTTGGTGGTTATTTCGGTCATCTAATTGGCACAGGATGGTAATTACTACTTGCATGGGGTAACTCACTAACGGGAATTGCTGCCGGCGTGAGGAGTTTTTTCATGAAAGCAGTTGCTATTTAGTATAAATTGTTGATAATAAAAGCTTGCGTCTATGTTTGTGGCGCATGATTTTTATGATGAGCAGGGAAGCAATCGTGACTTTGAGCTCATAGTGTCAGTGTTAAAGTACGTATAGGGACGTTGATGTCGTACAAATTGATGGCTGAGGAGAGCGATTTATGGGGATGAGTTCAGTTCGACTGGGACTTGGTGTTATTTTACTCCTATCACCCTTGATGTTTGCCCGTGCGGGGATTTACATGGGCACAGACCAAACGGTTCCTCATGAGTATCAAGCCTCATCACCCACTAAGGTTAAGACCAATCATCCACCATTAAGCAAACCATTCAGTAACAGTCCAGTGACGACCTGTACGACATGCGGACAGAAGTCAAAACCAAAACCGACCACGATCAGTAAGTCGCCAGCCCGCATGGTGCCGCTAGAGAGACCTTATCCTACCAATCCGCTGGTAGATTTAGGCAAGAATGCCACCAAACCACCGTACCAAAAACCACCGTATCGCAAAGTCAAAGTCAAACCACCCATCGAGATAGCCATTCGTCCGGGCTCATTGCGCGAGAATGTTAATCGTGTCGTGCGCCGCGGGGGTGAAGGTTATCGGGTGATTTGGGAATTGCCTAACGATTATAACTGGGTTGGTCGTGAAACCATGACTGGCTATGACACCAAAGAAGTCTTGGCTAAATTATTACAACCTTATCCGGTACAAGCGGTTTTCTATCAAGAGAACCACATCATCGCCATTAAGCAGAGGAGACGTGCATGAACCGCGAGTGGCTCATAAAATCCGCTATTATTTTAACCACTGTTGCCATAGTTGCCGGTTGTGCTGCCCAGAAAAAAGCCTATTACCGCTCAGTGAATACCACGGCTGCGGTCAACTCGGATATCAATAAAGAACAGGACAAAATGAACAAGATGCCAGATCCGGTTGTGGATGGAGAGGGCGCTTACGTCGATACCACCCCGGTCAGTTTGGTGCACCCGCCAGCATGGCTTAACCGCCGCGTGGTCATTAAGGGCAGCAAGCTGCCGTTTAGCTTTTATGTCAGTAAAATCCTCGGTGATACTGGAGCCATGATCCACTTTGATGATTCTGTGGACAAAAATAAACAAGTCTCTATGAGTTACACGGGCAAAATCAACGGTGCCTTGGACAGTTTGGCATCCAAATCAGATTTTGTGTATACCATTGATAACGAAACCAACACAGTTACCTGGTCGGGCTTTGAGACCAAGACTTTCGACGTATCTTTCGTCCCTGGGGCTTCTGCGTACCAAGTTGGTAATGAGGGAGGTGGTAATGGCACTAACTTGGCTGATGGTGGTTCTACTGGTGGCAGTAGCTCTGACGGTGATGTGAGTATCACTTACACCGGTGTGGATGTGACCCAAGATAGTCAGTATTCCAAGATCAGCGGCGATATTTCGGTATGGAAAGATATCGAAACTACCATTCGTGACTTGTTATCCAAAGAAGGTAAAGTGACGGTTTCTCAATCCACGACTACGGTAACTGTCCATGACCATCCTGAGAATGTCAAAGCCATTGGTGAATATCTGCGAAAGATGAACCATGAGCTGTCTAAACAGGTCCGTATCCAAGTACAAGTGTTGCAGGTGAACTTAAATCATAATTTTAACTACGGTATTAACTGGAACTTGGTACGTAACTTTGGTTCCTTGAATACCGTGAGTTTGACCAGTGGCGGCGCCACCAATGCTGGCGGTGTAGGCAGTTTCCAACCTATTGCTATTACATGGACCGGTAATCAAGGCAAATGGGGCGGCTCACAAACCGTTATTCAGGCGCTAGAGCAACAGGGTGATGTCAGTGTAGTGACACAGCCGACAGTCACTACCTTGAATAACCAGGTAGCGAAGATTTCGGTACAGACTCAACAGACGTACATCGCCAGTACCTCGACTGATGCATTGAATGATAATTCAACTTCTTCCAGTGTCAATCCTGGGGTCGTGACGTTTGGTTTCAACTTATACTTGTTACCGAAGATCCAAAAGGACAAAGTCTATCTGGCAATTACCAGTACGCTGTCTGATCTGCAGAATTTGCGGACGATTAATACCTCGACTGGGCAACAGGTGGATCCTGATTCAACGACGACAAGTTCAGCAGATACACCACAAATCATTCAGGTACCAACACTTGAAGAGAAAATGTTCAACCAGCGTAGTGTGATCCCTTCCGGCGCCACTTTGGTATTAGCTGGTTTCATCAAAAAGAACGAAGTTGCGGGTGTCGACAAGACAGCCGGAACATCTCTATTGGGGGGCCGCGGTTCTGAGAAGATTACGCAAGAGTTGGTAATGTTAATTACACCGGTGATTATTGCATCGGGGGATGATTATTAATGCCAGTAATTACCCGTGATGATGGCGTAAGCTTTGCGGTTTATACCTACCGTGAAATCATCGCGGCTAAACGGCCATCATTACTGAAGCGCGAACTCGAAATGCTCCAAGAAGAGAATGGGGATTATGCGCGCTTTTTTGGTGTTGATGGCGGCAATATCGAAGCCATTTTTTCCCGTGAAGGGGGTTATCTCCTCGCCGAGTCGGTGTGGGAATTCTTCGACCAACCTGAGAATCTCCTCTATTGCGAAGCGGTGGGTGATGGTGAAACCGTAGCTCTCGTGGTCATTCGCGATGGCAATGTGGCTCTAGATTCCGAAGTCCCAGTGGAGAATTTGCTGGATGAGTTTAACAGTTTATCCGCAGGCAGCAATGAGTATGATATCTATATCTATGGTGATATTCCGTTGGCTGAAGAACCGTCGGAAGACCATTTTTCCTTTGATCCAAGTTTAGTGAGTTCGTTTAATTACCTTAAAGAGTCAGTCTTTGACCAACTTGAGCCCAATGATGAGCTGATGCTGTTGCCAGTTGCCGAAGCAAAACGTGAAATTGATTTGTCTCGTTCAAAAACACCGTTGTATATCGGCATCTTAGTGGTATTGTTAATTGGCGGCTATTGGTTTTGGAGCTCAATGGACCAACCTGCTCCCGTCATCGAGCAACCTACTCAGCCCCAAGGCCCGCCACCGAATCCTTATGCTGCTTACATCAGTGCTTTGGAGACCCCTGCGCCAGACGCCATTATCAATAAAGTTACTTCCATCGTGCGACAACTTTACTCCATCCCGGGATGGGAGGCCAGTGGGATTAAAGTTACCCCGGCAAGTGTCGAAGTGGATCTCAAAGAAGCCGGAGGCACGACGGATTTATTATTGGCGTGGGTACAGCAAAACAATGCTAATTTCAGTGCCCAGTCGGGTAAAGCAAGTCTTACTTATTCGCTAGATGTGGCCAATCGCGATAAGCCAACCAAGATTTACAATGCCAAAGATGTGGTGACCCAGGTATATGACAGTTTGCGCAAAGTGGTGGCAGGTAGTTCTGTGACTATTGCTTCACCCCGGGATGAAGGTAAATACTTCGCCACTGATATGACGGTGCAATTCTCTGAAATTACACCAGAAATTTTTGAACTATTTGCTAACACCCTGAAAGGCTTTCCTGTGGTGTTAAAAGAGTCTACTATTACATTAAGTAGTGGATTGATGTCCGGAACGATAACTATCTCTGTATTAGGGGCAAAATAATGTTAGATGCAATTAAGGAAATGGAAACCAAACAAAAAGTCATGCTTGTCGTGACCGTCCTGCTATTTGCCCTGGTTGGCTATCTTCTCTGGGGGATGATTTTTCCCAGTAATGTGAGTCAGCCAAAACAACCAGCTCTGTCTGCACAAAAACCAGCGAGCCAGGCTAAAGCCCCTGCACAGGCACCTGCGGCAAACAAGCCAGCATCAACTCAACAACCCCAAGCGCAAGCACCAGCCCAGCAGCAAGCACCGGCCGCCCAACAACAACCAGCCCGACAGCAGCCTCAAGCCGCTCAACAGCAAAACATTCAAGGGGCAATGGGTCTGCCTCAGCAGCAATCTCAACAACAAATGGCACCACAGGGTCAACAACCTTTCAACCCAATGATGCCAGGGCAACAACAACAGCCCATGCCGCAAGGCGCGCCGAACCAATCCACTATTGGTCACCCGACCACGACTGGCAGTATGGCACAACCCATACCGGCGCAAGCGCCACATACCATGCCACAACAGCAGACTGTGCATAGTCAGGCTAAGACCGTCGGTGGCATTACTGAAGTACCTAAGCAGCCCTTAACGCCTGCACAACTTGCCGTACTTGAGCAAAGCAAAAAAACCGAAGCTCAATATGTCGAGTTGTTGAATCAATATCAAATTGCGCAATTACAACAGAAACTGGTTGCCACCAATGCGCAGATTGCGGAATCCCGTTTGCGCTCAGCACAGTTGGAAGCAAAGACCCAGGAAGTGAGTAATCAATTGACTGGCCAAGGTAGTTTGAAACCTACCGCTGCTACTACTGCCGCCAAGAACATCGAAGTAGCCTATATCGGCCAACAAAAAGGCCGTTGGCAAGCGATGTTGACCTCTGGCGGGAGTTATTTCCAAGTAACTGTGGGTACCCAATTACAAAATGGCGCACGGGTGACAGCAATTAGCCCGCGGGGGGTGACTATCATGCAAGACGGTGAAAAACACTTCATCGCTATGCCTGATGCGTTGAATTAACCACCGCGTCAGAGCCGCTAAGGAGAGCATTCATGGCACTGACGAGTCTGCGACTTCTCTTGGTACTTGGGGATGAGCCAAAAGAACGTATTTTCAAAAACCACCTCAAAGCGTTAGGTTTTGATACCGACGCCGGTTCTGTGCCGGCGCTTGATGATACTCACCTGGCACGTTATCGCCCTGACGTGGTATTTATCTCACTCGAGCGACTTCAACAAGACAAAAGCCTTGCAACCTACCAAGAAACTTTTCGTCAAGACTTAGTCATTATACTCGTGATTGAGGACTTTGCGGAGTATACTCAAAGCCAAGTATTGGTGGATGATGTTGTGACGCTTGATAGTTCCAAAGCATTGCTCAAGACTAAACTCGCCCACTATCAGCGTATGCAAGCTCAAGTCATTGGCCATGAGATTGAGTTACGTAACTACAAGGAGCTCATCTACACTGAGCAAAACATCGCAAAACGCTTATTTGCAAGCATCACCCGCAGCGGCAGTTTGAATGTACCCAATATCCGTTACATCCTCTCACCAATGTCGGTATTTAATGGCGATGTATTACTGGTGGCAGAAAAGCCCAGCGGCGGATTGCATATTATTTTAGGTGATTTTACTGGCCATGGCTTACCGGCAGCGATTGGCAGTTTGCCAGTGGCAGATGCCTTTTATACTATGACCGAAAAAAGTTTTTCTATCAAAGAAATTGTCAGTGAAATTAATCGTAAACTACATCAAATACTGCCGGCTAATATTTTTTGTGCGGCAGCTATGTTGGATTATTGCCCTGATGAGCAGATCATCAAAGTTTGGAATGGCGGTTTGCCCCATGGTATTTTGCGTCGCGAAGGGGAAGGAATTATCGACTTTTTGAATTCGCAACATCTGCCATTGGGGGTGCTGCCAACCAAGGAATTTAGATCGGATGTGCAAGTACTCAATATCAAACAAGGCGATCGCGTCTATTTGTTCTCTGATGGAATTATCGAGGCTGAGAATGAGGCAGAAGAAATGTTTGGTGAGCAGCGATTATTGAATGTTTTTAAGAGCCCACAAAAAAATAAATCTGTATTTGATACTATTCCAGCAACACTAGCAGAATTTACTGGACACAAAGGGCAAGGGGATGACATTACTTTATTTGAATTAACCATTCCGAGTATTAAATCATGAAAACATTGTATCTCACCCGTCATGCGAAATCTGAACACGGTCTTAATTATGCCAGTGATGCTGAACGTCCCCTGAATGAACGGGGCAAGCTTGCAGCACCCCAAATGGGGCAGTGGCTGCTTGAAGAGGGGGTACAAATTGACAGAATCATTACTTCAACTGCGCAGCGGGCAGTGATGACTGCTTATGGCATAGCCAGCGCCTTGGGTTACCCTGAAAGTGATATCGATCAAAATCCCGAAATTTATAATGCAGATGTTAAAATACTCATAAAACTGATCAATGGTTTGGATAATCGCTACGATAATATCATGCTCGTCGGCCACAATCCGACCTTTACCTTGGCTGCGAACCACTTGGGCGACCGCACCATTAGCCACATGCCCACGTGTACTATTTGTGCATTACAATTCGAGATTGATGACTGGCAAACGGTGGATTATGGCCTTGCCACGACGTTGTTCTGTGAGTCGCCTAAGCGCTAACCGTTGCTATAAGGCCATTATCTGGCTAGAATAGGCTGTTTCTTAGCCTGGAGCCACTATGACCCATTCCACCACTGCCGATTCCCTCGATAACTTACCGTTGTATCCGAAAGGGGTCGGGGTGATGTTTATGATGCAATTATTGCCGATGATTGGTTTTGCCATGATTCAGGGATTGCTGGTGTTGTATTGTATCAATGTCTTAGATTTTACAGAGCACCATGCCTATTCACTCTATGCCGCTTATTCATCATTGGTTTTCGGCATGGCGATTGTGGGTGGTTATGTGGCCGAATTAATTGGCTATCGCTTGGCGGTCAAGATAAGTTTGCTATTAACAACGGTGGGACTTATTGTTTTGTTCTATCCTGGGGCGATGGCAATGTACATAGGCTTGGCGTGTTTTGTCATTGGGACCGCTACCTTTGTCCCGGCATCCTATGTTTTGTTGGGACGTTTGTACGCCAAAGATGATCAACGCCGTGATAGTGGCTTTTTGATTTCCTATATCGGCATGAACTTAGGGGCGTTTTTGGCGTTTGCCAGTGTGGGGTATATTCGCGATCATTTTGGTTTTCATATGGCGTTTTTGGTGGGAGCGGTGTTTTCTGCATTGGCCTTAGTCCTGTTTTATTTTTTCCATGATTTATTCAAATACCAAATGCGCGATGACAGTGAACTCGAACAAGTTATCCGCACTAAATCCATGTCTATGCGCGGATATCTACTATGTTTTGCGGCTATTCCTGTGATTATGCTCTTGTTGCGACATTCCGCGGTGTCCAATGCATTGTTGATTGGTATCGGAGTATTTTCAGCCTTCTTTATTTTATCTTTAGCCTATCGAGAACCATCAGCGTCAGGCTGGCGCTTAGTAGCATTTTTGGTATTAATTGTCGTTGCCGTTGCCTTTTGGGCATTATATATGTTGGCGCCATCTGCATTGACAATCTTTGTCGAGCGTAATGTGGATAGGCAAGTACTGGGTTTTACTATTCCGACACCCAGTGTGCAAGGATTAAATCCTTTCTTCATTGTTACGCTGGGGCCAATTCTTAGTTATATTTGGCTGCGAATGGCACGCAAAAACCGTTCTTTGTCCACACCGATGAAGTTTGCCATCGGCGTATTATTGATGGGTATTGGGTATGTCATTTTAAAGATAGGTATCAGTTTCGCCAACCAGCAGGGATTGAGCAGTTTTGGCTGGGTTGTCGGTAGTTATCTCTTCCAAACCATGGGTGAGTTATTCATTGGTCCTGTGGGTTTTGCCATGGTCGGTAGCCTTGTGCCAGAGCGCTACGAAGGTGTGATGATGGGAATTTGGCAATTAAGCACTGGGGTTGCGGGTGCGATGTCCAGCGTTTTGGCGCAATCAACCACGGATCCCAGTGGTAGTACGGCACCATTAATAACTGATCACTTATTTGCCTCCTCCTTTGGCGAATTTGGGACCTTGGCTATCATCATCGGGGTGCTGACATTGTTCTTAGCACCATTATTACGCTATATTATCAATAGTCCTGAGCCAGAATTGTAATCAGTAGCGCATGAGGGAGGTGAGGTGCTGGATCGTGCCAAAATCATTGATGAAAAATTTTATCAGCGGGTAAGCGAGCAGCAATTTCCCACGGCACTGTCTGGTACAACCCCCACCGATGCAGATCTTAGCCACGATGATTTGCTGGCTTTGTTTGATGCGCAAGCAAAAAGTCGTCATTGTGATTTGGTAGCTCGCCAACTCAAAGAACAAGAACTTGGGTTTTATACGATTGGTAGCAGTGGCCACGAAGGCAATGCTGCCATTGCCAAAGCATTTCGGGCGGATGATATGGCATTATTGCACTATCGCAGTGGTGCATTTGTATTTCAGCGGGCAGCTGCAGAGCCCAGTATCGATATGGTCCATGATCAACTATTAGCGCTGACCGCCTCCAGTGATGATCCCATTGCCGGTGGCCGGCATAAAGTATTCGGCAGTACACAGTTATCTATTCTTCCCCAAACCAGTACGGTCGCTTCCCATCTACCTAAAGCTGTTGGTCTGGCGATATCAATCACGCGGGGTAAAGAGTTGGGACTGCAAACAGCCTTAGCCCCAGACAGTGTGGTGTTATGCAGTTTTGGCGATGCATCATTGAATCATTCGACTGCGCAAGGGGCGATGAATACAGTCGAGTGGGTGAGCGCGGCACGATACCCTTTGCCCTTAGTCATGATTTGTGAAGATAACGGCATTGGGATCTCAATGCCGACACCCCATGGTTGGGTGGCCGCCAATGTGCGCCACCGCCAAGGTATCCATTATCTTTGTGCGGATGGTTTGAATATATGTGATGTTTATCAAAAAGCCCGTGAAGCAGAGGAGCTTGCGCGAAGAAAACACCAGCCAGTGTTCTTGCATATGCGTTGTGTGCGCTTGCTAGGTCATGCAGGCTCCGATATTGAAAGTGTGTATCACAGTGAAGAGGATATTGTGGCAGCAGAAGCCAATGATCCTCTGCTCCATACGGCAAGAATATTAGTAGAACAGGGTATTGCTAGCACCGATGAGATTATTCTTCGCTACCAAAACATCAAGAATGAATTCGAAAAAAAATCAGCTGCAGCAGTTGCTCGACCAAAATTAACCAGTGCTGCTGCGGTTGCTGCTAGTATAGTACCCTCTAAGAGTGAGCGAGTGCTAGATTTATCTCCCAATGGTCAACAACGAGAAGCCATTTTTAACAATCATCAGAAGCAATTGACTCTACCTCGTAACCTCAGTCAGCAATTGAATTTAGCATTAACGGATTTGATGATAACGAACCCTGAAATCCTTGTTTTTGGCGAAGATGTTGGCAAAAAAGGCGGGGTTTATCATGTGACTGCTGATCTACAAAAGCGTTTTGGTCAGCGGCGGGTGTTTGATACTATCGTTGATGAGCAAACCATTCTTGGTACGGCTATAGGGATGTCTCTGAATGGCTTTTTGCCAATCCCTGAAATTCAATTCTTAGCCTACCTCCATAATGCGGAAGATCAACTTCGCGGTGAGGCAGCTACCCAAGCGTTTTTTTCCAATGGCCAATTCAGCAATCCTATGGTAATACGGATTGCTTCACTCGCCTATCAAAAAGGCTTTGGTGGACATTTCCATAATGATAATTCCATAGCGGTATTGCGGGATTTGCCCGGGGTTATAGTTGCTTGTCCTTCGAATGGTGAGGATGGTGCCAAAATGCTACGAGAGTGTGTCCGCCTTGCCTATGAAGAGAACCGCATTGTGATATTCTTAGAACCGATCGCTTTATATATGACAAAAGACTTGCATATACCCGGTGACAGTTTGTGGTTGAGTAGCTACTCTGCATCAGATATGTGTATCCCATTTGGCGAACTGGGTATACATGGCGACAGCGATGAGCTAGCTATCATCACCTATGGTAATGGTTACTATTTATCTCGCCAAGCAGCCAAAATCATTGAAAAGACGCATCAACGTCGGGTTAAAGTTATTGATTTACGTTGGTTAGCGCCGTTGAATAAAGCAGCAATCATCGATGCTATTCAAACATGCCAACATGTTTTAATTGTCGATGAAGGTCGACAGACCGGTTCCTTGTCAGAAGAACTCGTTACTTTAATCGTAGAAACGATGGCGAGTCCACCGGCGATTAAGCGTTTGTGTGGGCGTGATTGCTTTATTCCTCTTGGTCAAGCATGGCAGCATGTATTACCCAGCCGTGATGATATTGTTACGGCAGTGAAACAACAATTGAATATATCATAGCGAGTGAATGATGGAAGATTTATTATTACTGAGTGAAGAGTTAACTGAAGAAGAGCGCTTGATTCAATCTACGGTGCGTCAATTTGTTGATAATGAAGTGATCCCTGCGATGCCAAAGGCATTTGAAGAAGCTTATTTTCCTGAACAGTTACCAAGACGTTTGGCTGAATTAGGTTTGTTAGGCATTACATTACCGAGCAAATTTGGTGGCGCAGAGGCAAATTACGTCACCTACGGTATTATTTGTCAAGAACTTGAGCGCGGCGACAGTGGTTTGCGAAGCTTCGCGTCGGTGCAAAGTTCTTTGTGCATGTATCCTATTCATCGTTATGGCAGTGAAGCCCAACAACAAAAATACTTGCCGGCCATGTGTCGTGCAGAGTTGATTGGCTGCTTTGGTCTGACAGAACCGGATGTGGGATCTGACCCGAGCAGTATGAAAACCACCGCCAAAAAAGTCGATGGCGGTTGGGTACTGAATGGCGCAAAAATGTGGATCACCAATGCACCGATTGCTGATCTTGCGATTGTTTGGGCGATGACGGATGAAGGAGTCCGCGGCTTTATTGTTGAAAAAGACTTCGATGGTTTTGAACGTCCTAGTATCGAACAAAAGCTTTCTCTACGTGCATCGTCTACAGGCGAGTTGGTGTTCAGTGATTGTTTTGTTCCAGATGAGAATTACTTGCCCGGCAGTGACAAAGGCATTGGTGCTCCGCTTAGTTGTTTAAGTCAAGCACGCTATGGTATTGCCTGGGGGGCTATTGGTGCAGCAATCGCGTGTTTTGAAATTGCATTGGATTATACTAAGGAACGTCAACAGTTCAATAAACCTGTCGCCAGTTTTCAATTAGTCCAAAATGATCTAGTCAATATGTTTACCGAAATATCCAAAGCGCAATGCCTTAATTTACGTTTAGGGCGGCTCAAAGATGCCGGTAAGATTTCACCGCCAATGATTTCATTAGGTAAGATGAATAGTTGCCGTGAAGCATTAAAAATCGCCCGCATGGCACGCAATTTGCTGGGAGCGAATGGGATCAGTCTCGAGTACCATGTTATTCGTCACATGAATAATCTTGAGTCTGTATTTACCTATGAAGGTACGGATAATATCCATCATCTTATTTTAGGCAAACACTTAACTGGCATCGACGCTTTTAGTTGAGTTATTCGGTAAACGGCGGCAGTAGTATAAACTTAACAGCGTTAGCACTAAGCTTAATCCCATCACAGCTGCAAAAGCAATAGAAAAGCTTTGTTGTACTAATGGCAGTGCTTGTTGGAATAAATTTGCGGGTAATTCCTGTTGTAGATCAGTAATGCTACGCGCTCCACTGGCAGCTAGTCGCAATGGCTCAATGTACTGTGTTAATGCGGTATTTGCAGTATGATTGATGATATGTATACGGCTGACTAAGCCAACAATAGAACCGGATAATGCGATCCCCACTGAACCACCAAAGAACGTCAACGTATAAAATAATCCCATACCCACACCTTGTTGCTCCTCCGGTATCTCAGTCATAGCTGCTGTAATCGTAGCATTAATATTAATAGCAACACCGATACCCGTCAGTACCAAGCCAAGGATTAAGGTTGTCGTTGTTAAGATAAATGGCGATATGGCAAAAAGCAGCAAGCTTAACATGAGCACAATGACAGACACAGATATTGAGAAGCGCGCCGAGACTGTGTCCAGCCAGCGGCCGATAAAGGGACTCGAGCCGCCAAATACTAAGGTCATCGCTAGCAGGAAATAACTGGCATGCAGGGCACTGTAGTTTAAAATATTCTGTAAATAAATAGGCAAGATAAACAATAGCATGACATAGTTATACATAAAAATAGCACGTACGATGTTAACTGCTACATAAGGACGATTGCGGAAAAAATGCATTTGAATTAACGGTTCTTTTTGTCGCAGCGAATGCCAGATAAATAATGCCATGAAGACTAACCCACCGACAAAAACACAGTACAAATCAATATTCTTGAGTCCCCAGTGATTGATTTCATTCAACCCTGTCACCATTAAACCAGAACCAATAGCAAGCAGGGCAGCACCGATATAATCAATGCTTTCATCCTTACGCTCGACTAAGCCTTTTGGACAAAAGAACCAAGTAATAGCGAAGGAAATCAATCCTAATGGCACATTAATAAAGAATATCCAGCGCCAATCCAGATAATGCAGAATAACCCCGCCAACACTAGGGCCAATGGCTTGGGACATGCCAGAAAATACTAGGGTTATTCCCATAATGGCACCGCGACGGGATGCCGGAAACATCGAGGTGATTAATATAATCACCGTGGTAAAGGTCAGGGCAAAGCCAAAGCCTTGGATACCTCGGCCAAGATACATATGCCATTGATTATTGGCAAGGCCGGCAAGTGCTGAGCCAACGATAAAGACAATGATGCCGATTAAATAGATTTTGCGGCGGCCATAGACGTCACCCAGTTTGCCACCTAGCACAAACGTTGCCATGGTGACCAGTAAATACATATTGACTACCCACTGCATGCTGGAGAGAGGAATATTTAAATAATTGCCAATGTCTGGCAGGGCTAAATTAACGATGGTGGCATCAATATTAGCCATTACCACCATGAGAATAAGTCCGGTGAATGTCATCCATTTGATAAAGTGGTTTGTCATTGTCTTCCTATGGCCTTAGCTAGGCATTTTTGAGATTAGTTTTGAGTTCATCTAAGCGCGCTTGGATACGTGCTTTATTATAAGGATCTAAATGGGGTTGTTGCAAGGCAATCTTCAATTGATCGATAGCCAAGCGCGGTGATCCATTTTCGACATAATACTGTGCTCGGGTTTGGTAGGCGAGGGCTTGTTGACCTGCTTGCCCCAGAGCACGAGAGAGTAGGCCATAAGGAGTAGGATCATCAGGGTATTTGAGTTGATGTCGTTGCAGGATGCTAACGGCACGTTTGGCTTGTTTTGCCTTTAATAACGTTGCCGCATACTGACAGCTAACTGCGTAGTTATCCGGGTGATCGTTATGGAGTTTAGCGAGGATATCATTGGCTTTAGTGAACTGATGCATTTCAGCAAAAGAGTCTGCATAGGCAAGTTGTAGGGTTAGCTGTTCAGGCTGTTGTTTAGCAATCTGTTCGAGAACTTGGTTGGCTTTGGTGTACTGACGATTGCGAATTAAGGCTAGGCCGTAACCATATTCCATAGAGAGTTTATTTTGGTATTCATGATTTTGTAGTGATTTTTTGTAATAATTGACAGCCTCTTTAGGGTATTTGGCCGTTTGTACACGTAGCCGTTCTCGTATTAAATAATATTCTTGCGAACTTGTGGCATGACGTTTAGGGTATTGAGCAATGCGGTTTTCGGCATCTGCAACCCTATCATCTGTGAGTGGATGAGAACTTAATAATTCTGGAAAGCTACCATAATACCGCTCTTGCTCTTGTAAGCGCGAAAAAAACTGGGGCATAGCACTTGGGGTAAAATTGCTGTTAAACAATGTTTCCATACCAACGCGATCGGCTTCCCGCTCATTGACACGGGAAAAATTCAACATGCTTTGTTGGCCACCAGCCATTGTTGCTGCTAATGCACCGCCGGCAGCTTCACCACTTTGGGTCCCGATTGCGACCGCAGCTAGCATCCCCGCCAGGCTGGCAAGACGGACTTTTTTGGCATTTTCAATTTTGCGGGCTAAATGCCCCTGGGTAACGTGGGCAATCTCATGGGCCATTACACTGGCCAGTTCACTTTCATTGCTGGTGGCCATGATGAGCCCTGCGTTGACACCAATATAACCCCCCGGCCCGGCAAAGGCATTGATTGAGCCATCATTGACCCAGAAGAAGTGAAAATGGTAGCCCTGGGTATCAGCGGCTTTAGTTAATTTGTCCCCTATACCCTCTAGATAGGCGTTGTCGATGGGGTCATCGATGACTTTACCGGAGCTGCGGATGAGCTGCATGAATTTTTTGCCAATTTCGGCTTCTTTGCTCTGGGGGAGCTTAGCTTGGCTAGGATCTCCTAGGTTGGGCAAGTTATTACCAGCGTAGGCCCAAGGTCCTAGACCCAAGCTTAACCCTATGATTAGTAATAATATTTTCGACCAGCACTGTGTTTTCATCATTAATAATAGTAGAAGCAAAAACACCTATTGTACACTGGTTTAATTGTGAACAGAAGCTTAGAGTATGGTTACTGTTGAAATATCATTATCAATTAATAATGTGCTTGTACCATTGGTGTATGACGTATAATCGCCTGCTGCTGTGCCGGCACTCCAGCTGCCGCCAGTCAAGTTGAGAATAACTGTTGTTGTGTTATTACCATCAACATACAGCGTATTATTACTGTCTGTAATTTCGCTGATGTCATTATCACTACCATCTGACGTGAGTTCTAACGTTTGGTTATCTCCGATCAGACTAATGCGTTCAATATTTGTAATGTCTAATCCATTTGTTTGATTGAGGATGGATGTAATATCGACGTTTTCATTATTATCATCAATCCGAAGAATATCATTTGTACCGCTTCCACCATCAGCTATGTTGTCTTGGCTATCAAATATAAGGATATCGTCATCTTCACCACCAAATAGGCTATCTTTACCATTTTCACCGTCTAATAAGTCTGCGCCTATCTCACCATATAAGGTATCGCTACCATTCCCACCTGTGATTACATCGGAATTTTCAGTACCAATTAGCGTTTGGCTGCCATTTCCACCTGTGACTGGAGTAGTAACATACATCGTGATCGTGTCAGAGAATGGGGTTACAGTCGGATCCCCTAAGGTGAAATCAAACGACGCTGTTGTGGCTGCGGAACCATCATGTACAAACACCACTTTACCAGCATTCACATCAGCTTGGGTAAAGCTACTAATAGCGACACCGGCACTGTCTACTAATTCTAATTGACCATTCACTTCACCACTGACAGTGTAGGTTAATTCTGACGGTGAATTATCAATATCCTGGGCATTGAGCAGTGTTGTGGTCAGTTGCATGGAGCCGCCAAAATTTGCTACCGCATTGGCGGATAATTCAAGTGGGGTAAAGACATCATTCCAGGAGGTAACATGACTAATTTCGCCTAAGAAGTTACTAGAGTTACCGGCATTAACAGTTCCAAAAGTTACTGGGTGACGGATTGAACCATTAACATCACCGATACCAGCGCCACCAGAGTGTGCCCGCTGGAATGGGACATCGGTTTGGAAGGTCGCTGCTTCGACACCATTGAGATAGGCACGAAATGTTCCTGTATCTGGCCCAACGACTTCAAATGAGTCATGAACCATTACTGCTGTATATACAGTTTCTGTTGCAAGAAAGCCTAGCGAAATTGGCTTATAGCGATCCGCAGTTGCAGGGCCCCACTCATTGGTATTATTAAATGCCATTGCATATAACTCTCCGCCTTCCATGATGAAGGTATAACCCCTGACTCCTGCGCCTTGTTCATAGAGTACTTGTGTCCCACTAAGATCAGTACCAGTCCGAAAAGTCATAGAAATGGTTTTCTCAGTATAAGAGCTAGTATTGATCTCTGATGCATTGGTAGGGTTTAGACGCGCGGTACCCGGTGTAGTAAAGTCAACATAACTCTGGTTATCAGTTACTGACAAAACAGGGCGTGTTCCTGTGCTGCCGGCGTTATTGCTGGCGCTAGATTTATCTGTCCAACTGAAAATACTCGTTCCCGGTGCAGGGTTATCACTCGTAAACCCATCAGCATCGAGGTCAGATGCTTCGTAGCGGAATGCTGGACTAGTCGTCTGAGGTAACGCTTTTAAGACGTCGATATCAGCCAAAGTTGGTGCTACGTTTGGTGAGCCAAGGCCGTTAACAGTAACACTAACAGTTGCTGAACTCGTAGTGCCGTCATCATTTGTTATGGTATAGGTAAAATTTTGAATTGCTGTATCACCTGCATCCAAACTATCAAAATCACCATTAGGATCAAAGTCAATATTGGCGCCATTGATGCTCACCGTACCAGCAGCAGGGGCGGTGACACCGGTAATACTAAAGCCATCGTCTAAGTCTACATCATTAGCTAATACGGGGATGCTGACTAAGGTATCTTCATCCGTCGTTGCTGTGTCATTGTTGGCACCGAGGGGATCTTCCACACCCGTAACGGTGACCGTGACAGTTGCGCTATCGGTGGTGCCATCGTCATTAGTAATGGTATAAGTAAAGCTTT
>PAPY01000035.1 GCA_002709565.1 Legionellales bacterium | reverse complement strand
TATTTCCGCCATACCAATCATTCCCGACAGCGGTGTCCGCAAATCATGGCTCATGCTTTCGATGAATTGTTTTTTGGCTTTGTTTGCTGCTTCTGCAGCCACTAGGGCTTTCTTTAAACTATTCTTTGTTTGGACCAGTTCTGTAATATCAACTGAAACGCCAATCAAACCAACTATATTACCGGCCTTGTCATAATGGGGGCATTTTTTTGAAAGAAAGATAACACTTTTACCGTCAGGTAATGTAATTTCTTCTTGAACATGTACTGTTTCACCATTAATAAGTACTTGGCGATTAATTTCAGCAATTTTTTCTGCATCATTATTCCAAGGCAAGTCATGATCTGTTTTACCTATCATTTCTTCAGGAGAATTAAAACCTGCAAATTTAGCCTGCGCCTCATTACAACCAACGATCACGCCATTTAAATCTTCCCAATATATATGGCCTGGTACTGCCTCGAGAACTTTTAGCATTTCTTCGATAGTGTATTTGTGTGACATCGTGAGTGTTCCTCCGTGATATAACTCTTAATTTGATGAGGCATTATAGATCGAAATACAAACAATTTGTATACTTTTGTGAATTTTTTTTATTTTCTTCTAATAATCAATGGATTAAATTAAAAATAAGACTAACCACTTGTCGATGCATGCATCTCCCAATACTTCAGCAAAAATCCTTCCACTATTTCAAAAAGATATGTTATTCTTGCGCAATCAGGATAGACACAGCTTCACAAAAAAATCAATGTATTCAACGGAATATAAAAGCCGGCGTAGCTTAACGGTAGAGCAGCTAAGTAGTTATTAGTCGATCTTAGGTTCGAGTCCTTTGCGTTGGCACCAATGGTTCATCATTAAAATTGAGGCAATTGCTATGTTAAAGGCAGCATTTCGTCATAAGCCAAGGGACTATAATACCCTTGTCACAAATGCCACGATAATCCTGCTTATCAGCCCAGGACAAGAGTATCACGAAGGTGAAAAGTTCAAAGCAACCGTAGAGCTCCTAAATAGATCAGGATTTGCTAAGTGCCATGTAATGGTCGGAGATACAAATTATCGACACACTTTACAAATTGAACACAAATCCCCCAATGATTGCTACTGGCGAGCTAAAATTATGGGTCAACATTGGGTAGCACGTAATAGCAATATTCTTCAACAGCTGGCTATACCATACGAGATATTTCACTGGGATCGTTGGCTATGCCACCCTCGCTATAATGATTACAAACAACAAGTAGATAATTTATTTGATAATGAGCCATCATTTCGCGAGGCATTCTTATTCTCAGCCAACAAATTTGTTAGACGCTTCTGTAATGCTGACATTGATATACATTTCGCTATCCAACAAAGCTTAGAGTACCTCAAAGAAGAATGCGCCGTCATTATGCCCCTTTGGGCTGAGCTAGGGTATCAACACATTGTCTACCCTGGCAATATGCTAAAAGCTATGGAAACTACCTATCAGCAAACAGTTCTTCCCATGAAAAGACTTATCTACTGGTATCCATTACGCTTTAAGCGATTAGTTGAAGCTGAGGATAGCGTATGCAACTATAAACAAGTCGCTTAAAAGCCAGCTTTACCCTATACTCACCAATGTAGCCCCGGGCCATTCCAATACACGCAGTGGCTAATTTTTATGGAATTATGGCGCTAGTAGTTTTTTCTTCGATAATGCGATTAAACTGCAGGTAATAGCTATTCTTATTGCCAAAGTTTAATCGCATTATCGAGGAGAAAAGAGCAAGCCAGAAACCATTAAAATTAGCCACTGCGTGTATCACCTGATCTTTTGACCAGTGACGAATCCGGGGTATTTTTTACTAGCTCGCGAACCAATCCTGGTCCCTGGTATATCAACCCCGTATAAACCTGAATAAGACTCGCGCCGGCAGCGAATTTATCCTTCGCACTTGCTACAGAGTCAATACCGCCCACGCCGATAAGTGGAATGTCATTACCTAGTGCTTCGTACAATTTTGCAATCACGTGATTGGCTCTTTCGGCAATGGGCCGACCACTCAAACCACCAAAACGCTCACTGTCCTTATGCTCTTCCACCCCCTGGCGGGAAAAACTGGTATTCGTCGCAATCACACCATCGATGTTATGACGCTTAAAACACGCCGCCATCCCATGAATATCACCGTCGTCAAGATCAGGTGCCACTTTCACTAGCAACGGTACGTATTTATTATGCAAACGGTGAAGCTCCGTTTGTTCATGCTTTAAGGTCTCAAGCAAATGATCAAGATACTCACCACCTTGTAACTCGCGCAAGCCCGGCGTATTGGGGGAGGAAATATTTACGGTCAAGAAATCCACATAAGGATAAAGCCCAATCATACAAGCTTTGTAATCATTCACTGCTTCTGACAACGGCGTTGAGGCATTCTTACCGAGATTCACCCCCAACACACCTTGATAGCGCCGACGACGTAAACGCTCAATCATATAAGCCAAGCCTTTGTTAGGGAATCCCATGGCATTGATCAACGCATGGTGTCGCTTCAGGCGAAATATTCGTGGCTTTGGGTTGCCAGCCTGGGCCTTTGGCGTCACGGCCCCAACTTCGATAAAGCCAAAACCCAGACAACCTAGAGCATCGATATATTCGCCATTCTTATCGAGACCCGCTGCCAAACCCACAGGATTGGCAAAATCCAAACCCATCACAGTTTGAGGATTGCAGCTTGGCACACCACGACCCAGTAATCGGCAGCGATGCAATAGATTCAACCCCCGCAGCACAACCCAGTGGGCAGTCTCCGGTGGCAGGAGAAACAATAAAAATCGAATACAGCTATACATGAGCTAAGGGTAATCGCGCCAGCGCCCAAGCGCAAGGACTATTTGACAGCTTGAAGGCCACTGCCTAGAATCACGCACAATAACAACTACTGCTGCTAATTAATTTAACAGGTGCGTCATGGCATTTCTTGATAAACTATTCGGCGCCGGCGATTTATTTTCAGCATTACAAAGGGTCATCTCAGATGAACGCGCCGGAGGCGCAGGCCAACCATTACGACCGGTGACCTCTGCGAACTATGGCAGTATCGAATCATCAGAAACCGCACACGCATCAACCGCTACCCCCTCTATTAAACCGCAGCTTTGGTCTCAGCTGGATGCTATTTATAACCGTGACATTAATTGGGACCTGGCAGGCAAGCCTCTCGATGAAAATATCCCACCTATCGACCAATGGCCAGCACATGGTGTACAGCCATTGATAACACTTGTCGAAACTGACAACTCAGATAGCTTATTATTCGATTATAAGCAGTTTCGTTTTAACTATGATATAAATACAGAACAGTTATCTATCCAATCAACTCTATCAGAATCACAAACGATCGTTGAGAGCCTGCCCGTCAATAAGCACTGTCGACAAAGCCTTTTTACAAAAACAGGCATACTCATCATGCTGCTTGAGACTTTTTCAGTAGCAGCTAATAATAGCGACGGCATAGCCCACTTCAATGGATTAATAGCACGTGCAGTTGCTCTCGGCTACACCGCATCACCGCTATTGCATTGTCTTGCCACTGCATTACATCCACCAAAGGACTCCCGCTGCCCTGCCTTATTCATTGGTCCTCAACCCGAACTTATCAAAAATTATTACCCTAACCTCAATGAGTACTATATTATCAACAACCTCGAAGACTTAACTGCCTGGCTCGACACCTTAGAGGAATTAGACAATCAGCCAAGCGCGCCCACTTCAACTGCACAATGGCCAGACCTCGCACCCATTGCTCGCATGCTCAATAGCATCCCCTCTGGTGGTAAGAGTCTGCAAAAAAAAGCCCTTTGTCGAACCATTATGGCGCAGCGTTATCACATCGAGAATAAGATCACAGGCGACGAATTCCCCATCAGCGCCAACCGTGTTCAATACTGGGAATTGACCCTATACTTACAAGCAGGCAACAAGCAGTTTATCTATTTGTCAGCGCAGCAGAAAATTCCCTCTAGTCTATGCCACTATAAACTCCTGCGTTCCTTTGATGAATTATACGATGATGTGATTGAAGCGCTCCCTCAGCTCCCCAGTATCGGCTTACGCCGCTGACACACTCAAGAGATTCTTTACCTCAGCCCCATTCCCAGGTAACCTCTGGGTCTGATATTGATAAGGGTTAGCCATGTATTCCTGCTTAAAATTCAACCTAGATGAAACTTTAACCATGCTGCAGCAAACTGTGGCAGATTTTGCGCAAGCGCAAATCGCTCCTATTGCTGGCGAAATTGACGAAACCAATGAATTTCCTCGCCACCTCTGGCCCCAGTTGGGTGAGTTGGGCCTCCATGGCATTACCATCAGTGAACAATACGGCGGTGTCGCTATGGGTTACCTGGCCCATGTTATCGCCATGGAAGAAATCAGCCGCGCCTCTGGCGCTGTCGGCTTAAGTTATGGCGCTCACTCTAATCTTTGTATCAATCAGATTTACTTGAATGGCACGGATGAGCAAAAACAACGCTACCTCCCCAAACTTGCCAGTGGTGAACATGTCGGTGCGTTGGCTATGAGTGAACCCGGTGCCGGTTCTGATGTGGTGAGTATGCGCTTACGGGCGGAACAGCGAGATGGTAAATTTATCCTCAATGGCAGCAAAATGTGGATCACTAATGGCCCCGATGCCGATACTATCGTGGTCTATGGGAAGACTAATCCCGAGGCCGGCACTAAAGGCATTAGTGCGTTTATTATCGAGAAAGACTTTCCTGGCTTTTCCTCCGCACAAAAACTCGACAAACTGGGTATGCGAGGCTCGAGCACCTCTGAACTGGTGTTTGAAAATTGCGAAGTACCAGCAGAAAATCTCTTAGGCGAGTTGAACCAAGGGGTCAAAGTATTAATGTCTGGTCTGGATTACGAACGTCTACTACTAGCCGCTGGCCCAGTCGGCATTATGCAAGCCTGTTTAGATCTCGTTGTCCCTTATGTCCATGAACGTAAACAATTTGGCAAAGCCATTGGCGAATTCCAACTGATGCAAGGCAAGCTTGCCGACATGTATACTACCTTGAATGCTTGCCGGGCTTATCTGTATGCGGTTGCCCAAGCCTGTGACCGCGGTGAAGCGTCCCGTAAGGATGCCGCGGGTATTATTCTCTATGCCTCCGAGAAAGCAACCTGGATGGCCGGTGAAACTATCCAAGCCTTAGGCGGCAATGGCTATATCAATGAATACCCTGCTGGACGGCTCTGGCGTGACGCCAAGCTTTATGAAATTGGCGCTGGTACCTCTGAAATTCGCCGTATGTTGATAGGCAGAGAATTGTTTAACGAAAGTAAATAAAAGGAACCCCTCATGGATGACGCTATTGTTATCGTCGGCTACACCCGTACTCCGATGGGCGGCCTGCAAGGCGCCTTAAGTCCCCTCACAGCTACTGAGCTTGGCACTGCTGCCATCTGCGGAGCTATCACTAAGGCCGAGCTTGACCCCAATGATATTGATGAAGTGATTATGGGTTGTGTGTTGCCCGCGGGACAGGGGCAAGCACCTGCCCGACAAGCAGCTCTGGCAGCCGAACTCCCTGTCAGCACGGGTTGTACCACTATCAACAAAATGTGCGGTTCAGGCATGAAAGCAGTGATGTTGGCCCATGATTTATTATTAGCGGGTGACAACAAAGTCATGCTCGCCGGTGGTTTCGAAAGCATGAGTAATGCGCCCTATTTATTGGACAAAGCCCGTGGCGGTTATCGCTTGGGCCATGGCCAACTATACGATCATATGTTTCTCGATGGTTTAGAAGATGCTTATGACAAAGGCCAATTGATGGGGGCATTTGCTGAACAGTGTGCGGATAAATACAATTTTAGCCGCGAGACCCAAGATAACTTTGCCATCACTTCCTTAGAGCGCGCGCAAAAAGCTATTGAAAATGGTTCCTTCAACGATGAAATCACACCGGTCACTGTCAAGACCCGCAAAGATACCATCACCGTCGACACTGATGAAGGTCCGCTGAATGCCAAACCCGAAAAAATCCCTCAATTGAAACCCGCCTTCAAAAAAGACGGCACGGTAACGGCTGCTAATTCCAGTTCTATCTCCGATGGCGCAGCGGCATTAGTGTTAATGCGCGAGTCCGAAGCCAAGCAACGGGGCTTAACCCCCATCGCCAAAATCATTGCCCATGCCACCCAATCTCAAGAACCACAATGGTTTACCACAGCCCCTGTTGGCGCTATTAAACAGGTTCTCGCTAAAAGCGATTGGTCAATCGCTGATGTGGATTTGTTTGAAATCAATGAAGCGTTTGCCGTTGTCACACTGGCCGCCATGGCTGAATTAAATTTGCCCCATAACAAAGTCAATATTCACGGTGGTGCATGTGCCTTAGGTCACCCCATTGGCGCGTCAGGCGCACGCATTATTGTCACCTTGTTAAATGCGCTGCGGCAGTATAAGATGCGACGAGGCGTTGCCGCCTTGTGCATTGGCGGCGGAGAGGCGACAGCAATGACTGTCGAATTACTCTAAACCAGCGGCTACTGCTTAACATTAAACAATTTTGGTGTGAACCATCACACACAACATGGAGATGGATGATGTTTAAAAAACTCTCATTGGGAATTTTGTGTTTTATCGGTGCCTGCGTCATGGCCCGTGCTGGTGGCGTTGACCCAGACCAGTTAGCAAAGCCCAAGCTCGAGCATCTCCCCCCACCACCGCCTGCTGTTGCCGTGACGGCACCCACTATTCAAGGTTCTTGGGAAATCGGCATTGATGTACTTTACCAGCGTATGAGTAACAATGAATTGCAATACGGTACGTTAGTGAATAACTCAGGTGGAAGTAATGTCTCCAACAAAGGCCTAGTCAACGACCCTAAATACCATTGGCAATTCAGTGCAGATGTTCTCTATAACATCCCTGGTGAAGGTCGCTTTGTGCAATTTGCCTATACCCGCAATCACTCTGACGACAGTGATGGTACGGTGTTACCGGCAGGATCGGGCACAGGTGGCAGCGACTTCATCAGTATGAACGGTCTCGCCCAAGGCGTAAATCTCAATCAATGGGATACCGGCTTTGGTAAGCAAGACATTGATTATCATGCCTATGACTTAGTCACAGGCCAACGTATCAATGTGGGTTCACGGGTACAGCTAATACCATTCGCCGGTGTACGCTATACCGATATCCAACAAGATGATCAAATGCAATTCACTCGCATTGATGATGGCTCTTCTGCCAACAGCCGCACCAAAATCGACATCAAGGCCGCTGGTCCGCGTTTCGGTATGGGTGCCAATGTTTATGTGGCCCATGACATTTCAGTAACTGGACGAATTGCTGGTTCCCTACTCTTCAGTGACAGTGACCGAAAAGACATAATTGTCGCCATCAATGATGACTTAGTTCCAGCAACCACTGTTGTCACCCAAACCGATGATTCTGACAAACACCAGTTGATCCCAGAAGTTGATGCTCGCCTTGGGGTGAATTATACCCATGGCTTCTTAAATGACACCGTCTTCATGGTCGAAGCCGGCTATGAAATGACACACTACTTTGATGTCTTAAGCCAAAGCAGCCAAGCCCTTGAGGACACTGTTAATCTTAATGGTGATTACGCCCTTCATGGACCGTATTTTAGAGTGCAGTTAGATTTTGCCTAGACTATTACAGATTTGAGACAAAACCACGAGCCGACATCATCATTATCACCTCGCATATAGAAGCGTCTTTCCGGCTTAGCCTGGAACTACTACGGGAAACCTTTTTCAGGAGCCACGCCTATGGTATGTTTATTTATTGCTAAAGCAAGTAATAAGGACTCATACCGCGAATGACCATCTTAAAAAGCACCATTAATCCCCAGAGCAAAGACTTTCAAGCCAACCAAGAAGCCATGAGTATATTGGTGGCAGATTTGGAACAGCAAATCCGTACCCAACAAAAAGGCGGCAGTGACAAGGCCATTGAGCGCCACCGTAGTCATGGCAAATTATTGCCCCGTGAGCGTGTCGAAAAATTGCTCGACCCGGGCACGCCATTTCTGGAATTCTCCCCCCTTGCTGGCCATGACGTTTATGATGAACCCGTGCCAGCTGCCGGGATTATTACTGGTATCGGCAATATCCACGGTCAACAATGTGTCATTATTGCCAATGATCCTACCGTCAAAGGGGGCACCTATTATCCCCTGACGGTAAAAAAACATTTACGGGCCCAAGAGATTGCCGAAGAGAATCACTTACCCTGCGTTTACCTTGTCGATTCTGGTGGTGCTTATTTGCCGTTGCAAGATGAAGTATTCCCTGATAGGGATCACTTTGGCCGGATTTTTTATAACCAAGCCCGGATGTCGGCAAAAAAGATCCCCCAAATTGCCACTGTCATGGGATCTTGTACCGCCGGTGGCGCCTATGTCCCTGCCATGGCCGATGAATCAATTATGGTGAAGAATCAAGCGACGATATTCTTAGCCGGTCCACCTTTAGTAAAAGCTGCTACCGGTGAAGAGATCAGCAGTGAAGAATTGGGGGGTGCTGAAGTCCATTGCAAAACCTCTGGCGTTGCTGATCACTATGCCCAAGATGATGAACATGCCTTGATGTTAACCCGTATGAGTATCAAAAACCTTAATCGACAAAAACCCGCCTCCATTGTTGTACGGCCACCACAAGAACCTCTGTACAATGCAGAAGAACTCTATGGCATCGTGCCGACAGATTTTCGTAAACCCTACGATGTCAGAGAAGTCATTGCCCGTATTGTTGATGGTTCAGAGTTTTCGGAATTCAAGGCGTTATTTGGCACCACCTTAGTCTGTGGTTTTGCTCATATTCATGGATATCCCGTTGGCATTATTGCTAACAATGGTATTTTGTTCTCAGAGTCAGCGCAAAAAGGCGCACACTTCATTGAGCTGTGCTGTCAACGCAAAATTCCCTTGGTGTTTTTGCAAAATATCACCGGTTTCATGGTGGGCAGTAAATACGAAGCCGGCGGTATTGCTAAGCACGGCGCTAAATTAGTCACTGCAGTGAGTTGTGCGAACGTGCCGAAGTTTACGGTTATCATTGGCGGCAGTTTTGGAGCCGGTAATTATGGCATGTGTGGCCGGGCTTATAATCCGCGCTTCTTGTGGATGTGGCCCAATGCCAGGATTTCTGTCATGGGAGGTGAGCAAGCCGCAAACGTATTAGCGCAAGTCACCCGCGACAAAAAAACCAAGCACGGCGAATCTTGGTCCGAGGCGGAAGAAAACGCCCTCAAACAGCCCATCATGGACAAGTACGAAGAAGAAGGCCACCCCTACTATTCCAGTGCACGACTCTGGGATGATGGCATTATTGATCCCATGGATACCCGGCAAGTATTAGGCTTAGCTTTATCGGCGAGTTTAAATGCCCCCATCAATGACACCGAATTCGGCATATTTAGGATGTAAGATGAATACTCTCATTATCGACAGCAACAATAGCGTTACTACCATTACTTTAAATCGGCCCAAGGTTCACAATGCCATTAACGATGACATGATTAAGGAGCTCAATACCGCACTTGATATCATTCATGCAGATGCTTTGTGTCGCGTCGTTGTTATCAACGCTAATGGCAAATGCTTTTGTGCCGGCGCTGATCTGAATTGGATGGGCAAGATGAAAAACCTCAGTGTTGAAGAAAATTACGCCGACGCTCACGAACTCGCCCGCATGCTACAAACCCTTTATCACCTTAACAAACCCGTTATTGCGAAAGTCGAAGGCCCGGTCTATGGTGGTGGCATAGGCTTATTGTCATGTTGCGATATGGTTATCGCTGCAGATACGACGCAATTTTGTTTGTCAGAAGTCAAGCTCGGCATGACACCGGCTGTCATTAGCCCCTACGTCATTAATGCTATCGGCATACGTGCGGCACGCCGCTATTTTGTTACGGCAGAAACCATTGATGCGTCGACCGCCAAGACTCTAGGTCTCGTCCATGAAGTCGTTACAGCCAAAGCAATGGACACTACCATTGATAGCTACTGTCAGCGCCTGTTACAAAATAGCCCCGAGGCTATGGCGCTAGCAAAAGAATTGTCGATGATTGCTGGACGTGGCCCTATTGATCAACGCATGATTAATGCGGTTAGCCAACGTTTGGCGGTAGAGCGCGTCTCAGAACACGGCCAAGAAGGCTTAAATGCATTCCTCGAGAAGCGCAAACCCAACTGGATTAATGAATAATGTTCAAACGTGTCTTAATTGCCAACCGCGGTGAAATTGCTTGCCGCATAATTCGTACCGCCCGCGCCATGGGCATTGAAACCGTTGCGGTGTATTCCGATGCAGATAAGCATTCTCTTGCCGTTGAAATGGCCGACATCAGTATCAACATCGGTCCACCACCGGCACAAGACAGTTACCTCAATATCGATAACATCATCGCTGCCGCCAACGATACCGGTGCCGATTGTATTCATCCTGGGTATGGCTTTTTGTCTGAGAATGCCACATTCGCCCAAGCCTGCGAAGCCGCCAATATTACCTTTATTGGTCCACCTATTAATGCGATTAATACCATGGGCAGTAAAGCCGAAGCCAAACAACTCATGGAACAAGCCGGCGTAAGCTTAGTGCCCGGCTATCATGGTGATGACCAGAGTGACAAGATCCTTGCGGCTGAGGCTAATAACATCGGCTATCCTGTTTTACTAAAAGCGGCCATGGGTGGTGGCGGTAAAGGCATGCGGATTGTTACAAGCGAGGATGGGTTTTTATCACAACTTGAATCGGCAAAACGCGAAGCACGCTCGAGCTTTAATGATGATAGGATGATCATCGAGAAATACATCCCAAATCCCCGACATATCGAGATACAAGTGTTTGCTGACAGCAACGGCAACTGTGTACATCTATTCGAACGGGAATGCTCTATTCAACGTCGCCACCAAAAAATCATCGAAGAAGCCCCCGCCCCTGGCATGACGGATGAATTGCGCCAACAAATGGGTGAGGCGGCTGTCGCTGCAGCTATTGCCATTGGTTATGTGGGTGCAGGAACCGTTGAATTTATTGTCGACAGCAATAATAATTATTACTTCATCGAAATGAATACCCGTTTACAAGTAGAACACCCAGTGACAGAGATGGTAACCGGCCAAGATTTAGTTCAATGGCAGTTTGAGGTTGCCGCGGGCGAACCCCTGCCCTGCCAACAGCAGGATTTATCAATAACCGGCCATGCCATTGAGGCCCGCATTTATGCCGAAGATCCCTATAATGATTTTTTGCCGGTAACTGGCAAAGTTTTATACCTAGACCATCCACAACAGGATGAGCACTTGCGCATTGACACTGGAATTCGTGTCGGTGATAGTATTTCGCCGTTCTATGACCCCATGATTGCAAAACTTATCGTCTGGGATAATAGTCGTGACCAAGCCGTATCACGATTACAGCATTCTCTCTGGCAATACCAACTCGTAGGCACAACCACGAACACTACATTTCTCGCCCAAATCAGCCATCATCCGCGTTTTGTTGCTGGTGTTGATGCTCCGACGATAATTCCTGATGTCATTGATACCTTAAATCAACAAGGTGATGACAACCGTGAGCTCGCATTGAATTTAGCGGCTGTTTTTATTTTACTGCAACAAAATATTTTTAACGCAACCCATGCGTCCCTCAACAATGATCCCTACTCACCCTGGGCACAAGACAACGGTTGGCGCCAAGGCCAGCGTTACCGCCAACACTTGCATTTTATCCATGACCATAATGATGATCATATAGAAGTCCTTTACATCAACGACGACACCTATCAACTGCAATACAACGAGCACACCGTCACTGCTCACAATGCTAGCCTTGACGGTCACCGTCTGCAAGTGTCACTCAATGATAAGCATTATGATGTTGCCGCCCTGCAATTTGGTAATGAAATCACTGTCATGTCCCAAGGGCTACATTACTGTGTTAGTTTGCACGATGTTACTGAGCTAGGCAGTGATGAAAGTAGCGCAGGAAAATTCATCGCCCCCATGCCCGGCACCGTGGTATGCGTCAATGTCAAAGCTGGCGATACCGTGAGACAAGGCGATAGCATTTTAGTGCTTGAAGCCATGAAGATGGAACACACTGTCTATGCACCCCAAGATGGCACAGTAAATGAGGTTTTTTACCAGGTCGGCGACTTGGTAGAAGAAGGTGTGGCATTAATTGATTTTGCGGCAAACCCTAAGGACTAAACATGGCATTCCCTAAACACGTTCGCATCGTTGAAGTAGGTCCACGGGATGGCCTGCAAAATGAAACCACTGTCGTTCCAACCAACACCAAAATAGCATTTATTGATAGACTCTCAGACACCGGCCTTGCGACTATTGAAGCAACCAGCTTTGTTGCCAAGGACAAAATCCCCCAACTCGCCGACAATACTGCAGTAATGACAGGAATATCCCGTAAAGCTGACGTTAGCTATCCAGTTTTAGTACCCAATTTGCAAGGCTTAGAAGATGCTCTCGCATCTGAAATAACCGAAATAGGTGTTTTCACCGCAGTCTCCGAAACCTTTTGCCAACACAATATTAATTGCAGTATCGACGAGAGCCTTAATCGTTTCCATCAAGTCATCGCGCTAGCAAGCCAACACAATATTAACGTCCGTGGTTATATTTCCTGTTGTCTCGGTTGTCCATATGAAGGCAAGATGGACATCACAAAAGTTGCTGAGCTAGCAAATGCCTTGTTTGATATGGGTTGTTATGAAATTTCGTTAGGCGATACCATTGGGGTAGGCACTCCGAATCAAGCCAGAGAGTTAATCAATGTAGTCAGCGACAAAGTACCGTTAGACAAACTCGCCGCTCACTTCCATAATACCTACGGCCAAGCCTTAGCAAATCTCTATGCAGTGCTTGAACTTGGTATTCAAACAGTCGATAGCTCGGTTGCTGGTCTTGGTGGCTGCCCATATGCCAAGGGTGCTTCAGGCAATGTGGCGACAGAAGATGTGATCTATATGCTAAATGGATTAGGCATTGAGACTGGTATCAATCTTGATAAACTTATCGATGCCGGCCGTTTTATTTGTGATGCTTTACAAATATCACCCCACTCTAACGTTGCTTTAGCGCAGAAATAAAACAACATAAGATTATTCGCGAGCCGGAAATTTTATCATAAATCGTGTCCCACAATCTTTTGATAATTCCATATGACCACGCAACTGTCTCGTTAGTGACTGCACTAGTGACATACCCAAGGTATTAGAGCGCGTAATATCAAACTCATCAGGCATACCAACACCATTATCCTGGATGATTACTATAATGTCTGAATCATTATCCCGCTTCAAGCTAATAGTGATCTCCGGTGATTGAACCGCAGCAGAGAATGCATGTTTTTGCGCATTTGAGATCATTTCATTAATTATTAATCCAAGAGGTATCATATGATCAACCGTCAGTTTAATGGCATCGACATCTTGCTTCAAGGTAATAGGATGGCCACAATTATGAGAGTTCATTAACGATTTGGCTAGATCAGCCACATAGTCTTTAGCATTGAGTCTTGCTAAATCATGGGACTGATAGAGCTTTTCATGAACGAGTGCCATTGCTCGAACGCGATCTTGGCTAACGTCTAGGGCATGAATAGCATTGTCATCAGACAGCTTGCCAGATTGTAACTGCAACAGACTTGCAATCACTTGCATATTGTTTTTGACTCTATGATAAACTTCTCGCAGTAATACTTCCTTCTCTTCTAAAGCAACTTGAAGTGATTTTTTGGCTTTTTGCTCTTCTTGTGCAAGTTCTTTACGTACTAATGCTTGCGAGATAAATTGCCTGGATGTTTGAGAGAGTAAAAAGATATCATCTTTAGTCCATGTTTTATTGTCATTAGTCGAATCAAAACAAATAAACCCTAACACAGAATTCTGAGAAAGTAATGGCGAGATTAATTTAGACAAAACGCCATCGGCAGACCAAGCAATTTGCTCATTTGTCCATTCTGAAGATAATGAATTAATATCGCGAATATAGATTGAGTCGGTCGCTTCACGCACGGTCTGACAGATACGGGGCAAATTATCAATAGTAACATCACGGTACGCTTTGCTTAAAGGGGTGCTATCTTTACTGTGCCATTCGTGCGTGCACGTTATTTTGGAATTATCACTTGCAAATAGCATGATATAGCTGCGATCAATCCCTATAAACTCACTGATTGTTTTGAGAGCAAAAATAATACTTTCATCAATTTCAGACGGTAAAATTTTAGAAAACTGATGAGATATCAAACCAACTAGCTCAACACATTTTTGCTGTTGATCTATCCTATGTTTGAGCAATTCGACTTGTGAGAAAAAATCCTCACTAAACGAACCGTAAGACAAATTGTCATCATCAGCGGAGTCCATTGTCATCGTTATTCCAATTCCATCAAAAAATAAACACCCAGATCACATACAGCACTATGGAAGTTCAATAAGCTCCCAAAATTGATTCAACTTAGTAATAACTTGAACAAAATTCGTGAAGCCAACTTCTTTAATAATGTAGCCTGCAGCATTGAGATCATAGGCTGCCACCTTATCTCTTTGTTCAGGGGAAGACGTTAGCACAAAGACAACCAGGGATTTAAGAACATTATCCGCACGGATCTCTTGCAAAAACTCTATACCACCCATGCGAGGCATTTTTAAATCAAGTAAAACAAGTTTTGGCAAAGGTTTAAGTTTTTTGATACCATTCGTGCCTCTCAACATATCTAAGGCATCTATGCCATCATTTGCTATGTGTAGTGGATTCTGGATATCATGCTTCTGGAATATACGTTGGATATTCTGTACATCGACCTCATCATCGTCCACCAGTAAGATATGAGTATTTTTAGCTACATCAGACATTGTTGGGATCTCTCATGCTTGGATGTTTAGGCCATGTGAATGAAATTGTCGTTCCTTTACCAATATCGGAGTCTAACACTATCTCGCCATCTTGCGAGGTTATTATTTTTTTGACAATTGCCAATCCCACACCGGTTCCTTCATCATCAGATTGTTTACCCTGAGTATAAAAAATCTCAAAAACCTTATCATGGAGATTAACTTCAATACCTGGACCATTATCGATAACGTTGAACTTATGATATCCACCAATGTCTTCATAGGATATATCAATATGATTTCCGTCGCCGCCTCTATGTTGAATAGCGTTACCTATCAAATTAGAGAATACTTGGGTTAATAGCAGATGTGAGCTTTCTATGGTCGGAAATGGTCCTTCATAGCGAATTGAATAATCTTCAGGAACATTAAGTGAGTTAACTACCTCATCAAGAAGATGACGGATATCAACATCAGTGACGTCAACTTGGCTCCTACCTGAACGACAGTACTGTAAAATACCATCAACAAGGCCCGCCATTCTGCTTACTCGTTGTTGTAATAGCTGTAAGTTTTTCTTCGACGTGCCATCAAGCTTGTCTTTATTATCTTCAACTATCCATTCACTTAAATGCTCGATTGCACGCAAGGGTGCTTTGAGGTCATGAGATGTAATATATGCTAATTCTTCTAGTTCATTGTTATTGTTTTGTAGCTTTGTATTGAGATGCTCAAGCTCTATTGACTTTTGTTTTAGCTGTTCCTCATTTATTTTACGATCCGTAACGTCTTGTAGCGTGATCACTGCACCAACAATTTTGCCTTTATTTTTGATCGGTGTGTTAACACAATCAACGGGGATTTTTTTGCCGTTTTTTTGTTGAATATATAGATTCGGCATATTATGAATGTTACCATCACTGAATGAAACGAATACTGGGCTATTCGCTATTGGAGAGATATCTGAATTTTCATCATTGCTTGATAATAGTGTATGCATTGTGTTGCCAATTAAATCATCTGCTTGATACCCTAACAAATTAGCCCCCATCTGATTGACGAAAGTAATCTTGCCATTCAGATCTATTCCGTAAATGCCTTCATCAATTGATTGGAGGATTAAGTTGGTTCGCTGTTCCGAGGCAAACAATGCGTCCTGAGCTTCTTTGCGTTCGAATAAACGGCTAATTTGTTCACCCAGCATATTAAATGTTAGCAGTAAGTTATCATCCCGTCCTTTAATTTTTGTATCAAAAAATTCAAGCACAGCAATGGTTTTACCCATGATTTTCACAGCAAATCCTGTTCCTGCATGAATATGCGTTAGATCCGCTTTTTTGTTACGCGGAAAATTGGGATCAATCTCAACGTCATCTATCCAGATTGGTTTACCTGACACCCATATACGGCCAGGCAAACCAACTCCCAGTGCAAAATTAGATTTCATAGTAATATCATAAAATTCTTTTGTTAGCTGCTCATCTGCTTGGTACCAAATATCTGTTGGCAACAATAAACTTTCGTCATCATTTGGCATATAAACATGACCTATAGACCAACCAAGTGTTGAACAGATAATATTAACGCATGACTGTAATGCCTTTTCTGTTCCTTGTTGCTCAGATACGACAGTCGTTACATCAAGTAACATTTGAATAGATGTTGCCTGCTCACGTAATTGCTTTTCGATCTGCTGTTGTTGTGAAATGTCATAAATATTAAACAATAGGCATTCACAATCATTATAGCGAACTAGGCTAACATTAACATTGATAGGTTTTTCTTCTCCAAACTTGGTAATCAAAACGGAGTTGTTTTCTTTTACTGGAAATTGCATGCCATTTTTTTGAGACCATTGATGGTTTTCATTCTCAATATCCGCAAGTGGACAAACAGGTATTAATTTGTCAATCGACATAAGAGAGAGCTCATTATCGTAGTACTCAAACAGCTTGCATGCTGCATTATTCGAAAAAACAACTCTGCCCGCCTCACCGACGACCAGCATTGCATTTTGTGATCGTTGTATTAACACTTGAGTTTGTTCTTCTGCCTCTTTTCTTAGAGCAACTTCATTTTGCAGTAACTGCTGTTTATGGCGGGTTGCTTGCAACAACCATACAAGGATAGCGATCAGTAGTGATACTATCATTCCAATCATCAGCACCATCAATGGATATGATGTGATGGTAAGATTCTTGATGCTGGTATCGGGCCATTGACGCAACTCCCATTTGAAATTTGGCGTAACTACGTCGCTTGTCTTACCCCATACCTTATTTAAGGCATTATTTCCTGTATTGCCAGCAAAGAGAATTTTTCCGCCTTCTGAAATGGTGATCCCATAGCCTTTTTCGAGGGTTTCACTCAAGGCTTCTGTCGCTAATTGTTTTATGCTAATTAACGCTGTGAGTTTACCTAAACTATTACCAAGCGGAAATTGTAAGCAAAGCGCATCCCCATCTGATGATTCTAATCTGATAAACTGGCCCTGACCTTCACAACGCTTTAACTTGGTGAGTGAAACTGCCAGCGAAGAACCCCGTTGACTGATGACGTTAGAAAAATTGCCATTTTTGTTTTTGATCGCAAATGCACTAAATGCTGGTAAATCCCTAAGATAATTATTGACATCAGCCTCCCATGCGGTTTTTAGGAATTGATCATTATGTTCTATCCGATTATACATACGATCAATTGCAGTAAGGTATTTTTCAAGTTCTGCCGATAAGACAGCACGACTTATGCCTGTCTCCCTAGCGACTTTTTTAGCGAGCTCTTCATGTTGCTGATTAGCTAATAATTGATAAAACTCAAAAAATACAAAGCTCCCAATTAAAAATACTGTAATTGGTAAGATAATTCTATTGCCATTCTTAAAAAGCTGCCCTGCCCGCCATTGAAGTGAAATGACTCCCATACCTATGAAGACTAGGCTTATGCCCAGAATAAATAGCCCAGGTCCAGCAGTTTTGAGACCTGGAACTGATACTCCGAAGCCATATGAGAGTATTAGCGTTGTGCCAAAGCATACCATCACCAAGCAAACAATGTAGCCATAAAGTTGTTTATGCTGAAGTTTAACGCGATTAAATACTGTTGGATGATTTCGTTTTTTCACGTATCGTTCCCTGGCATCGCCTATAGATTACAATGCGTCCAATCACCTACCTACAAAGCAGATAAACGCCTATACACAGTCTAGACCAAACATTCGATACTCGCTAATATGGGCCAGGAATACCCGACACCTGGGTAAATTTTGACCGCTGATGGACAAGTGGGCGAGCAGTACTTATAATGCGTCTCATTATGACAATGACTCAGTGAGACGCCATGCTACCATTCATTCCTAACCGCAGCTTAGCCCATCAAATTGAAAAAAGACGAGAGCAACACGTACTACAGCAACAAGCCTTATCACGACTTTGTCTGAACGAAATTATCAAAGAGTGCTGCATTTTTCGAGGCCATAAATACTATGGTTTTAAGGAAGGCTATTATCGCGATATTGTTGACCACCTCCTAGCCGTAAAATTTGAATCCTATTTCCCCAGAAAGCATCATCCGCTTGCAGCGCAGCCAAACACATCATGGATCATGGCTTATGCGAAACATGCAAAATATACAGGCCAACCCTTCTGGAAAATACGTATCATTGAATCTGCGCTAGGTGGCTGTCTAGAGACAGTGCTTATAGCCGATGGCGAAACTATTCAGTATGTGCCAGGCCACACTGAGAACACGACAACATCTTGTGTTGAAAAAAATAAACTGCAAGACTTTCTTGTCGAACTCCTACGGGAAGATGTCTATATTGCCCAAGGAGAGCGGCTGTTATGCGAGCTCTATTTGGATGGCAAACAGTCAACGCTCAATTATATCTACGAACTCTATGCAAAGATTATACCGACGCTAGAACTTGATGAACCATTAAGCATACTCTTGGTAGCCATACGTTGTCACCAAGTAAATATTGTAAGTGAAGAACTCGAAGCCACTGATAAATACAGCACAGCCGAACTACAAAAAGCACTCAATGTCGCCATCAAGTCTGGCATGGAACAAATTGTTAAACGTTTCCTTGAACACAATTCTCACTTAATTAGCACACCGCCTACTGATTACGATGAACCTATCATTATCAATGCCGCTCGCTCACCAAAAGCAAGTGAAATGGTTCAAATTCTGCAACAACATGGTGCATCATTAACGAATATTGATGACTATGGTAATAGTGCATTAACGTATCTTGTTAATGAGTCATGTAACAGCATGATCTTTGAAAGTGATCCGCTTTGGCTTAGCGCTGATTTGCTCCCAACCAGGTCTAACGAAATCATTGACGTCATCAGCAATAGCATTACTTATGGTTATACACGCATTACCGGCTTGTTGTATGAATATATAAAAACCAATGCCACGAGGCCACCAATTTGTATTATTGAGCTTGCACAAAGCATCACTTTCAAACAACCTTACCGTGAAGCTAATCTCTATGGTTGGAAAATATTTGGCATACTACTTACACAGATTGAACTATCACAGGATCATATTCTTAATTTTGAGACAATTACTGCTTTTTGTCTCCGCTACTGGATGGTGAACAATACATTTAACGATAACCATTTAACAAAAATTTCAGAGTATATTATAAGCTCGAATCAACCATATTCTGATGACGTATCGTCATCTCAAATACAGACAGTCGCTGAAGAACAAGTTGCAGCATTTGCCTTCTACAAACACTTGCTGGGATTTATTGAATCATCCGAGCTTGACCCTTATCGTGACACGCTTTTATCAATAGAACCTCTTTGTCAATTATTTGCTACCTATACGACAGAAGCACATGACGTACAAGACGATGAGCAGTCACTCATAGAGTTACTTGTGCAAAGCCATCCTTTCGCTGGCAATGGCAAGCTGCCAATGATTGTAAAAAACCCCAGCGCAACTCCGCCACAATCATTACCACCGTCATCGCAGTGTGGAAATGACATAATTCATATCTATCTCGACATTGATGGCGTAATGATTCCTTTTAGTAAGTCTGTCCACGATACTAAGGACTATAACACTCTCAATACTACCCGTAGAGAATTAATTGCTGAATTTAATCAAGACGCTATCGATAACCTGAATGCGTTTATGAACTTTATCCGAGGGATTGGGCATAAACCACAAATCATTATCTCATCTAGCTGGCGAATTAAAAATATTGTTACTGATAGTGGGTTAGGCAACGTCGAGTTATTCAATGCTGATGAGCTTCAGCAGATATTCAGCCGAGACAGTAAGCCCCTGTTCAATGCTGAAATCATTGGCTGCACAAATTTTATTGGAGGCCAATTTCGAGGTGTTGAAATACATCATTCAATGCAACATTTTAACCAAGTTGATTTTGCAATGATCTTTGATGACTACCCAGTAGGCCCAGACTTAGAAGACTATTTTATTGAAACAAATGGTGAAAACTGCCTCACAAAAGCCAATTTCGAGTCAGCTAAGGCTAAACTAGTTGACCAAATCATCCGTTATTGCGATAAGTTCCAACATAACGTTAGCAAACAAGCGGAAGTATCCATGACCCATAGCGGTTAACTGCTGATCTTTATTTGCACAAGCCATATTTGTGCGGTATAATCGCGCCAAATTCTAATACTTACAATAATACTAAAAGGTAAACTATGAGCTATTCCAGCGAATCTGATGCAATTATCCAGCACCGAGCTAACCAAGAAGCGCAATATAATCAACTAGTTAGATTGACTCCAAGTGAAATCTTACCCAAAGTGACAATTCAAGAGCGTTTTGCTGTAGCTGTGGTGAGAACCTATGGTCATGAGCACTACCGAACTTACGAAGCGAGAATGGCTATCCAACACAATCCTGATTATTCATACAGTGTTATCCAACAGCTATTTGAAGAAAAAATACGTCTGCATTTCCCTGAAGAGTACCAAGGCTTGTCATCCGGCAATGTCTCATGCTGGCGACAAGAATACCAAGCGTTAACAGAATGCTTCGCTGAACTGAGCGATTTTGCTGTTAAATTTATTGAATATGCTAAGGAAGGCAACATTGAAGCGCTAAAGAGTTTAGTCGAGGAGATCCTTAAAGCTAGTAAATACGCAGCAGTACCCGAAGCACGAATGCTTTATGACCTCATGTATCTATTTCCTCCAGCTACTGGTAATAAGAATTTATTGCAATGGCTTAATGATAAAAAGCAACAAGATGTGCTTGACTATTTTTATGATATTTTTCCCGATATTTGCCAGGAAGCCACGCAGCGAGAGATTGACATGCTAACGTCATGTAAGATGGCGATCCGTTGCAATAAAGTCGATGACGTCAATCAATATTTTAGCAAAAGAGATTTCCAGCATTACATTGACCTGAAGGCCTACATTCGTTTGTTTGAAATTGCAGCCAACTTAAATAATATTGAAATGAGCAAAACCATTTTGATGACAGTGCGAGGAAAGCCATCTATTGTTCTAAAACTCATTGCCTATGCCGTCAAAGTGAATCATCACAACATATTGACAGTGATAACCAAGCTCCTAAATGAGTATGCTAGTGACGTTGGCTTTTCTATTTATGATTTGTTTAAATTGAAACAGTCTTCAAATAACCCAGACACCCTCATACAGCTTGGCATCTTGGTTGCTACGCTATTAGCAAGTAATGAAGATCCTTTTCCGGATGATTATATTGCTCCTGTAGTTGGTGACCTACGCTCAAAATTTTCATCCTTAAATGATACTATCAATCAATATCATTTGGAAACATTAGCACGATTATTGGTGACTTCAGCCAATTATAAGATTTCAGATAAAAGTAAACAAGGCGCCCTCGCCTTGCTTAAGGTTATTGCGGGCATTGAAGCATGGTCCACATTAGACAATCATCGTGAAGCCTTTTGCAATGAACCATTATCGTCAATCTATCAACAACAGATGCAGCAACGAGGTCTCTACCTAAGAACTGGCGATCCTATTGCAGCATCATTAGGTGCTACCTCAAAGGTCTTTAGCTCTACTGAAAGCCATAGCACTGAATCCAGTGACACCTCATCTTCTGACAGTGAAATAACTGAGCCAAGGAAAAAATTCCAGATATTTTTGGATATTGATGGTGTATTACTCAACCCATTGGACGCGCCTGGCGGATTTAAAGGGGGCGCAAAGAAACATCATATAAAACAAAAAAATACAACTTCAAAATTTAGCAAAGACGCAACAACTAACCTCAACACAATTCTTGATTACATTGTTTCTCTAGGTTACGAACCTGAAATTATTATTTCGTCTAGCTGGCGTATCAAAGCCGTTATTGATAATGAACCAACACTGTATTCAACCGAAGAGTTGCAGAGTCTTTTTCAGCAACATGGTTTTGCAGAATATATCTCTGGCAGAGGATGCACGATGTTTATTGAGCCTTATCGACGTAATGACGAAATCCTTCGCAGCAGAAATCAAAGATTACCTTTCATTGCAATTGATGACCTGAACTTAGGCCCATCATTAGATGGTCATTTCATTCATTGCGACGCCAAGCAATTACTTAATGAAGATAACTGCGAACATGCAAAGCGCTTGATTAATGATCAAATTGCACCATTCACTGGTGCGCGCTCAGAACTTCGCGCAACAGCTAGCTGTACTATTTAAGACTGCTCTGCAACCCCGCATAAGCATACTGCGCTATCTCACGGTGTATTCGCGCCGTGGGATGAGCAATGTCCCAGAAAATATAATGATTTGGATGTGTGCAAATGGTGCTATTCTTTGGCTTACCTTTGAAGTTACCCTGATAACACGGCTCAGTTACATTAGTTACCTCAAATGCCTTTGGTGAGGCAATCGCGTCATTAAATAACTTATTTGTATCTAATTGAATAATCGTAATATTATCACGGGTCGCTAACTCGGCCAGCGCCGGCTTTAACAGTTGATTATGCAATTGGGACAAGTGTGAAACTTTTTTGTCATAGCCATCGTGTTTTTTGGCTTGTTGTTTGCGGGCCATTGGGGTTTTACCTAAATCGGGCAAATTCGGTACGATAAAGACTTTAGCCCCCATGCCTGCTAAGGTATCAATGGATTCAACAATCTGATTAACCGTTTTATGGACTCGCTTGTCGGAACTGTTAGGATGAAAGAAATAATTATTGGCCCCAATCCAGACTGTATACAATGCCGTTGGGCTCGCACTATCATGTTGATTGGCAAAACGCTTGATTTGGTTATTTAAGTGATTACTGGGGAAAATCCAAGCCTTGGTCTGGGCGCCGCCAATCGCATAATCGACCAGTGCGTTAGGCTGTAGCCCCAGTTTATCGGTCAAATCCTCGACCCACACAGGACCATTGCTAAAGCGTCCACGATAATATGGCGGGCTGGCAGGTTCTTTGCCCTTGCGAATTTTATACAGATTGCCATTGTCCGACAAACTGTCTCCAAAGGCATAGACACGATCGAAGGCGGGGACCTTAGCCGCCACACTCAGTATGGAACAAGCCATTAAGGCGATGAAAATAAGGGTTTTTGTCAGTATTTTTAGCATGGTTTGCCTATCTCTTATTAAATCAATGCCTGCAGTGTACCAAGTGCCATAAATTAATACAATATGGCACCATCAAATGAAAATTCCTGTATATAGGACCTGCGTACACTCACAGGGCTTACGAAGAACGATGCTAGGCGAAGCGAATGAGGCGGCAAAAAGCGGAGTTTATATGGAAATAAATGAGCATTTTGGCCGGCTTATTCAACAAAGCATAGCGCGTTATGCGTAAGTCCTGATATAATTCGAGCAAATTACAGGATCTGGCTTATGACTCAAACCAAAATCATCGTCGGCATGTCCGGCGGCGTCGACTCCAGTGTTGCAGCCCTCTTGCTGCAGCAGCAAGGCTACGTCGTCGAAGGCTTGTTCATGAAAAACTGGGAAGATGACGATACCGAAGAATATTGCACTGCCGCCGAGGACTTAGCAGACGCCCAAGTCGTGTGTGACAAACTCAATATTCCTTTGCATACGGTTAATTTTGCCAAACAATATTGGGATCATGTGTTTGAAATCTTCTTGGCGGAATACCGCGCTGGCCGTACACCTAATCCTGATATTTTGTGCAACAAAGAAATTAAATTCAAAGCCTTTCTAGAACATGCCCAACAGCTTGGTGCTGAATTAATTGCCACAGGTCATTATGTCCGTCGTGGTGAAGCCCATGATCAATACCAGTTACTGAAAGGCTTAGACGATAACAAAGACCAAAGTTATTTTTTGTATACATTAGGCCAACAACAATTAGCCCACAGTGTGTTTCCCGTTGGTGAGCTCGAGAAGCCTAAGGTACGTGAGCTTGCCAAATACGCTGGATTCGAAAACCACCGCAAAAAAGACAGCACCGGCATTTGCTTTATCGGTGAGCGCCGCTTTAAAGAATTCTTGAGTCGCTACCTGCCTGCTCAACCCGGTAATATTGAAACCGATGCCGGCAACATTATCGGTGAACATCAAGGCTTAATGTATTACACTCTTGGTCAACGCAAAGGCATCGGCATTGGTGGTCGCCAAGATGCGGATGAATCACCATGGTATGTGGTGGCCAAAGATCTTGAACGCAATGTCTTAGTCGTCGGTCAAGGCCATGATCATCCCCTATTATTTGCCAGCGAACTCACCTGTCAGCAATTGCATTGGGTTGATGGTACGCCACCCCCTACCCCCTTAACGTGCATGGCCAAAACTCGCTACCGCCAAACAGACCAAGCCTGTACCGTTACCGCAATAGATGAGGACAACTACCAGGTCCAATTTGCTGAGCCACAACGGGCCATAACCCCTGGGCAATCCGTGGTTTTTTACCTAAAAGACAAGTGCTTAGGCGGCGGTGTCATCCTATGATAAACTTATAGGTATAGTATCAATTCGAGGTACCACCATGGTTAAGAAATCCAAGCCCCTCAAAACCAAAGGCGAAGCTGTCAAATCCGGCGACAAGAAGAAGCCTAAGACCAAAAAACCTGGCGCATTTGACAAGCTATCTGGCTTCGTCAAATCCACCAAAGAGTCTGCCATGAAGCATGCCAATGTGGATGCCTTAAAAGAACAGGCCACGGGTGCTATCAAAAAAGCCCAACAAACCGTCTCAAACGCCACAACCAGCAAAAATGAAAAATCACCAACCAAACAAGCCACCAGCAAGACCCAAGATATGGGCAAGAAGCTCACCGGCATGTTGAAATCAGCCAAAGACAAAGGCCTGGAACAACTGGGTGATGTTAATATCAAAAAAGCCACTGACGCTGTCAAAAAAGCCCAAAGCAATGTCACTAAATCTGATCCCGCTGCCATGACCCGTAAGATCGAAAAAATCGTCGAGTTAAAACTCGAGGTGATGCTGGAAGACAAAGTCGATGCCATACTCGCGGAGAAACTCCCTCAATTATTCGAAGCCTATCAAGCAGAAATAGCCGCCCAAACTGAACCCGAGTTAGCGCCATTAACAGAACCTGACGATACCCTTGAAGAACCCGACCCCTTACTCGAGACTGTCCATGACGTGGTTGAAGAACTCGACGCCGAAACCGCCGAACATAATCACTCAGAGGACGGGATAGATGAGGACTTTGATCCCGAATTCGAAGCTGAATTCAACGCCACCGAAGACGACGACCTCGATATTGATGAGGGCGATGAGGACGAGGATGTGGATGAAGACTTTGAAGACTATGACTTATTCGGCGATGAGGACGAACCCGTGGATGATGATACTAAACGTTGATGAGCTAGGGCACTTAAACAGAGAATTCATTTCCTAATTGTGATATAATCGCGCCATATTTTCCCGGAACACCTGGCAAATGAGAATCTCTCTCATTTGCCTCTTTATCAGGAGTTATTTATGGCAACAAGCGCACAAGATCTCAGACAATCCCTTTCTATCAACAACAATGACTACGATTACTATAGTATTGCCGCAGCTGAAGCTGCCGGTCTCGGTGATTTCAGTCAACTGCCCCGCTCGCTCAAGGTTATCCTCGAGAATTTATTACGCAACCTGGATGGTCATACAGTGACCACCGATGATATCCAAGCCGTGAATACCTGGCTTAAAGACAAAACCTCCCAGCACGAAATTGCCTACCGTCCAGCACGGGTGCTAATGCAAGACTTCACCGGTGTGCCTGCGGTTGTGGACTTAGCCGCTATGCGTGATGCTATGGTTGCCCTCAAAGGCAACGCCGAAAAAATTAATCCGCTTATTCCCGTTGATTTGGTTATTGATCACTCCGTACAAGTGGATAGCTTTGCCAGCAGCAATGCGTTTAAGGTGAATGTCGAACGTGAAATGGAACGCAACTTTGAGCGTTATCAATTCTTGCGTTGGGGCCAACAAGCCTTTAGTAATTTCCGCGTTGTGCCACCAGGCACGGGTATCTGTCACCAAGTCAATTTAGAACATCTTGCTAAAGTCGTCTGGAGTCGCGAAGACAATGGTCGCATGGTGGCTTACCCCGACACCCTCGTTGGTACCGATAGTCATACGACGATGATCAATGGTCTCGGTGTGCTCGGTTGGGGTGTTGGCGGTATTGAAGCCGAAGCAGCGATGCTCGGCCAGCCCATCAGTATGGTGATTCCTGAAGTTATTGGCGTTAAACTCACTGGCACCTTAAAAGAAGGCATTATTGCCACTGATTTAGTACTCACAATTACGGAGATGTTACGTAAACGTGGCGTGGTGGGTAAGTTTGTTGAATTCTTTGGTCCAGGTCTCGAGCATCTCCCCTTAGCCGATCGGGCAACCATTTCGAACATGGCACCTGAATACGGAGCGACTTGTGGTTTCTTCCCGGTAGATGATGAAACCTTGAATTACATGAAATTAACAGGCCGTTCGCAAGAAACCATCGAACTCGTTGAAGCTTACACCAAGGCCATGGGCTTATGGCGTGATGAAGCAGCGGGCGACCCCGTATTTACTGATACGTTAGCATTAGATCTCGCGAGTGTTGAGCCCAGTCTCGCTGGTCCTAAGCGTCCACAAGACCGTGTTGTCCTATCCAAACTTGGCCAAGCCTTCGATAACTTCCTTGACACTAGCGACAAAGGCAACGAAAAAGACCTCGCTATCGCCACCAAAGACGCAGATTTTGACTTACGGCATGGTGATGTAGTGATTGCCGCAATCACCAGCTGTACCAATACCTCCAACCCCAGCGCCTTAATGGCCGCTGGTTTGGTCGCCAAAAAAGCCATCGAGAAAGGCCTCAAGCGCAAGCCCTGGGTGAAGAGTTCTCTCGCCCCTGGCTCCAAAGTCGTGACCGATTACCTCGAAAAAGCGGGCCTACAAGATTATCTCGACAAATTAGGCTTTAACCTCGTTGGTTATGGTTGTACAACTTGTATCGGTAATTCCGGTCCTCTACCCGACCCAGTCGCTGGTGCCATCACTGAAGGTGACTTAGTGGTATCCTCTGTATTGTCCGGTAATCGTAACTTTGAAGGGCGTGTGCATCCGTTAGTGAAAGCAAACTGGCTAGCCTCGCCACCGCTAGTCGTTGCGTTTGCCTTAGCGGGCACGACTCGCATCGATTTAGCTAGCGAACCTGTGGGTCAAGATGCCGATGGCAATGATGTCTACCTCAAAGACATTTGGCCCAGCAATCAAGAAGTAGCCGATGAAGTTAACAGCATCGTCACCGAAGAAATGTTCCGCACTCAATATGCTGATGTGTTTGCTGGCGATGCGGATTGGCAAGCCATTCAAGTCACTGCCAGCAATACCTATGCATGGAACAGTGATTCAACCTATGTGCAACACCCGCCTTTCTTTGAAGGTATTACCCCTGAATTGCCCGCGGTCAAAGACATTGCCGGAGCACGCATACTGGCCTTGTTAGGTGACAGTATCACTACTGATCATATCTCCCCTGCCGGCGCTATTAAGAGCGACAGCCCTGCCGGTAAATATTTACAAGAGCACAATGTCAGTATCAAAGACTTTAACTCCTATGGTTCCCGTCGAGGTAATCATAACGTCATGATGCGCGGTACTTTTGCTAATATTCGTATCCGTAACGAAATGGTCAAAGGCGTTGAAGGTGGTTACACCAAATACATTCCCAGTGGTGAAACCCTGTCGATTTATGACGCCGCGATGAAATACCAACAAGACGGCACCCCGTTAGTGGTTGTCGCCGGTAAAGAGTACGGTACTGGTTCATCACGGGACTGGGCTGCCAAAGGCACCTTGCTGCTCGGCGTCAAAGCCGTCATCACTGAGAGTTATGAACGTATCCACCGTTCTAACTTAATTGGTATGGGTGTCATCCCATTAGAGTTCAAAGACGGCGTAAACCGTAAGAGTTTGGGCCTTGATGGTTCCGAGACTGTCGATATCATCGGCCTAGAGGCGGGCCTCAGCCCACGGATGGACGTCAAAGCGATTTTCCACAAGGCTGATGGCTCCCAGGAAGAAGTCACTCTACTCTGCCGTATCGACACCGAAGACGAGCTCGGATACATCCAAAATGGCGGTATTCTGCAGACCGTATTGCGGGATCTCGCCAAATCCTAGAGGAAACTTGCAAGCTTAATAACCTCCGCCTACAGTTAAGGGAAATGACCCTAGCAGGCGGAGGCCACCATGCGAGTATTATTAATCTTGACTCTCACTCTCTTCAGCACCAGCATATTTGCCCAAGGCAATGCCTGTGAATTCTATCCAGCAGCCTGGAATATGCCGGCAAATGCCAAAAGCGTATTGAGCAATAAGAAATTCTGCCCCGGCGGCAAGCTCCATAGCCCACCTGCCGTCATGCTTGGCGGCCGCAAAAGTACCCTCTGCAATAAAAATATCGGCAAATTCGGCTACACCTGTATTAATAAGCAAGGCGATATTGAGAGTCGCGTTATGGCCTGCCCCGGCAAAGTCAACAATTCACAGGGTTACAACCCCATGGGCAATGTTAACGTCAATATCAAAAGCTGCCGACCTGTGCCGCGGGGGTAGGCGGGATAGTTTCAGTAACTACTCGCTGAATCGCTTTTGATAAGTATCTGCAACCAAGTGCATGTTTTCTAACACGATATCTAAAAGTGATTTGATATCGACTACACTCTCATTCTGTTTAAGAGCATCATGAGCTTTAATGATAGCCTCTTGTAAACGCGGTACGCCACAATAAGAACTTCCGCCTTTTAGAAAGTGCAGCAATTTTAATAAATCATCATTGCTTCCTTTAGAAAAATAGTTATTTAGTTGCTCGATCCGCTCAGGAATTTCAGCAACAAAATCACCTAATACTTCCTGCGCTAATTCATTGCGGCCGCCAACTAAGCTTGTCCCATATGATAGATTGATGACATCATCATCTTCAGTTGACACCTCAAGCGTACAACTGTCATCAAGATATTGCTTAAGAACCTTCCCTGCTTTATCGTTAGTGATAGGTTTTTGTAATAGTTCAGTCAGGCCAACTGACTCATGTGTGGTAGCGTCTAATTTAGCATGCCCCGTTAATGCGACTATAGGCATCGTATAATGCTCGCGTAATTGACGTGTAGTCTCAAGCCCATCGATTCCAGGTAGGCCGATATCCATAAAGACAATATCGTAAGCTTGTTCATTAGCCTGTTGCAATGCAGCTTCACCACTACCAACATGATCAACATGAAGACCAAATTCCTCAAGAATAATTGTCGCCACTTTGGCAGCTACCGGGTCATCCTCTACAAGCAGTGCAGATTGTTGATCAGATTGATGGACGTGTTTTTGTGTGAGAGCACTCGCATCAGTTGTTCTACCCACTAATGTATCGCTTTCATGCTCAGCAGAAACATAACTTGATAACTCTTCAGGGATATCACCGTTTGCGACATCAACCGGTATTTCACAAATGAAGGTTGAGCCTTCACCAGGCGTGCTGATTAAATCGATACTGCCATTCACTTTCTCTAAGCTACGTTTGACGATAGATAAGCCTAGGCCTGCGCCTGGTTTATTATTTTCATACGCTGGCAGCACGCGCTCAAAACAATCGAATATTTTGTCTTTAGCTTCTGCTGGAATACCAACCCCCGTATCTTGAACTGAAATTTTCAATAGACCTCTATCTGGGCCTTTACCATCATAATCTACGAATATGTGAATACTCCCTTGCTCAGTAAATTTCATAGCATTACTGAATAAATTTAAAATTACCCGATGTACAGCGGTGGCATAGCCAAACAAAAAATCAGGCGTGTTGTCTGCTACATCAGTGATAACGGCGATGTTTCTAAGTTTCTGCGCAGGCTTAAATAAGTCTTGTAAATCATCCAATATCTTACGCACAGAAAAAACAGCTTGTTGTTTAATATGTTCAAACTTATCAGTATTGATATATTCTAGCACTTGATTAAATAACGTAAGCAGTCGCTTGCTCGACTCATGAAAATCATTAACATTATCAACATTAAGATGACTGGGATCTAAAGTCATGATTTCTGCCATACCAATCATACCTGATAATGGCGTTCGTAAGTCATGACTCATATTGGCGATAAATTCAGACTTAGCTTTGTTGGCCGCTTCCTTTGCCTTAAGGGTGATGACTTGCTGTTCTAGCTCTTTACGAGCCGTAATATCGACAGAAATCCCAATGACCCCATCTATTTCGCCTGCCTGATTATACAAAGGCCCTTTATTTGAAAGGAATATAACAACGCGCCCATCATGTAGTGTTGCCGGCTCTTCTTTGATAACAATGACACCTTCGTCGATAATTCGATTGTTGATAGCTGTAATAGTGTCATATTCATCATCAGATAGAACCCCTTTTGCCGTCTTACCGATGAGCTCAGATTTATCTTTTGCGCCAAATGCTTTAACCATCGCATTGTTACAACCCAATAGTTTTCCATCTCTGTCTAACCAATAGACATGGCCAGGTATCATATCAATAACCTGTTTGAATTGATTGAGAAAAAAAGATGGTGCGTGGTCTTTACCTACGGTTTCCTTTGCTTTCGCGTCCATTGCATCCCTCTTGTGTTAAATTGCTTAATCGAATAAGTGAGGCATTTTAATACAAAATAACGGGGATTTGAATACTTGTTAGGGAAAATTTTTGATTTCCCATATAAAACAATAAGTTGAAAGCCCTATAACTTATTCACTTTCACCCCAAACTGCCAAACCCGATGGGCAGCGGTGAGTAAGACCAAGATCACGAACAGCGTCGCTAGGATAGTAAAATATTGTGGCCATACAATCATTGCGATAAAAAAGATAAATGCTTCAGCACGCTCCATCAGTCCTGAGCTGTAATGAAAACTTTTTTCGCCGTTGTTCACAGAATATATTCCAACCACTAAAAACGAAGTGATGCAGAGCAAGATACTGCCGAGCATCAATAGACACAACAAACTACGCACTGCCGGCGCATAGGCGTAAAAGCCTAAGACGATGATAAATTCTACCAGCCTGTCCCCCATGATATCCAACAAACTGCCCATAGGACTATCCGTGCCTAACTCCCGTGACAAATGGCCATCAAGCACATCGCACAAACCCGATGCCAGCAATAATCCGACAGCTCCCCAACGCCAGCCAACCGCGATACAAAAACTCGCAACCATGCCCAGCACCACGGCCAAAATGGTCAAATGGATAGGCTCAACCGACCAGCGCTTAGCCAGTTGGCGATTAATAGGGTTGGCAATAATTCGATCAAATGTAGGGCGGATATAAGCTTCGAGCATGGGCTTTCCTTATGCATGAGTGATTGAACCATGTTATCATTGTGTCCGTAAAATGTAACGAGGACTTTGCGATGAATTCTGATACGTTAACCGCCATTAACCCCATCGATGGCCGTTATCACGATAAAACCAACCCGCTCGCCCCCTACTTCAGCGAATTTGCCCTGCAACGTTACCGTACCTTGGTTGAGATCCGTTGGCTGCAACATTTGGCTGACACCGCCGATATCACTGAGATCCCAGCATTAAGCCAGGCCGCCAATCAGTTTCTTGATGATATTATCGCAAATTTCACCTTAGCCGATGGCCAAGCTATCAAAGACATCGAAAAAACCACTAACCACGATGTCAAAGCAGTTGAGTATTTCCTCAAACAAAAATTCGAACTACAGGCCGAACTGAATCCTATCAAAGAATTCCTCCATTTTGCCTGCACCTCCGAAGATATCAATAATCTTGCTTATGGCTTAATGCTAAAAGAAGGCTGTGAAACCGTTGTGTTGCCATTATTGAATGAACTGCAGGATAAACTCAACCACTTAAGCCACGAGCATAATGATGCATCGATGTTATCCCGCACCCACGGCCAAGCCGCCACCCCAACCACCATGGGCAAAGAAATGGCAAACTTCGCTCAACGATTACAACGCCAGCTTAAACAACTTCAAGCCTGTGAGTTTCGTGGCAAATTAAACGGCGCGGTGGGTAACTTCAATGCCCATATGAGTGCCTATCCCGATATTCATTGGGCGGAAGTCGCAAAACGTTTCGTTGAGACCTTAGGCCTTCAATACAACACCCATACCAGCCAAATCGAGAACCATGATTATATCGCTGAAATATTCGCGGTCGTTACCCGAGCGAATTGCATCTTAGTGGATTTTGCGCGGGATGTTTGGGGCTATATATCACTGGGGTATTTCAAACAAAAAACCATTGCCGGTGAAGTCGGTTCATCCACTATGCCCCATAAAGTGAATCCTATTGATTTTGAAAATGCCGAGGGTAATTTGTTAATGGCCAACAGCATCATGACATTTTTGAGCCAACAGTTACCTACCTCACGCTGGCAGCGTGATTTAGTAGACTCAACCTTGATGCGTAACCTTGGCGTTGCCTTTGGTTATAGTCTTATTGCCTATCAAAGCTTGGTGAAAGGCATCAATAAGCTTGAGGTAAATGCCACTGCCTTGGCCACTGATCTCGAGAATAATTGGGAAGTACTGGGAGAAGCTATCCAAACCGTCATGCGCCGTTATGGGATTGACGAACCCTACGAAAAACTTAAAGCCCTCACCCGCGGCAAAAAAATTGACGCAGCCATGTTGCATGCCTTCATTGATAGTTTGGAACTACCCAATGAAGCAAAGCAACGGTTGCAACAATTGACGCCAGCAGGCTATATTGGCTTAGCCTCACAGTTAGCAAAAACACAACCTGACTAATTATTGATCTATCGGCAAAATAGTCAATAGTTTGAAGTAGTTACCCGCCCTCAATGCTGGCTAATGGGCTTTGATTAGGCTATACCTAAACTATGATGAAATCCCTCCGCAATGCCATTGGCAAAAAGATCGTCGCTTGGTTGTCCCATGAGCGTGAACGGCACAAAGCCCCTCTGTGTGACTTTGAAAAGATCCGCTATGAAATTCGGCCTTGTGATGTGTTATTGATCGAAGGCCGCAGTCGGGTTAGCGAAGTGATACAACGCATTACCCAAAGCCCTTGGTCCCATGCCGCACTCTATCTTGGCCGAATACATGATATCGAGGATCCGGTATTACGCCAGCGAGTAACTGAATTCTATACCGGTAATGAGGATGAGCAACTGATTATCGAGGGCATGCTGGGTAAAGGCACCATAGTCTCCAGTCTCAATAATTATATGAATGATCATATTCGTATTTGTCGCCCTCAAGGAATATCCCGTCACGATGCGCAGCAAGTACTCGCCTATAGTATCGGCCAATTAGGCCTGGAATATCACGTGCGTCAAGTCTTCGATTTGATGCGATTTTTATTTCCCTGGGGCATTATGCCACGACGCTGGCGCTCATCCTTATTTGAGCACAACGTTGGCGAACAGACCCATACCATTTGTTCGACCTTGATTGGTGAAGCATTTTGGTCTGTGCAATTCCCCATTTTGCCATTGATTCGTCATAATGGCGAAAAAGGTACCGAATATATTCCCCGTCACCCAAAACTATTTACCCCGAAAGACTTCGACTATTCGCCGTATTTTGACATCATTAAGTATCCAATATTTCAATTCGGTGAGCGTGCACGTTACCGCTATCTACCTTGGACCGAAGTCGGCTTAACCAGCGATAGTAGCGGGAATATTATTGAGCCAGCTACAACTAATGACGAGATATCTGTCAAGGACCAACCAAAGAACAACCCGAGCTCTGACAGCTGAGAGTTTGTTTCTGTAAGATCGCTATTTTCATTAAGGTGATCTTAAGCTCCCCCTGATTTCCAAAACTTCATACTATAATTATGAGTAAAACAGTAGGAGATAATATTAATGAAAAAATTTAAACTCAACATATTGAGCGGTTTTGTTTGTGTTAGCATCTTTAGTTTTCCTTTAGCTGTATTGGGGGGATATGCTCATTCTGATATAGTTCTCGTTAATAATGCTGACTTTTTAGATTTTGATTGCAAAATGCTTGAGGGCAACCCGAAGAAAGCAGACCTTAAAAACATCAGGTCTGGAAGTACACGTACTATTATCGCAGATCACTCAAATAAGCTATGTCCATCAACCCAAGGCAAATTTAAATGTTCAGCAACAATCTACGGTATGGGTGACACTAAAGATACAACATATTCATTCGATGGCAAATATAAATTTGAATACACAGGTGACTGGTGCACAACGTCAACCTATGATTTTTCGTGCAGTGTCTCTGAGATTAGCTCAGGAATAGCAGTAAATAATAAAGCTGAGAAAGTAACAGGACAAGGCCGTGGAAAATGCACCATAACAGTGACGAATTAATTCGATTTGTGACTTACTATCGGCACTATTTATTTGTCTGACTGTATAACACCTCGACGAATTTGATCCCGCTCTATGGACTCAAATAGCGCTTGGAAATTGCCTTCGCCGAAGCCTTCATCCCCTTTGCGCTGGATGATCTCAAAGAATACCGGACCCAGCATCGTGTCAGTGAATATTTGCAGCAGCAAACGTTTTTGTGATTCTTTGGTATTACCATCAATCAAGATATAATTGCGATGCATACGTTCAAGATCTTCACCATGTCCAGGCACCCTGTCATCGATCATTTCGTAATAAGTATCTGGCACATCCATGAATGTTAACTGATTATCCCGCATCGCTTCTACGGTTTCGTAGATATTATCCGTACCAAGGGCAATATGCTGAATTCCCTCGCCATTAAAGTCTCTAATGAATTCTTCAATTTGTGACTGCTCATCGGTACTTTCGTTCAAGGGAATGCGTATGCGATTGTCAGGACACGCCATAGCACGACTCACCAAGCCGGTATGCTCACCCTTGATATCAAAAAAACGAATTTCTTGAAAATTAAATAATGTTTCGTAATAACTTGCCCATTGGTCCATATTACCCTGGTGTAGATTATGGGTTAAGTGATCGATATACGTTAAGCCCACACCTCGGGGATGTTTATCCGCATCAGAGAAATAGTCAAACGCCTCATCATAAATCGTCTCATCACCGTAACGGTCAACCAAATACAACACACTACCACCCACGCCTTGGATGGCGGGCAAGCTTAAATCAGCATCCATTACTGTCTCAGCACCTCGCTCAACCACATAAGCCAGGGCAGCGTCTGCATCCTTAACACGGAAGGCCATCGCGCAGGCTGCAGGACCATGGGCGTTGGCAAAAGCCTCAGCATGAGATCCCGGTTCCACGTTTATCAAAAAATTAATTTGCCCTTGCCGGTACAGCGTGATCGCTTTGGATCGATGTTTAGCAATCGGTGTGAAACCCATGGCCTTAAACTGCCCATCAAGCACCGCAAAGTCTGGCGTGCAAAACTCAACAAATTCAAAACCATCTAATCCGACAGGATTTGCTCGGGCCACGAGACCTCCTTAGCCTAGCGCTTCGTCGCTAGCGTTAAACCATCTCCTATAGGAAGTATAGCCATATCTACCCGCTCGTCTTGGTGGACCTTGCGGTTCAACGCCTGAATCGCCTCGGTTTGCTTGCTATCGGCGGGGATTTCCATGACTCGCCCTGACCACAGCACATTATCCAAGGCCACCACACCGCCTGGGCGCAGTAGCCGCAGAACGAACTCGTAATAAGCATCCATATTGCGCTTGTCAGCGTCAATAAAGGCAAAGTCGAAGCTCCCCTCACCGAATTCTGCCAACAGCCCTTCAAGGGTCTCAAGAGCCGGTCCTAGGCGACATTCAATCTTGTCGATGACCCCTGCTTGCTGCCAATAGTCCTTGGCAATAGCGGTATTAGCCTCATCAATGTCACAGGTAATAATTTTTCCATCCTCAGACAAGTTTTGCGCCATGACCAAACTGCTATAGCCGGTAAATGTGCCCAGTTCTAAGATGCGCTTGGCCCCGAGCATTTTAACCAGCAAACCCATGAATTGTCCCTGTTCGGGGGAGATTTGCATCACGGCCCCCTGCAGCCCAGCGGTGTGTTCCCGCAAGCGTTGACCCACCTCTGTATCTCGCACACTATGGTCGATGATATAGGACTGTAATTGTGGTGTTAGGGTGAAACTTTTTCCCATGCAAGCCTCCTCAAGCTATACTATGCGGTAGATGAACATAATAATGCATGACCGAGGAGATTAACATGCTGGATTTCAAACTTGTCAAAGACAAAAGCTCAGGCAAAGAACACATTGAAACGTCTCTCAGCGGTAAGCCCTTACTGACTACACCGCAGCTGAACAAAGGCACAGCCTTCACCGAAGATGAACGTCTTGCCTTCGGCTTGTTAGGCAAATTACCCGCCAAAGTCGAAACCCTCGAGGAACAAGTGCAGCGAGCATACACCCAGTTTCATACCTACAAAAATAACCTAAAACGCAATATCTATTTGAATGAATTACATGATTCGAACCAAGTATTATTTTATCGTTTAGTCACAGAGCATTTAGCCGAAATGATCCCGACTATCTATACCCCCATCGTCGGTACAGCAGTAAAAGAATTCAGCTTAGAGTTCCGCCATCCCCGGGGCTTGTACTTAAGCTACCCTGAGCGTGAACATATGGAAGACGTATTGAAGAACCGCTCTAATCCAGAGATTGACTTGATTGTGGTAACTGATGGTGAAGGTGTGTTAGGTATCGGCGACCAGGGTGTTGGCGGTATGGATATCCCTATCGCGAAACTCATGGTCTATGCGCTTTGCGGTGGTATTGACCCAACCCGTACCCTACCCATCCAACTAGACGTAGGCACTAACAACGAAAAATTATTGGAAGATCCCATGTACCTTGGCTGGCGCCATGAGCGTTTACAAGGCAAAGAATACGACGACTTCATTAAGCAATTTGTCAGCACCGTCAAGCAACTCTTCCCCAATGTATTCTTACACTGGGAAGACTTCGGTCGTGCTAATGCCCGGCGTAATCTTGAAACATACCGCAAAGATATCTGTACGTTCAATGATGATATGCAAGGCACCGGGGTTGTAACCCTGTCATCCATTCTAGCCGGTGTAAACGTCAATAAAAGCACCATCGATCAACAACGAGTCGTGGTCTTTGGTGCGGGTACAGCTGGTACCGGTATCGCTGATCAAATCCGTGATGCCATGTGTCATGAGGGCTTGAGTTTAGACGAAGCCAATTCGCGGTTTTGGTTATTAGACCGCCCAGGATTATTGTTAACAACAACCGAAGGCTTAACGGATTTCCAAAAATGCTACGCCCATGATCCCCAAACCATTTCTCACTGGAATGTGGATGACTCGAATAATATCGGCCTTGCTGATGTAGTACGTAATGTGAAACCAACCATTTTGATTGGTTGTTCAGCTGTGACCGGTGCATTTACTCAAGAGATTATTCAAGACATGGCTGCACACGTAGAACGGCCCATTATCCTCCCTCTTTCAAACCCAACAGAGCGCTGTGAGGCGCAGCCTAAGGATCTTCTCGCTTGGACCGATGGCAAAGCCCTTATCGCCACGGGTAGTCCTTTTGACACAGTCAATTACGATGGTCGTGATATTCGAATTGCCCAGTGTAATAACGCGTTAGTTTTTCCTGGAATTGGCTTAGGCTTAATTGCCACACAAGCTAAAACCCTCAGTGACGAAAGCCTTTGGATCGCCTGTAAGGCTTTGAGTGACTATGCACCTATTAAACGTGACCCCATGGCGCCACTGCTGCCGTCACTGGATGAGGCACGCAAAGTGGCACGACATATTGCCATCGCCGTCGGTAATCAAGTGCGCAAAGAAGGCGTCGACCAAGCCGAGCGTGATTGTTCTGTTGAAGAACTCGTCGATCATATGGTGTGGCAACCGCACTATGTGCCATTGGTAAGACGTCAAGCGACATAATAGCAAAGACTCGCAAGCAGCCCACAGACATCACGCTGCTTTATGCAGCATGATGTTTGTGGCTGTGATAAGTGCAGATTATCGTGGGCTAGGGCCTCGAACTTCTTCTACCTCCATTCGATCAGAAGATAAGGTTGCTAAATTTTGAAGCTGATTAATGATGAGATCTTTAATGTGAGACTTCAAATTACCCTTATCGTCGATAAGCGGCAAAACACCACTCTTAAAGCCCGCAGAAAATGCTTTGACACCATTGACTTTATCCATGCCTTTTAGGTAGTCGCGATGTTCATGAACATTAGCAAGCACCTCAGAAACTGGCACTAAATGAGTTACTGATGACTCCGTATACTGCAAGACAATATTAGCGACCGGTACTATCAAGTCAAGCATTCCTTTAATTGACTCAGTGCTAAGCTCTCCTCTCGCAAGTACATTGAAACCTGCAAGACGCTCGCCCATCAAGTTCGTCTCCTGCTCAGTCATCGGCAGAGGCTTGTCAGCGGCCTCATTCAACCATTGCTGACACATGTCCACAAAGACCCGCATTGCACTGAATGCTTTTTGATGGTCTTCAGGTTTAGTCGAATTAGCGAGCTTCTGCAAACCTTTACATTCAGCGAAAAATAAAGATTTTGTCTTGAAATCTAAAGGCGCAAACAGCGCTTGCATAGTTTCCATGCGTTGATTCATTGCCTCAATATCAGCAGCTGTCACTGTCGGGATAACAGAAGCACCAACCATGATAAAATACACAGTGTCATTCGTTACCAAATTGGGTATCGTGATTTGATTAAAATCAGAGAATGCAATTTCACCCTGCGGTGCTGCTAGCACGTGATGGTTTTCTTCCACAAACTCGCGCTGGAGACCTGCGACAACAGTTGCGTCAGTCTCGTCAACTTTACCACCAGTTGTGGGTGACATACCACGAAAGCCTTCATGCATCAGAAAAGCCACATTCGTATAGTTATCATTTTCAACTTCCTCTATTACTTGTTCAAGGGGCACACCCTCAACCGGCGTAATAGCAACCAAGGCAGCGCCTAAGTCAAGAGACTTTTCTGAGTCCTCGTAACGCTTGGCCGCATTGTTAGCCTTGAGGTTAATGAGGTGTTGGGCCATTTTTTTGAGATTTTTAAGGTCGTCATTGTCTTTGTCAGACTTAAGCCGCGCGTTACAAACGTCAACAAGGCTATGATAATCATCACCACTAAAATTTATATCCAGTGCATCACACCGAGCAGCAATATCAGCGCTATAAAACGCCATAGCCGCTTGCCTATATTTTTCCATAATGTCTGAAATTTCATTCGCAAATGTTTCGCTGACCTCTGCAATCAAATCTTTGATACTTCCCCTTTCAAGGAGCTCTTCATTAGACTTGTTTTCGACTGCCTGGGCAATAGTACTACTAAATTGCCCCCATACGTCATTATTGTCTTGTTCGAACGTAACTGCTCGTCTAAATACAGCAAGTGCTTGTTCATCTTTAACAATGTTATCACCGCTAAAAATAGCCATGGCCTTGATTTCAGCAGGCGTAGCGGCTGGTGATGCATCAAAAAACATAACGTCTCCTAATTTAGTTAAACCCCAGCACTGTATCTACCAGCACTCAATATTGCAAGCCCTAGCCCAAAGCTAACTATCGTCAGTTTTTCACAGTATTGTCTAGAGCATTACCAGGGATTGCCGCCCATGTTTGCTAGTCATTGAGCATGATGCTAGATTGGTGAACTGTTATTTGTAGGCTGATTTTTATGTACCGAAATGAAAGTGCACTTACCGTGAATTTAAAGAAGAAGCCTTATCTGAAACAGGGCGTGCGGCATTCCAACGCTACGTCAATAAACAGCAACTACGACTGTATCAAACTGACAGGCAGCCCGTCCAATTTAATTTACGCTAAGAACACCGCGTAATGCGCTGATAAAAATATTTTGCCCCATGGACTAGCCATGGAATTTTAAGTCCCTACTACCATAAGTCGAGAACATATGTTCCATCTGTATTAGTATCATTTTGCTGATGATCTTCGCTACCGGTAGAACCAAGCCGTTTCTGCTCGTCAATATTAATACCATTATTTTCACAAAACTGCCGTAAACGTGCTACGTTTTGACATCGCTCAAGATCCGGTAAAATGAATTCAGCCAACCCTTCCATCTTTAACATTACGTAATCACGTGCTGCTTGTTTCAGATATGCAAAATCAGAACTATGACCTGTATGGATAGGAGATGATGGTATCGCTGCTCTGATGTTAGTTGCGAACGTTGACATTTCCACTGCTTCTAAGTCAGCACGCCCTAGCCCTGACATCGCATCGGCAAGACTCTGGTGGGGTGACTTCTGAAAGAGCGATCGCTTAACTCGTTTGCTGTCTGGCTTTTCGATCGTATCTAGCTCATCATCAGATGCTACCTCCATAGCCCAGGTATCTGCCAAAGGACGCTTTTCCCCTACCGTGATATTCTGACTTTGAGATACTTTTTCTACAAAGCCTAGTGAAGCAAGCTCATCATGGATTAGATTTAATTTCTTAAGTTCAACCGTGAAAGTTATATCTGATCTCAATATTCGTTTTTTCACAGATGGTACAGAATCGTCTTCCAGTAAGTCATATCCCAGTAAGTCATATCCCAGTAAGTCATTAAGCCCTCCACAACATGCCAAGGCTTCTCCCTCTGACTCTAATGCCCGATCGCCCTCAGCTGTCACTAGACCTGTAATAACAAGTCGTTTTGACGCTGTATCAAACACACAAATAGGCTTAAGGTCAAGAAATGCATCATTATCAATGGTATAGACTTTTTTCTGTTGTCGTAGAGTAGCAACATCATTGTCTGAAATTTCATTATAGCCTTCGCGGCGTACAGTGTCGGTTAGACCTTCCACTGTAATACCATGACCTTGACAATACATCCTTAATGAATTGATATCCTTGGTTTGCTCACTCTCACTCAAGAAAGCTAACAATAATTCCTGTTCGTCCATGATAGTTCCAGCCACTTTTTGTTTTAGCACGTTTAATTCAGATTGCTGCGCTCCAGCTGACGTTTGCTTTGCTCCAACAGCACTAGCTGATCTCGTTTGCATATTGTGGCGCTTAAGCGCTTCCTCTAAAGTCCCTCCGAGAACTGACTTACCTTTAGCTGAATCTTCATCTGAATCTGATGATTCAAGCGTCACTGTCATTCCTCGCGCTATCTCATCAAAAAAATCGCGAGTATCAGCGGCTGATAAAGGTTGACAGCTCCTCTGATAAGTAGAATCTTCGCTAGTAACGGCATATTCTGGATAGACGCCAATGCCATAGACATCGCTCTCCCTGTTTGAAGGACTCTGCGGCCTTGCTGCTTCTTCAAGCTTAAGCTCCTCTCTGAACCCAAGTCCCAATAAATCATCTTGAGTGATATCAAGGTTAGTAAAATCAATAGAATAACCTTCGTTATTATATGAAATTTTTGGATTGCTAAATTTACTATCTAACTGCCGCATACATTCTGAAAATTTCTTTGCTTCTGGTTCGTTTAAGAATATGCGCTTATTACGGCTTTTATCAAACCGGCCCGTCAACACTAAACATTTGGTTTTAGTATTAAAAACTGCGATGGGAATATCCTTGCCAAATTTTCTATTATGAATATGGTAGATTTTTTTCATTATTTGCCCTTACTAGTTGATAATTATGAGCAGGATTATACCTAAGTCTAAGAAATGTGCAATCCTTGCATGACAGCCAAAGAAACTAACGTATGGGCGGCCCACTTCGGCATCGACATCAGTACCAACGTTTGAGTGAGCATTCAGATTCGTAGCCCACAAAACACGACTGATAACACACAAAATCAGAGAGTTAAGCTATTTAATTTGGCAGTTTTGCCGAGATGAGCCATAATTTGAGCAAATAATCACGAAATAGGGATCGCCATGAATTCGCGCCTTGCTTCACTGACAGCATTATTGGTTCTAGTGCCTGGCCTCGCGCTTGCAGCGACCTGCCCTAACGTCACAAAAAACAACACCACTGCTCCTAAAGACTGGTTTATTGAGAAAAACAAAACCGGTGACAAAGAAAAACGTCTTACATTCTGTAAAGCGCATTATGGCTTTGATGGCTACATGCGCTGCATTTATGGTACTAGCTGCGGTAATGCTGACGGCCAATATATTTTGATCAGTAGCACAACCCTACGCCACCCGCCGGATAAAGCCAACTGGGCAAATAACAAGTGTACGGCGAGTGTTGATAAGTGCGTGTTTTCGCATTGAGCGTGAGTTAAAGCGACAAATCACTATGACTTCCCAAGCGAACTAGATCCAAATAAACATGATCGGGTTTGCGATAAATAAGTATTAAATCCGGTTTTAAGTGACAATCTCGATGATCCTGCCAATTATTGTAGAGAGCATGATCATAATACCGCGCCGGTAAAGCATGATCTCTCGCTAGAAGCTCCAGAGCCATTGAAAGCTCCCCCGCAACGTTGCGATAGCGTCCTGATTTTTTGATTCGTTTAAAGTCACGTTTAAATTGTGCAGTGTACCTAATCTTCCTCATCCAAATTTTCCAACAACGTATCGACGCTATCTACACTCGTCAATTTTCCATCGCGGGCGGCTTTAATAGCTGCAATAGTTTCATCATTTGGACATAAAGGCTCAAAAGGCAATGCCTTTTCTTTAGCAATACGCACCAGCAACATACGAAAAGCATCTGAGACAGTTAATCCCATTGCTGCTAATACAGCAGCCGCTTCTTGCTTGGTCTGTTCATTAATACGCGCTCTAACAACAGCATTTGCAGTCATGATTCTTTCCTCCTGTGCTACATTGTAGCTCAGCATGATTGTATGTCAATGCTATCTCTTTCCAAATTCTCTACTCGACTTTCTGTCGTAATCCACGATTATGCAGTAACATCATGATTATTAAGTAATAGTTTGCTATCAGGGCTGCAATTGCAGCCCTGATAAATTTTCAAGATTAACCCACCGTTAACTCATCACGGATCTTCGCTAATAACTTGTCACTAATGCCTTGCACATTAGTTAAGTCGTCCACGGATTTAAAGTTACCGTTGGCTTTGCGATAAGCGATGATGGCTTTGGCTTTGCTATCACCGATGCCCTTCAACGCTTCAAAAGCCGCTTCGTCAGCGGTATTGATATTCAGCGTCTTCTGCACTGAGACAGTGGTTTTGGTCGCCTTAGCATCCACTGAGTCAGCTGCGGGAGCAGCAATAACAGCAGAGCTGGCAAACAAGAAAGACACCACAGCTAAACGCTGCAGGTTAGTTTGAAATGTAGACATTGTAAGTTTCTCCATAAAAGTAAAACAATGTCCATGCGCATGGAACACAGGAATTATTGCATGCTTTATTGGTTTATGTCTACATTTATTTTTTGTAAAATCGCTGAAGGATTTTCTGCTTGGGTAATTGGTCGACCAATGACCAAATAGTCAGCACCAGCTGCAACGGCAGCTTTCGGTGTCATGACCCGTTTTTGATCGTTATGGTCATCGCTCTCTAAGCGAATACCGGGGGTCACGGTCAAGAATTTAGAACTACATACCGAGTGTATTAACTCAACTTCATGGGCTGAACACACCACCCCATCCATGCCAGACTGTTCGGCTAACTCCGCCAAATGCTTCACGTTATATTCCACAGGCCCCGTAAGACCAATAGTCATAATATCTTCCATGCTCATACTCGTCAGGATTGTCACGGCGATCAGTAATGGCTTATGGCCATCATGCTTAGCGATAGTTTCTGCTGCATGGGTCATCATCGGTACACCACCCATGGCATGCATATTCACCATCCACACACCTAAGTCAGCTGCGGCTAAACAGGCACTGGCGACAGTATTGGGAATATCGTGGTACTTCAAATCCAGAAAAACATCGAATTTTTTGTCCACCAGACGCTTCACGATACCCGCGCCGAAACGGGTAAATAATTCTTTGCCCACTTTGACACGACAATGTGAAGGATCTAATTCATCAATAAACGCCAGGGTTGCATCAAGCTCAGCAAAATCCAGGGCAACGATGACTTTGGGATCGATTTTGGTCGTCATAAGCATCCTATTCTCCTTCGAGACCTTGTATAGGTTTAACAACATTCCATTGTTTGCAGCTCGGGCAATGCCAATGCAAGACTTTACCCGAAAAACCGCAATGCACGCAGCGGTAAATAGGCTTGTCTTGTAATAGCTGCTGAATCAAATCATCCAGCAATTGAAATTTCTCTTTGCTGGAGATCTCTTCCTCCAGTCCTAATTGTAGATCAATCAGATGTTTCAAGCCACGTACGGTTGGGCGAAGTTGCAATTGTTCGGTCAAAAAGGCGATAGCCGCTTCAGCTCCACGCCAATGACGCAAACTCTCAGTTAGTGCCAAGACAATAGAAATGCGAGGCACTTCGTCTAAACATTGGCGCAAAAAAGCAATAAGTTCCGTCTCCAGGCCTAGTTTTTCGTAGCAAGCGACCAAGTGGGGGATCACTTCTGCAATATAATCGGGATCTTGATCTTTAACCCGCTTAAAGGCCCGGATGGCAGCTTTGTATTGTTGACTCTCAGCCTCCCACTCTCCTTGTAATAAACTAGTGCGCACACTGTTGCGATCCGCTGATAATGCCCGCTTCAGATAGCGTGCTGCTTGTTCACTGCTAACCTTGAGGCGCGCTTCCTCTGCTAACTCACAATAATAATGGGCTATAACTGGATTCATATTGGTATTGGTGACTGAGCCGAGCTTTTGCGCGATTTGGATGGCTTGATCCCAGTCTTTTTCTTGCTCGTAAATATCCAGGAGATAACGCAAGCCTTCGGCAAGATAGGCGCCGGCATCAATGACCTCATGAAACAAGCGCTCAGCTCTATCGAACACCCCTGCTTTAAAATAATCTTGGCCGAGACAGAGTAAGGCTTGGGTGCGTTCTGCTTTATCGAGATGGGGTCTTGCAATTAAATTTTGATGCACCCGAATAGCCCTGTCGACTTCGCCGCGTTTACGGAACAAATTGCCCAGCGCTAAATGGGTCTCGACGGTTTCACTGTCGACTTCGAGCATTTTGATGAATACATCAACCGCTTTGTCCGGTTGTTCATCGAGAAGGTAATTCAGTCCTGCTAAGTAGTCCTTTGACCACCTAGCGGATTGCTTTCGTTGGCGACGATGGCGACGCTTTGTCTTGCTATAATACCAACCCGATATAGCAGCAGCGGGTAATATAATCAGTAAAGCGTCAAACATCTTAGTGGTCATCCTTGATCGGGATGGCACGCAAATTATCTACTTCTCGCTCGCGCATCTTGATGCGCTGCTTGAGCTGATAATTATTTCGCTTGAGGCGCAAGAAGCCTAAACTACTCACTGCCAAAGCAATGAGTGCCCCAAGGCAAAAAGCAAGCACTAACAAAAAAGACAACGGCACGGTACTGCTACCGACATAGTAATTGATAGTCACAGGATCTGCATTGAGACAAGCGAAGGTCAGGCCGACCAAAATAACAACGATTAATAGAATGTAGCTTATGATACGCATGAGTTCATCCTTTTTTTGGTTTCCATTTACTGAATACCCTGGCGCAAGCCGTGCCTACGCCAGAGTATTAGCGTTAACGTTATTCGTTATTTTCCATCTTTTCTTTGAGCAAATCACCCAAGGTTGTGGAAGCTTGACCAGCTTCTTCGTTCATGGATTTTAATGCTTCTGCATCATGCTCACTGTCCTTAGCCTTAATGGATAACGTGATCATGCGGGTTTTGCGATCAATATTCATGTATTTCGCTTCCACTTGATCACCTTGTTTAACCACTTCAGCAGGGTCGCTTACTTTATCCTGAGACAATTCAGCCGTGCGGATAAAGCCTTCAAGACCATCACCGAGATCAACCGTAACACCCTTAGGATCAAGCGCTGTTACTGTACCACTGATGATGTCACCCCGTTGGTGATTGGTTGTGAATTGAGCGAATGGATCTTGCTCTAATTGCTTGATGCCAAGCGAGATACGCTCACGCTCAGGATCAACCGTCAAGACCAAGGCTTCTAATTCATCGCCTTTTTTGTATTTACGAATGGCTTGCTCACCGCTTTCGTTCCAAGAAATATCATTCAAGTGGACCAAGCCATCAATATCACCGTCAAGACCGATAAAGATCCCGAAGTCAGTGATTGATTTGATCTTACCAGAGACTTTATCACCTTTGTCGTGGGTCTCAGCGAAGACATTCCATGGATTTTCTTGGCATTGTTTAACACCTAAAGAAATACGGCGGCGGTCTTCATCAATCTCAAGCACCAAGACATCCACTTCATCGCCTAACTGCACAATTTTGTTAGGATGGATGTTTTTGTTGGTCCAAGACATTTCAGAGACGTGGACTAAACCTTCTACGCCATCTTCAATTTCAACGAAACAACCATAGTCAGTAATATTGGTGACTTTACCGTGAAGTTTAGAACCTTCTGGGTAACGACCAGTAATATCCGACCAAGGATCAGAGCCCATTTGCTTCAAGCCTAAAGATACCCGGGAGCGATCTTTATCGAACTTGAGAACAACAACATTGACTTCATCACCCACGTTTAACATTTCGCTAGGATGCTTGATACGCTTCCAAGACATGTCAGTGATGTGGAGAAGACCATCGATACCGCCGAGATCAATGAACGCACCGTAATCGGTAAGGTTCTTGACGATACCTTTAATTTCTTTACCTTCTTCCAAATCATCCAAGAGTGCAGTACGCTCAGCGCTATTTTCTTCTTCAACAACTGCACGACGAGAAACCACAACGTTGTTGCGCTTAGCGTCCATTTTAATGACTTTGAATTCGAGCTTTTTGCCTTCGAGGTAACCAGGGTCGCGTACCGGACGCACATCCACCAATGAACCAGGCAAGAAGGCACGGATAGAATCAATCTCAACAGTGAAACCACCTTTGACCTTACCGTTGATAATACCCATGATAGTTTCGTTATCGTTATGGGCAGTTTCGAGTCGACCCCATACTTCAGCGCGTTTGGCTTTTTCACGGGATAGACGGGTTTCACCAAAGCCATCTTCAATAGCAATCAATGCCACATCGACTTTGTCACCCACTTGTACGGCAACATCGCCGTCTTCATTATGAAATTCTTCGACAGGGATAACACCTTCTGATTTGAAGCCACCATCAACAATAACGTAGTCTTTTTCGATCCGAAGTACCGTAGCAGGGATCACAGAGCCCGCACTCATCACGGATTGATCAAGACTTTCTTCGAGAAGTTCTGCAAAACTTTTAGACATTTTCAATTTCCTGACGCCATACAAGATGACGTACTGATTATTAACCGTATGAGTAAAGGACTACATACGGGTTAGTTAAACTTCACCCATGATAATGGCTTATCATGAGCACCCAATCAGTACTGACAATTCAGCACTATATTGCGATTCCCAGCTTAGTCTCTGCTTCTCCTAAGATGGCTGCAACAACGTCGTCAATCGATAGACTTGTTGTGTCTATCACAACGGCGTCATCAGCTGGACGCAGCGGATTGACAGTGCGATTCGTATCCCGGCGGTCCCTTTCCGCCAACTCTGTCAAAACTTGCGCAAGGCTAACATTTTCCCCCTGTTCACGCAACTGTTTATAGCGCCTTTGGGCCCTTTCTTCTTGACTGGCAGTGAGGAATACCTTCACCGGCGCATCAGGGAATACGGCGGTTCCCATGTCCCGGCCATCAGCCACCAAGCCTGGGGCTTGGCAAAATGCTTGCTGACGACTTAATAAAGCTTGTCTAACGTCTTGATATTTGGAGATTTTTGAGGCCATTGTTCCGGTATCTTCATGGCGAATAGCTTGGCTTACTTCAGTTTCCCCCAAAAAGACTTGTGGGGCTTGTGTTGGATTAGTCACCTCAAAGCGCAAATCTAAGCCTGATGCCGCCTGAACCAGGCTTTCCGTGTCATTTTCATCAATATGCTGTTGCAGAGCCGCTAACGCCAAGGCTCGATAAATCGCCCCACTATCCAAAAAGTGCCAACCTAAACGACTTGCAACTAATTGGCTAGCTGTGCCCTTGCCAGCGCCACTAGGGCCATCGATGGTAATAACAGGAGGAGTGGTCATTGAATTGCGAGCCCTACATCTTGGGCCAAAGCCATGAAATTAGGAAATGACGTAGCGACATTGTCGCAGTCATTAATAACAATGGTCCCCTGTGCCCTCAAGCCGGCAACGGCAAAGGCCATCGCAATACGGTGATCGCCATGGGAGTCGACTTCACCACCTTGTAATGTGCCGCCTTGGATCACAATACCATCAGGCTGCAATTCTGCCTGAATACCTAAGCGTTGCAAACCAACAGCCATCACTTGCAAGCGGTCGCTTTCTTTGACCCGTAATTCCGCAGCGCCGGATAATACCGTCGTGCCTTCGGCACAAGCTGCTGCAACAAATAATACGGGAAATTCATCGATAGCAAGAGACACTTGGTCTTCAGGGATAACGATCCCCTTAAGCTCGCTTGCTTCAACGACGATATCCGCCACTGGCTCGCCCCCCACCATACGCTCATCTTGTAAGGTAATAGAGGCACCCATCTCACGTAAAATAGTAATCACACCAATGCGGGTTGGATTAATCCCCACATTACGCAATCGTAAATGACCCTCATGCGCGATGCAGGCTGCCACCATAAAAAAAGCCGCTGAAGAAATATCGCCAGGCACATTAATCTCGGTTGCGGTTAATTCAGCCTCATTATTGATAGTGATAGTTTTACCGCGCTGTTCAAACGGATAGTTAAACGCCCGCAACATGCGCTCCGTGTGATCCCGAGTAATAGCAGGCTCAGTAATTGTCGTTTGCCCTCGAGCATACATACCTGCCAGCAACAAACAAGATTTCACTTGAGCACTCGCTACCGGCAACGTGTACTCAATGCCGGTTAAGGGTTTATTGGGTTGAATGTGCAAGGGTGCTGTTCCAGCATCAGTACTGGTGATCTCAGCACCCATCAAGCGCAAAGGCTTAGTTACCCGCCCCATGGGGCGGCGTACCAGGGAACTATCGCCGGTTAATTCGGTTGCAATAGCCGCACCTGCCAGCAAACCAACTAACAAACGCATCGAGGTACCGGAATTACCGAGATCTAATGCATGACTGGGTATCTGCAACCCGTGTTTGCCCACCCCATGAATAACAAGCTGCCCTGCTGCAGGATGTTCGATATTAACCCGCATAGCAGTGAAAGCATTAAGGGTAGCAAGACAGTCTTCCCCTTCGAGGAAACCATTGATATGACTGATGCCATTAGCAAGCGCCGCAAAAATAATTGAGCGATGAGAGATAGACTTATCACCAGGGACCGTTATCTCACCTTGGGCAGTTCCTCCAGGAGTGACCGTGAACTTACTCGGCATCGGAACCTGCATCAGTATCTGCTGCTTCAGCGTCTTCGGCGCCTTCAATCTCTTCGATGCGTTGGATTCCTACCAAGGATTCTTCACCGCCCAGTTTGATTAAACGCACACCTTGAGTATTACGACCCACAGTAGAGATCTCATCCACTCGAGTTCTGACCAAGGTACCTTGGTCAGTGATGAGCATCACTTCATCTTTGGCATCAACCTGAGTCGCTCCGACAACAGAACCATTACGCTCCGTCACTTGAATAGAAATCACCCCTTGTCCACCACGACCAGAGACGCGGTATTCATCGATTGGGGTTTGTTTACCGTAGCCGTTCTTAGTAGCAGTCAAGATATTCCCTTCTGGTTTAGCGATGATAAGCGATATCACCCGTTGTTCATCAGCTAATTTAATCCCCCGCACCCCGCGTGCAGTTCGGCCCATGGGACGGACTTTTTCTTCGTTAAAGCGAATCACTTTACCGGCATCAGAGAATAATAATACATCTTGTTGACCATCAGTCAGAGCAACATCGACGAGACAATCCCCTTCTTCAAGGCCAACGGCAATAATACCGCTAGCACGAGGACGAGAAAATTGATCAAGGCTGACTTTCTTGACCGTGCCAAACGCCGTCGCCATAAAGACGAACTGGTCACTACTGTATTCACGAATTGGCAAGATGGCATTGATCTTTTCGTCTTTGTCCAACGGTAATATATTCACAATTGGCCGGCCACGGGAATTACGACCCGCTAACGGCAATTGATAAGTCTTAAGCCAGTAGACTTTGCCGGCGCTGGAATAACACAATATCGTGTCATGAGTATTGGCCACTAACAGATACTCAACAAAATCTTCGTCTTTGACCTTAGTGGCAGACTTACCCCGACCACCGCGGCGTTGGGCGACATAGGTATCCAGGGGCTGGTACTTCACATACCCCTGGTGTGATAACGTCACCACCACGTCTTCTTCGTTGATTAAATCTTCCATGGACAAGTCATTTTGGCTTTCTTCGATAGCCGTACGACGCTCATCAACAAACTGTTCCCGTACGGCGAGTAATTCTTCTCGGATAACCGCTCGTAAGCGCTCAGGATCAGAGAGAATATTCAGTAACTCTTTAATCAAATCCAATAACTGCTGGTATTCATCATGGATCTTGTCTTGCTCAAGACCGGTTAAACGGTGCAAACGCAAATCAAGGATAGCTTGGGCTTGTTCTGGGCTTAAACGATAGCCTTTGTCCGTCAAACCATACTCAGCAGCCAAATTATCCGGACGACTAATATCGCCACCAGCACGCTCCAACATCGCGGCAACTGGCCCAGGCTGCCATAATTGCGCTAACAACTTTTGTTTCGCTTCTTGAGGATTCGGCGCTGCTTTAATCAGCGCAATGACTTCTTCGATATTAGCTAACGCAATACCTAAGCCCTCTAACAAATGGGCCCGGTCTTTGGCTTTACGTAACTCAAAGATAGTCCGACGGGTCACCACTTCACGACGGTGACGAATGAATTCATCGAGGATTTGTTTGAGATTCAATACTCTTGGTTGACCATCTACTAAGGCGACCATGTTAATGCCAAAAACATTTTGCATTTGGGTGTGAGCGTAGAGATTATTGAGCACTACTTCAGGCATATCACCACGACGTAACTCAATCACCATACGCATACCGTCTTTGTCTGACTCATCCCGCAGACCGCTAATGCCTTCGATGCGTTTGTCTTTGACCAGCTCGGCAATCTTCTCGATTAACCGAGCTTTGTTGACTTGGTAAGGTAGTTCAGTGGCAATAATGCTTTGTTTGCCGGACTTTTCGTCAGTCTCGACGTGGGTCTTAGCACGAATAAGAATGCGCCCTCGCCCAGTGCGATAAGCCCGCACAATACCGCCACGGCCATTGATAATTCCAGCAGTTGGAAAATCAGGTCCAGGAATAAATTCCAGCAAGCTGTCAATATCGATATCTGGATTATCCAACACGGCGACACAGCCATCGACAACTTCGCCAAGATTATGGGGTGGAATATTCGTCGCCATACCCACGGCGATACCAGAAGAACCATTCACCAGCAAATTGGGAACTTGAGTGGGCAAAACACTGGGCTGGCGTTCAGTACCATCATAGTTAGGCACAAAATCAACGGTATCTTTGTCGAGATCAGCCAACAAGCTGTGAGCCAGCTTGGTCATGCGAATTTCGGTATATCGCATGGCTGCGGCAGAGTCACCGTCGACGGAACCGAAGTTCCCCTGTCCATCTACGAGCATATAGCGCATAGAGAATGGTTGAGCAAGACGGACAATGGTGTCATATACGGCTGTATCGCCATGAGGGTGGTATTTACCGATGACGTCACCGACAATACGAGCGGATTTTTTGTAAGGTTTGTTCCAGGCATTACCTAGCTCATCCATCGCATAGAGAACCCGGCGGTGCACCGGCTTCAAGCCATCGCGCACATCCGGTAACGCCCGGCCGACGATGACACTCATGGCATAATCTAGGTAGGAATTTTTTAATTCTTCTTCGACATTGATTGGCGTAATTTCTTTGGCAAGATCACTCATGGAGTTCCCGTTTCCTCATTAATTCTTCGATCAAGGGATTGTACTATATTAAGGTAGAAAACCCTAGCCCATCGCGCTAAAATGCCCTCAATTCATGAATATGAGACCGCTACCATGACTACCAACGTTGATGAACAAGAAATAGCCAAATTTGCCGCCCTGAAACAAGAATGGTGGGACCCAAAAGGCAAACTTTGGACCTTACATGCCATCAACCCCCTACGTCTGGGCTATATTCAAGAACACACCGATATCAGCGGCAAGCGGGTCCTGGATGTGGGCTGTGGCGGTGGTATCTTGAGTGAAGCCATGGCCAAAGCCGGCGCCAATGTTACCGCGCTGGATATGGACAAGGAAGCCATCACGGTGGCCAACACCCATAGCCAAGAACATAAGCTTGAGATTGAATACCATCACAGCAGTGCCGAGCGTTTTGCTGAAACCCATGCTGGGCAGTTTGATGTCATTACTTGTCTAGAGATGTTGGAACACGTGCCAGATCCTGGGGCTGTCATCACCGCCCTTGGTCACCTGCTAAAACCAGGCGGCAAATTATTCCTCTCCACCCTCAATCGCACCCCAAAAGCCTATGCCCTGGCAATCGTCGGCGCAGAATATATTCTGCGTATGCTTCCTCGAGGAACCCATGATTACGACAAATTCATCAAACCCGCCGAGCTTGAGACCTGGTTGCGACAAAATAACCTCAGTTTGGATAATCTTCGGGGCATGAGTTACAACCCACTTACCCGAGTATTTCGTCTTGGTCATGATGTGGGGGTCAATTATCTCGTTTGCGCCAGCAAAGCTTAATCAAGTCTTCGTGGTGACTTGGTAAAAAACCGCCAAATGCCGGCGGGATTAAAGCCCTTAGCGAGCAGCTTCTTGCTGACCATTTTGCTGATGTTAAAGATATCCGCCCCGGGACGAAAATAACTCTCACGGCGCTCCTCAGGATAGTGGGTAGTTATTGGCACCGCAACCGGCAAAAAGCCACATTGAATAGCGCTGATTAAAATCTCACTCTCATAGACAAAACTGTTGGCTTTTTGATGAGGGATCTCGACTTGTTTAACCAACTCTGCCGGATAAATACGAAACCCTGACTGACTATCCACCACCGGCTCTCCTGCCGCCCAGGATATCCAAAAGTCCGCAATACGATTAGCAATATAACGATTCTTGGGGGCATTGTGGCGCTCTTTGAGCCGTGCACCAATAACCACATTGCTAGGATAACGGCGTGCAGCTTCAAGTAAACCTGGCAATTCATCCCCGTCATGTTGGCCGTCACCGTCCAGGGTAATGACATGGGTCGCGCCGAGAGTTAGCGCTTCTTGAAAACCACGGTGTAAAGCGGCTCCTTTACCAAGATTGTGAGGATTGCGTAAGGTTTTAACTTTGTAGCCTTGTAGTATCTCAGGCGTACTATCCGTCGAACAATCATCAACCACAATGATCGTGTCAACATAACGGCTAGTTTTTTCGAGGACGCCAGCGATAGTTTTCTCTTCGTTAAACGCCGGTATCACAGCGATGAAATTTTGCGACATTTTTGCTCAATATTCCTATAAGAAGGATGATTATACCTAGTTTAATCGATGATGCGAGTTTTTGTCAGATCTCTATGAGGATCACGGCCCAGATAGCCATCACTATATTAGAGATTCCTTAAGTTGCAAAATTTAGCAGCAACGTTGAGCTTGGCTATACTTTGGTAAAAGTATTGCCATTCAATAATGATGAGGATATGGCATGGATATATTTAGCGAGTATCAAGCCCGGTACGAGCAGTATCGTGAAGAGGAATTCACCTTACAAGAGTACCTTGATATCTGTAAAAATGACCCGATGGCCTACGCCAACGCCGCGGAGCGTTTGCTCCACGCAATTGGTGAACCGCACTTAATTGATACCCGCAAAGATCCCCTCGCCAGTCGTATTTTTGCCAACAAAATTATTCGAGTATGGGATTCATTCCAGAACTTCTACGGTATGGAAGAAACCATCGAGCAAATTGTTGATTTTTTGCGGCATGCTGCCCAAGGCCTGGAAGAAAAAAAACAAATTCTCTATCTACTGGGCCCGGTCGGCGGCGGTAAATCCTCTATTGCCGAACAGTTAAAATATTTAATGCAGCACGTGAGTTTTTATGCATTGAAAGGCTCGCCTGTGTATGAATCGCCGTTAGGATTGTTTGATCCCGAAGAGGATGCGACGCTGATTGAAGAACGCTATAGCATCCCGCGACGCTATATCGAAACCATCATGTCGCCCTGGGCCGTCAAACGGTTAATAGAATACAACGGCGATATTACCCAATTCAAAGTCGTTAAAGTGAACCCCTCTATTCATCATCAAGTCGCTATCTCAAAAACAGAACCCGGTGATGAGAACAACCAAGATATCTCCTCCCTAGTGGGCAAAGTCGATATTCGTAAACTAGAAGACCACTCCCAGGATGATACCGACGCCTATAGTTATTCTGGCGGTCTGTGCTTAGCTAATCGCGGTTTGCTAGAATTTGTCGAGATGTTCAAAGCACCAATTAAAGTCTTACATCCCCTATTAACCGCTACCCAAGAAGGTAACTATAATGGCACTGAGGGCTTTTCGTCGATCCCATTTGATGGCATTATTCTCGCTCACTCCAATGAGTCTGAGTGGCAAAGTTTCAAGAACAACAAAAACAATGAAGCTTTCATCGACCGGGTGAACATTATAAAAGTTCCTTACTGTTTGCGTTATTCTGAAGAAAAGAAAATATATCAAAAGTTACTAGAGAACAGTTCGTTGTGTGAAGCCCCCTGCGCACCAGATACCCTGGATTTAATGGCACAGTTTTCTGTATTGTCACGCATCAAAGAACCGGAGAATTCTAGCATCTATTCCAAAATGCGTATTTACAATGGAGAGTCCTTAAAAGACACGGATCCAAAAGCCAAGTCCTATCAAGAATATCGGGATTATGCCGGGGTCGATGAAGGCATGACCGGACTATCTACGCGTTTTGCCTTTAAGACGTTGTCCAAAGTCTTTAATTATGACCATGATGAAATTGCCGCTAACCCCGTGCATTTGTTCTATGTATTAGAACGGCAAATTGAGCAAGAACAATTTCCACCCGAAACCCGAGAGCGCTACCTGCGATACTTAAAAGAATACTTGATCCCAAGTTATGTGGATTTTATCGGCAAAGAGATTCAAACTGCATACCTTGAATCTTATGCCGAGTATGGACAAAACATCTTTGACCGCTACATCACCTTTGCTGACTTTTGGATCCAAGATCAAGAATACCGCGATCAGGATACTGGGCAAATATTTGACCGTGCAGCACTCAATGATGACTTAGAACAAATCGAAAAACCCGCTGGCATCAGCAACCCCAAAGACTTCCGCCATGAAGTGGTTAATTTTGTCTTGCGTGCTAGGGCTAATAACAATGGCAAAAACCCAGCCTGGTACAGCTACGAAAAACTACGCAGTGTTATCGAGAAAAAAATGTTCTCAAACACCGAAGATCTCCTTCCCGTAATATCCTTCAATGTAAAAGGCACCGATGAGGACAGAAAAAAACACGAAGAATTCATCACCCGCATGGAAGCCAAAGGCTACACCAAAAAACAAGTCCGCCTGCTGTCTGAATGGTATTTGCGCGTCAGGAAATCTTCCTAACAGCAGGTGCTGACTATGACTCAGTTCATTGACCGCCGCAAAAATCATAAACACAAAAGCACTGTTAATCGACAGCGTTTCATTCAACGCTACAAAAAACAAATTAAACACGCCGTTGCCAGTGCTGTTGGCAAACGTAGCATTACCAATATTGAAGGCGGTGAAACTGTCACTATCGCCGAAAAAGAAATCACAGAGCCTACATTCCATTATCGCCAAGGCGGCAAACGCCATATTATTCTGCCAGGCAACAAAGAATTTACTCCCGGCGACCATATTAAACGCCCCCCTAATGTTAGCAAAGGCGCAGGCAGTACGGCATCTAACAAAGGCGAAGGCATGGATGAGTTTAGTTTTGAACTCTCCAAAGAAGAATTCTTGGATTTATTCTTTGATGATTTAGAATTGCCTAATTTGATTCGTACACGCCTCGGCGAAACACCATCATTCATCTCACGTCGGGCGGGTTATACCACCTATGGCATACCACCCAATATCAGCGTCATCCGCTCCATGCGCAATGCTTTAGCCCGCCGCATTGCCTTTGGTAACAAATACAAAAAACAATTAGCTCGCATTCAAGCAGAACTGGAGGAGCTATTAACAACTGACAATGACGATAGCCCTGAGGCTAAACGACTCATCGAAGAGGCACAAGCGCTGGAACACAAACTGACATCTATTCCTTTTATCGATGAAGTGGATATTCGCTACAAAAACCGCACCAAACAATTGGCGCCCACCACCCAAGCAGTTATGTTTTGTATTATGGACGTCTCCGGCTCTATGGATGAGAAGAAAAAAGAAATTGCAAAGCGTTTTTTTATCTTATTGTATTTGTTCCTCACCCGTAATTACGAAAAAATCGAATTAGTATTCATCCGTCATCATACTACCGCCAAAGAAGTCGATGAAGAAGAGTTCTTTTACTCTCGCGAAACCGGTGGCACCGTGGTGTCTAGCGCCTTAGAAGAAACCAAACGCATCATGCAAGAACGTTATTCATCCCCGGATTGGAATATTTATATAGCCCAAGCCTCTGATGGTGATAATTGGAATGCTGACTCACCCCATTGTCAGGAATTACTCTGCAATAATATCATGCCGTTAGTGCAGTACTTTGCCTATGTGGAGATACTTCCACGTCACCATCAAAGTTTATGGCGCGCTTATATTGGTGTCAAAGAACTGTTTAAGAACTTCGCCATGCGTAATATTAATAACGTGCAAAGCATATATCCCGTGCTGCACGAACTGTTTAAACGGAAAATGTCATGACGACCAAATTACCGACCGGCACAGAATGGGACGTCAATACATTGCAAGCCTACGATGATGCCATTGCAACCATCGCTAAGAACTATCGTCTCGACACTTTCCCCATACAATTAGAGATCATAAGTTCAGAACAAATGATGGATGCCTATTCTACCATTGGCATGCCCTTGGCTTATAATCACTGGTCCTTTGGCAAGCAGTTTGTCAACGTCGAAAAATTCTACCGCCGCGGCTTAATGGGCTTGGCTTATGAAATCGTTATCAATGCTAATCCCTGTATTGCCTACTTGCTAGAAGAAAACAGTCTAGTCATGCAAGCCACTGTCATTGCCCACGCTTGTTACGGGCACAATGCCTTTTTTAAGAATAATTATCTATTTAAAACCTGGACCAATCCCGATGCTATTATTGACTACTTATTATTTGCCAAAAATTATATTGCTGAGTGTGAACGCAAATATGGCATGAATGAGGTCGAAGAGTTGTTGGATTCATGCCACGCCATCATGAATTACGGTGTGGACCGTTACCGTCGTCCCCAGCAACTAACTCTACAAGAAGAAAAAGCCCGCCAAAAAGCCCGTGAAGCCTATCTCCAATCCCAAGTCAATGAGCTTTGGCGCACGATTCCTGATGATCCAAACAAAGCTAAATTCACGACCACGGATGAACAATTCCCGCCGGAACCAGAAGAGAACTTGCTGTACTTTATCGAAAAGAATGCGCCAAGACTAGAACCCTGGCAACGAGAAATCGTCCGTATCGTGCGTAAGATTGCCCAATACTTTTATCCGCAACGACAAACCAAACTGATGAATGAAGGCTGGGCGACGTTTTGGCATTACACTATTATCAACACCCTGTACGAGCAAAAACAAGTCGATGATACCTTTATGTTTGAGTTTATGCATAATCACACCAACCTCATGCACCAACTTCCTTTTGATGATCCCAGCTGCCAAGGTTTGAACCCCTATACCTTGGGTTTTAATATTTTTAATGACATTAAACGTATTTGCACTGCGCCAACAGAGGAAGATAAACACTGGTTCCCTGAACTTGCTGGTAGCGACTGGGTTGAAACTATTCATTTTGCGATGGAGAATTACAAGGATGATAGCTTTGTCGGCCAGTATTTATCGCCTAAAGTTATCCGAGACATGAAATTATTTGTTTTGCTGGATGATGATAAACAGGAAGACTTAATTGTCGAAGCCATTCACAATGACCAAGGTTACCAAACCATCCGCGACACTTTAGCAAAAACCTATAACTTAAGTTATTCAGAGCCTGATATTCAAGTCACTCGGGTCAATATTCACAGCGACAGAGCTTTAACCCTCACCCATCAGCAACACGACCGCAGACCTCTGGATGAAAGCGACTGTAACGAGGTCCTACAACACATCCATACCTTATGGCAATTCCCCGTCCATCTTGAAACCACTGATGAAGCCGACACGTTAATCAATACCGTGAGTTATCCTCGCCCACGCGATGAATCAACAGAGACTTAAGTCTCTGTTAAGCTAATCCGTGAAGAACACCCAACCTCAATAATCATTTATAAAAATAAAAGCAACCTTAACGAAATATTATTTTTATCTAAATCATACTGTTAAATACACCATCAAACTCACTGCATGTTTTCCCCTAAATCAAACTGTTCATTTTATTGACAGCCGCTACCGGGATATAGTAGAATGCGGCATTTATAATTTTACAAATGAGACTCATCAATATGGCTTATAATACTGACAATAAACTAAAAGATACAGCAAGCGTAATTACAGAACTCTGTATAGAATATCTGTATAATCAGACGAAAATACACGAGCAAGATCAACTTGCCAGGTATCAATCTAATAACGGCAATAATGATTCTAGTTTGAGTGGCGTTACATTCAGGCTACCGTTGACGCTATCTAGTCCTCGCAAGCTCCTACTTACTCTATCTGTTCGAAAAGAAGAGCTTGCTGCCATGGATAAAAAAAAGCGACAGGTAGAATCAGAATGGGTCGCGCCAACTTCTGAATCTTCGTATTGTTCAAGACATAGTGGTAATTATTATACCCGTGGGTACTGGACTGATGCTTATTACAAATTTCCTAAAGGGTATGATGACCTCAAAGATATAATCACACATAATAAACGTCTATTAGTATTATCAATGAGCCGGTTTAAGCTATTATGCTCAGAGAAAAATATTCCTCATACTCTTATTGTATTACTTTGCGAAAGACTCGAAGATGATGCACTAAGAAATGCCTCTATCCATAAGGGTGATAGCAATATGATTGAGATCAAAGAAGATGATATTATGCACGCTGCTGGAAAATTAGCTTTCGACCTGGCATTAAAGCAGTTAAATAAAGAAGCAACACCTCCCAAAAAACAAACAAAAAAAACAAGCACTAAAAACAAACCCACCAAAGAATCAGCTTCCAGCAATGAGGCTGATGAATCAGAAAAGTTTGGCCGGGCAATCAAAGCACTGCTTCCTCAACCCCATATAACATTAAGACTCTATGAAACACTAGAGCCTCGCTATCAAGACTTCCTAATCGACTTGTTGCTAGAGATAGAAAACGTTAGTTATTATCTTTTCCATGATGTCATACAAAACAATGATCTCGATACGAAACAAAAGTTACAAATGTTATCTAAGATCATTTTATCTGTGTTGTCAGCCTACGGAAATCCTGATCAACCTCACAAAACTATTAACAATGAGTTCTGCAAATTTATACAATTAATTGAGCGCTATCCTTTTGACAACAGCTTCTTCGATTTTTCAGAAGAAATAAGCACTAAAAACAAACCCACCGAAGAATCAGCTTCCAGCAATGAGGCTGATGAATTAGGAAAGTTTGGCCGGACAATCAAAGCGCTGCTTCCTCGATTCCATGCCCTATTAAGCCTCTATGAAGAACTAGAGCCTCGCTATAAAGGCTACCTAATCGGTTTGTTGCTAGATGAAAAAAACGTTAGTAATCAGCTTTTCTATAATGTCACAAAGAACCATGATCTTCTTGAAGAGAAACAACAGTTATTAATGTCATTAAAGATCATTCTGACTGTGTCGTCAATCTACGGAAATCCTGATCAACCTGACAAAACTGTTAACAAAGAGCTCTGCAGTTTTATACAACTAATTGAAGGTTATTATTTTTTCGACGATTTTTTCAATCTTTTCACAAAACTGAAACCTTTTAAAAATACTAAACTATTGCAATGCATCACTGATGTATTAGATAATACTGACTGTGCATGGGAACAACTTTACAAGCACCTACGCGAGTCTGCCCCTGAATTTCTTGACAATTTCGATGACGAACAGCCTGAAGAAGAAGCAATCTATGACAAACCTTCTCAAGTAAATCGATCCTATTATTATTTCCAATGCCATGCATATGGAAACTTTGACCAAATTCCCGTCCATGTTAGAGAGGGGATAGAAGGTGATACCCCTCCTGCTGATATCACTCCATCTCTCTATCCGGATTTAGAGTCAAATGATGATCCAATGGCTATGGCCTCTGCCCCTCCTGCTGATAT
>PAPY01000034.1 GCA_002709565.1 Legionellales bacterium | reverse complement strand
GACCGGCGGTAATATGTCATGGCTCTACTGGACGCGTAGCTGACGCTAAACCATCGCCGCAAGCAGAAAAATCCTCAAGCCAAATGTATAGCGAACCGGCGGTAAAACGTCCCCAGGCTTTTCTTGCAAATCACAGTGCGATATATGGTGGGCGAGGAGATAAAGTTGCTACAAGCGGAGTGGGGGCTACTACAAGCGAAGAGAAGACCACTAGTAGATATTCTAGTGCTAGCCGTCTAGGACTTGGAAGTAGACAATAGACATAGGGGGTATCCCAGGCGTGAGAAACAGCACTTGCTCTCAACCTACCAGAACCCTATAATGCATCCTTTTTGACCGGGTAGGGGGATTGATGGCCGCACGAATTAACACACCAGAGGATATTGCCAAAATGCGGGTTGCTGCCCAAGCCGCTGCCAGTGTGCTGGTAATGATTGGTGAGCATGTCCAACCCGGCATTACCACAGCTGAACTGGATGATATTTGTCTGGATTATATGCGTAACACCTTAGGTGCAGAGCCTGCACCGCCCACAGTTGGCTTCCCGAAGGCGACCTGTATATCGGTTAACCATGTCGTGTGTCATGGGATCCCCAGCGAGAAAAAACTCAAAAAAGGCGACGCCTTGAATATCGATGTCAGTCTTATCAAAGATGGCTATTTTGGCGACACCAGTAAAATGTATTTTGCCGGTGAACCTACCGTGCTCGGCAAGCGTTTAGCGACAGTGACGCAAGAATGCCTCTATAAAGCCATCAAAATCGTCAAACCTGGCGCCACCCTTGGCGATATCGGTGCCACCATTCAGCAACACGCTGAAGCCAATCGTTATACCGTCGTGCGAGAGTTCTGTGGCCATGGCATCAACAAAGTCTTTCATGATGAACCACAAGTACTTCATTATGGTGAATTTGGCAAAGGGGCTGTATTAGAGCCCGGTATGATTTTTACTATTGAGCCCATGATCAATGCCGGCAAGCGCCACATCAAAATGCTACCCGATGGCTGGACTGCCGTTACCAAAGATCACAAACTCACTGCCCAATGGGAGCATACTATCTTAGTGACCGAGACCGGGTATGAGGTGTTGACTCTTCGAGAAGAAGAACAAGGTCTACTATAGACTTACGCAAAACACGCTATGTGTCTTTGCGTAAGCCTTCAAGCTTTGTATATTAGAAGAGTGGCAATATGATTAAAACCAACGAACACAAATAGCCCACGAACCACACTCCTGAACGAGCCAAATCAATATTAGCTAAATATAGATATTGATAGACGATTCGACTTAGGATGTAGAGTATGCAAAGAATATTGGCAAACACACTAACAGCACCGGTAGCTAATACAACAACTACACCCGCGGCAAAAAACGGAAAAGACTCGAGCATGTTTTGATGGGCGGCTTGTGCCCGCGCTCCCCAACCAGCTAATTGCTGCATTTGTTCTCGGGGCGACTTGTTATTATAATGACCAAACTGCTCTTTGATCGCTTTAATCACAGGGGCTTTGGAAGCAATGGCGAAGATAGCTGCCAAAAATAAACTAATTACAGGGATGCTCATATTTTCCTCACTTGTTAAGTCATAAGAACCAGTGACAACTATACCCAAAATCGCTAGACTAACAAGTACTTAGTGAGCGACTTTCAAGGATGTATTATGGAACAACCCTCAACACCGCAAGCAGATCTGCAACCGACTCAGCATTTCTTTCTTATTCGCAGCCTCATCAGCCTGGTCTTAGTCATTTTATCTTGCATTGGTATGGTCATCACGGATATCAATCAGCAGTGGGCGTGGACATACTGGCTATTTTTGGCACCTATCTTTGCTGTGATTTGTCTATATTTGGGCTGGTCCCACACTCAACACTCGGGCAAACAACAACTACGTTTAGTTATTCGAATAATTTTCCATTGGTTGGGTTTGCTAGTGACTGCAGGCTTGATTTTATTTTTTGTGCGCATTGGTCTACTTAGTGACATTAACGCTGGCTTATTATTATTGACAGCACTTGCGCTGACAACATTTTTGGCGGGTGTGCATATGGACAGCTGTTTGTGCATCATCGGTGTAATGTTATGGATCTTTGCCTGGGCAAGTGCTTTTCTTGAAGAATATCTATCTTATAGCATGTTGCCGGTTGGTATTATTGCTTTGGTTATAGTACTGTACCTGCATCATAAGGCGAAACACAGGCTTTAACAATGAATCAAGCAGCAGAGTTTCAGCTACTTAGTCAGCTCTTAAGCGATGTCGGTGTTACGGTGAATGGTAATGGCGTTGGTGATATGCATATCCATGATCCTGCGCTTTATCAACGGATTTTTAAGTATGGCAGTCTTGGCCTTGGTGAAGGCTATATGGATAAACAATGGGATGCTGACGCGCTAGATGATTTTTTTTACAAAATTCTTTGGGGACGATTAGACGAAAAAATAAAACATAACTGGCGTGCATTAGCTCATATCGTCATCAATAAATTATTTAATTGGCAGACCAAACGTCATGCCAGTACAGTTGCCCAAAAACATTATGACTTAGGTAATGAACTGTTTACCCGCATGTTAGATAGCACAATGTCCTATAGCTGTGCTTACTGGGGAGAGTGTGATACTTTGCAGCAAGCTCAACTTAACAAACTGCGTTTAATCTGCGACAAATTGAATTTGCAGCCTGGTATGCGGGTATTGGAGATTGGCTGTGGCTGGGGTGGCTTTGCCAAATATGCAGCCGAACACTACGGTGTTGAAGTGGTCGGTGTTACCATTTCTACAGAACAAGCCAGGTATGCCAAAGACTATTGCAAGGATTTTGCGGTGACTATCTTGCAACAAGATTATCGTGATGTGGGAGGGCTGTTTGATCGAGTCGTCTCAATAGGTATGTTTGAGCATGTGGGCTATAAGAATTACCGACACTATTTCAAAAAAGTCTACGACAGCTTGAAGCCATGTGGTTTGTTTTTACTACATACCATTGGCAATAATATTACCGAAGTAACCTCAGAACCCTGGATCAAAAAATATATTTTTCCCCACGGCATGTTGCCTTCTATTAAACAAATTGGTGCTACTAGCGAAAAGCTATTTATTATGGAAGACTGGCATAATCTATCCGTTAATTATGACAAAACCTTAATGGCCTGGTATGACAATTTTGTCGCAAATTGGTCTACACTGAGTGATAGGTATGACGAGCGTTTTTATCGCATGTGGACCTACTACCTGCAAGCCTGTGCAGGAGCATTCAGGGCCCGCTGGCTGCAGTGTTGGCAAATTGTTTTTGCTAAACAGGGCGTGCCTGGCGGCTATCGCTCGATTCGATGAGGTATACAATGAGAACATTTATTATTACTTTGCTCGCTACAGTTATCGGTTTTGTTAGTTTACCCGCTCATAGCGAACAGACAGTGCGCTTAGCTGCATCAAATTGGCCGCCCTATGTAGATACATCATTACCCGATAAAGGCTTCATCTACGAAATCGTCAAAGAGGCTTATGAGTCACAAGGCTATCGCCCTGTTATCCAAATTTTACCGTGGTATCAAGCCATTGAACTAGATAAACGACACAATGACGGTGCTTTTCCAGATTATGAACCCTATGATGAACAGGGAGTAGTATGCTCAAAGCCTATTTTTGGAGGCCCGGTGGGTTTGTATAAGCGCAAAGATTCACCGTTGCGATGGTTAACGAAAGATCCAGCGCAGAACCAAGAGCAAGCTTTCAGGGCACTCAGGCAGTATCGCTTTGGCATTGTAGATGGTTATTTAAATACCCAAGCATTTGATAATGCTGATTACCTCAAAAAATCTATTGTGGATAATGACTATCAAAATCTCAAGCAATTAGCCAATAAACAAGTCGATTTTGCGATGACAGATATTTTCACGGCTGAATATTTGATGGAGAAACATAAACCGGAGTTAGATAATATTGTCTTCATGGGGCCATCATTAGAGAATAAAAAAATCTACGTCTGTTTTTCGAAGAATGCAAAAAACTATCAAGCAAAAATCAACGCCTTAAACACGGGGCTTGATCATTTAACCGAAACTGGCCAGCTGGATGATATTGTACGCAAATATAATTTTTAGTCGCGAAAATTCTCAAACTGTAATGGCACCTCGACATCGGCTTCCCGTAGCATAGCGATGACATCTTGTAAGTCATCACGCTTTTTGCCGGTAACACGAACTTGTTCCCCTTGAATGGAGGCTTGTACTTTGAGTTTGGATTCTTTGATGGTTTTGACGAGCTTTTTGGCGGTCTCTTGGCTTAAGCCTTGGACGATGTCTGCTGCTTGTTTTGCTTGGCTTAGATTAACCTCTGGATCTTGATAGGTGAGGGAGCGTACATCCAGCTCACGTTTGGTGAATTTGCCAGCCAGGATGTCCTTCATTTGCTTCAATTGGAAGTCACTAGGGGCCTCTAGGACGATATTTTTGTCGGTGAGGGTATATTTGGCATCAACCCCCTTAAAATCGAAGCGATTTTGTAGTTCACGATTGGCCTGGTCAACGGCATTGGCGAGCTCGTGCTTATCGACCTTAGAAACAATATCAAAAGAAGGCATAACATCACTCCATGCATAAATTAAAAAATATATGGGTACTAATCAATAGCCTTAGATTTTACTTAGCTAACAACGAATTAGCAAGGTTTAACCATACTGACTATAGTTATTTAAGGTAGAGCGAAGAGGCAAATGCCTGTGATAACAATTAAGAAAGTCTTATTAGTTGCAAGTTTTCCCGATCAGGCGAAAAAATTGTCCGATCTTATGCGCGTGGCATTCGGGGATGACTTAACTATCGTCAATGCAGAGTCTGCCAATGAAGCATTGCGACACACCAACCAAGATCATTTTGATTGTATTTTAATTCATTATGATTTATCTGATATTGATGGTGTGCAACTATTGGGGATCTTAAGCCAAAAGCAAATTTTGCATTATTGTCCTGGTATCTTGTTTATCAATAGCGACTCTGCCGCAATAGAACATGAAGCGCTGCAAAAAGGCGCATCTAGCTGTTTGGTTATCGATGACTTAGACTCGGGTAGTTTGCGCCGTACCTTACGGTATGCTTTTACTGGGCATCAGCAGCTCAAGCATTTAAAGCAAATGTATTTTAAACAAAAAACTATTCTGGATAATACCAATGAGGGTATTGTCATCATTGATGCCAGAGGTGTTATTGTATATGCTAATCAAACATCACTAAAATTATTAAAATACAAAAAAACCGAACTACTGGGCAAATACATCCAAGAAATTTTATTGCCGAAGATCCAAGTGGGGAATTCAGAAGTCGAGCCCGAGTCACAACAGAAAATCATTGAGTATGCACAAAAGAAGCTCGGCGTCCAAAAACAAGCCCGCTCAGCCATTGTCACCAAAGGTGGTGAACAAATCCCGACACACTATATGGCATCATTGTTGTATGATTTCGACGACCAAATCACTGGCGTTGTGATCAACTTTCAGGATATTAGTTCCCACCTTAAAGTCAAAGAGCAAGTCGTATATCAGGCCTGTTATGATCGCTTAACGGGTTTGCCTAATCGATTTTTATTCGATGAGGTCTTGCGCCATACTATTACTATTGCCGACAGGAATGAATTAAAATTCGCATTATTGTTTTTGGATCTGGATGACTTCAAAACTATTAATGATACGCTCGGCCATATTTCAGGTGATTTGCTAATCCGTGATGTTTCTAATCGTCTCAGTAAGTTATTACGTGCATCTGACTTTATAGCCCGCCAGGGTGGCGATGAGTTTATTATCATTCTTGAAGGCGCTAAAGATGAAGTGCGCTCTGAAGTGGTCTCCAAAAAAATCAACGAAATATTAAGCATGCCATTTATGATCGAGGGTAATGAGGTTAAGATCCATGCAAGTATTGGAATCGCCATTTATCCAGACTCGGGTAATACGGCGGAGTCATTGATTAAAAATGCCGATGCCGCCATGTATTACGCTAAAGATCATGGTAAAAACCGTTATCAAGTTTACTCGGACACTATTGCCGTCGAAAAAAGCCAATACGCAATACTCGAGGCGGATCTTGAGCATGCCGTTGAGCGTAATGAATTATTCTTAAATTTTCAGCCTCAGATTGATATCAAAAACGGCAAATTGGTTGGTTTTGAGGTGCTTTGTCGTTGGAATCATCCTAAACAAGGGGTGATATCACCCAATATTTTTATTGAGTTGGCTGAAGCCAGTGGTTATATCTATGACATTGGTGACTGGGTATTACGGGCCGCTTGTTTGCAGTTTAAACTATGGCAGCGCAAAAAATTATTAGATGATGATGTGCTAATGGCGGTTAATCTGTCTGCAAAACAACTAGCCCAAACTGATTTAGTTGAACATATACAGGGTATTTTAACTGAATACAGCATGAAGCCTTATAGTCTGGAGTTAGAAGTAACCGAAACTGCCGTGATGGAAAATATTGTACTCTCTGCGTCGATCCTTGAGAAGCTCTCAAAACTCGGATTACGCATCGCTGTGGATGATTTTGGTACGTCTTACTCATCCTTGCAATATCTCAAACGCTTGCCAGTACAATGTTTAAAAATCGACAAATCCTTTGTTCAGGATTTAACAGTCGATTTGTCTGATGCCGCTATTGTTAAAGCGATCATTCAGTTGGCACATACGATGAATCTTGGCGTTACAGCAGAAGGGGTGGAAACCATCGAACAACTCGAATTCTTGAGCAAACATCAGTGCAATTATGCCCAGGGATTTTATTTCTCAAAACCTTTAGGGGTAGACGAAATGGAGGCATTTATTGCCAGCTTTCAGGACAAGAAAGCCAGTGGCTAGGAGGTTCCGATATGCACGGACAGGGGACAATTGCCAGTTTAATAGTGCAGCGAGGCTGCGCAGGCTGTTTTACTTGGGCGTAATTATTCGCTTTCAGCCGCAATTGCTGAATATACACTACTATTAACATAAACGAAGGATTAAGGAATGACTGACAAAGAAGACAATCTTGCCGAAGGCGTTTATCAGATGCTGGTTGAGGCAGATTATGACTGTCAAACGCTTAACAAGACAATCCCATTGCTCTTGCACGCGGTTTCTGACCCTATTATCGGTGTCTCAAAAGAAAATAAAATCACTCTATTCAATCAAGCGGCTTTAGAGCTCTTCAACTTGAGCCCACAACAGTTGAAAAATACATTACTGAGTGATGTTACCCACTTAAGTAGCGCAGTATTGCAGCTGTCAACCGAAGCCGCTGCCGATATCCCTAAGTATTTAACCGAAAATATTACCATCAAAACACATTCAGGCTTGATGACTGCAGCCACAGCACAATGTATTAAACTACCACAAAGTGAACATTCCATGTTGCAGACATTGATTGTTCTCAAGAAAAAAGACACAGGCCACTTAGATGAAAGTGTTATTTATAAAGCCTGTCATGATTATCTAACCGGCCTTCCAAATCGTTATTTATTCGAACATGTGCTTAAATACGCCGTGCAAAAATCTCGACGTAGTGGGAATAAACTGGCGTTGGTTGCTATCGATATTGAAGGCTTTAGTCAAATCAATGAGGAGTACAGCTTTGATTTTGGTAATGCTATCTTAAAAGAAATTGGCGCACGATTACAGAACCTTTTGCGAGGTGAAGATTTTATCGCTCGTATCGGTGGCGATGAATTTATTGTGCTGATAGAGAATTTAACTGATCTCAAGGATGTTGACAGGGTAGTAAACAAGATTAATACTGAGCTAGCAGAGCCTTTTTATATTAAGTCATTGGCTTGCCATGTTGCCTCCAAAGTTCAAAAAATAATATATCCTGATGAATTAAAAAGTGCTGCAGAGCAGCAAGGCGAAGCGGCAGCATTGGTTAAGCTGCTTGAGCGGCACGAACAAGAAACATCCAGCAAATCATTCAGCAAAGAAATCGACGCTGTTGCATCAGAGCGTATTTCATTGGACAGTGACTTAGATAGGGCTATTGCACGGGATCAATTGTTCTTGAATTTTCAGCCACAAGTGGATATACAGTCCGGTGATTTAGTTGGGTTTGAGGTTTTGGCTCGTTGGAATCACCCCGAGAAAGGGATTATTTCCCCTGAGTTATTTATTGAATTAGCAGAAAGTAGCGGTAGTATTTTAAAGATTGGCAACTGGGTACTCACAGAAGCCTGTCGTCAGTACCGCCGTTGGCTCGATGAAGGTTTAATTAATCACTCCCATATTATGGCTATTAATGTTTCGGGGAAACAGTTTATGCGAGCTGACTTGCTAACTGAACTTCGCGAAATAACTGACAAATATCGCATTGGTCCTGCTAGCATAGAGCTTGAAATTACAGAAACAGCGTTAATGCATGATATGGCTTACTCGGTCAATCTATTAAAGCAATTGAATAACTTGGGCACCAAAATTGTTATTGATGATTTTGGTATGGCGTATTCATCGCTTGCCTATCTTCGTCGTCTACCGGTACATGCCTTAAAGATTGATAAGTCGTTTATGCACGAGATCACCAATGATTTAGCAAATGCAGCAATCGTTAAGGCAATTATTCAACTGGCCCATAATTTAAACCTTGGTGTAACCGCGGAAGGTATCGAGACGGAAGAGCAGGTGCGTTTTTTAATCTCTAATGCTTGTAATTATGCCCAGGGCCATTATTTTGGTGAAGCGAAGACAATAATTGAGATGACCCAACTCCTAGAACGAACAGGGGGTAGATGATGGTAGCTGTATTGGTAGTTGATGATGATAAAACTTCTGCAACAACACTTGCCGATGAACTATTAGCAGCAAATCACGATGTTACTGTTGTTCATAGTGGCAAAGAGGCTTTGGCTGCGATGCAGAATAAAACGATGAATCTTGTGATTACTGAATTGATGCTACCTGAAGTTGATGGTATGCAAATTATCAGTCGGATCCGTAGCTATTACCCTGATACAGTTGTGATTGCGCTGACGCAGCCAAAGTCTAATGGTGTAGATTATTTGCCATTGGCTAAACTGGTTGGTGCTGATGGCTGTTTGTCTAAACCCGTTACCGAAGATAGTCTGCTGGGATTAGTTAATGAATTATTGACAGAGTGAAGTAACGCTCAGCCACTTCACTCTTTGGATAAATTATTCAGCTGATGATTGTGCTTTTTTGCAACCACAATGACTGAATAGATTATAAAGCCAACCGATAATCACACCGGCGATGAAAGCATCTGCAAAGCCCCAAACAAGGCCTAAGAAGCTGCCGACTAGCGTCGCATCAAAGCCAATATATACTGAACCCATGGCATTGACAAAGCCTAAGCCATAACCCGTATAGGTGCCAAATAAGCCCGTGATTAGCATACCTAACCCCCAAGTGATACCAAGCGCTAAACCAAGACTGCAGACACAGATGCGGCATTTATCATTTGTCATGGGACCTCCTTAATCGTAGAATGATAAGCTTCTTCAGTATGGCAAAAATCAACGTAAAATCAAGGAGATAGCAGCGACATGAATGAAATTGAAGTGGTGGTGCGAGGATTTCATCTGGATATCTTTGGTCACGTGAACAATGCCCGTTACTTGGAGTTCTTAGAAGATGCCCGCTGGCATGCCTTCGCTGAACAAATTAAAGGCATTCAGGCCCGCAGACTGGCATTTGTGATTGCCAATATCAACATTAATTATCGTAAACCCATCCACCTCGGTGATACCATCTGCATTGACGCCACGCTCCATGAAAAACGTAATTCGTGCTTTGTGGTGGCGCAGAAGGTTTATGATAAAGGGACCAAAGAAGAAAAGGCTGATGCTTTAGTGACCTGTGTCATTGTGGATCCTAAGACAGGTAGGCCAGTGCCGATGCGGGAATTAGAGGATATTTTCTAAGGCGTCATAGCCACCCACATACTCACCATTCAACCAAATCTGGGGCACGGTGATCGGCGTTTTGGCACCGACGAGGGGCTTTACTCGAGCTAGCATTTCGTACAGAGAGCGGGGATCCTCCACCACATCGTGGTAGTGATAAGGGATGTTTTTTTCGGTTAATAGAGACTTAGCTTTTTGGCAATAAGGACAAGAGGCTTTACCGAATAAATGATTACCGGTTAATGGTGTTGCGGCTGCATGGGCGCTAATGACTGCTTCAATGAGCAAACCGCGATTTAAGGCTTTGCCTTGGGAAATTTTACGACCGTTGACGAGTACTATGGGCGCATGCCAAGCGCCTTTGAATAATGGTTTATACCAGTGACTGAGCCAATCGTATTGATTCACTTGCACGGGAATACCCTGTAATTCTTTCTCCAGGGTGTCGTGAATAATATCGTCTGTCAGACTGCATTCGCCACAAGGAATTTTAATCGCAAAAGGACCGAACTGGCCGGCCCAACGATAATAGTCAATCGTAATTTTGTTCATAAGCTTAGTAACAGGTAACTTCTGTTTTGTTAAAGGGGTGCTCTCCTAAATAGGGTCTTGTAAGGTACAGTATAGCTGGAATTTAAGGATAATACGCGGTATATTATTGCGCACTTGTCCTATTTTGCAGGTAAGATCATGATTTTATGTTTAGATATCGGTAACACCCAGATTTTCGGTGGGGTCTTCGTCGGCGATGAGATTAAGCTTCGATTTCGCCACCAAAGCAAGCTTGGCAGCTCATCTGATCAGTTGGGCATTTTTCTCAAGAGTGTGCTGCGTGAAAATGGCCTGCGCACCGATGAAATCAGCCAAATTGCCCTGTGTTCAGTGGTGCCATCGATGGATTATTCTATTCGTTCAGCCTGTGTGAAGTACTTTGATATTGAGCCATTTGTACTAGAGAGTGGAGCGGATGTGGGGCTCAATGTGAAATACTACAACCCCTATGATGTGGGTACCGACCGCATAGCTAATGCCATTGCTGCCACCCATGCCTACCCAAACCAAGATTTAATTATCATTGATTTTGGCACTGCCACAACCATTTGTGCGGTTGCTAAGAACAAGGATTACTTAGGTGGCGTGATTTTGCCGGGTATGCGTTTATCTATGGAAGCTTTGCAGAGCAAAGCGGCTAAGCTATCGCCGGTAGAGATAGTCAAGCCGCGCAAGACGCTCGGTTTATCTCCTGCTGAAAGCATCCAATCAGGTTTATTTTTCGGCCAGTTGGCCATGATTGAAGATATAACGGCACGGATAACCGCTGAGGCCTTTATAGAGAGTCCTGTTGTTATTGGTACGGGTGGTTTTGCCCATTTGTTTGCAGACGAGGGTTTGTTTGCCACTATTGACGGTGACTTAGTGTTGAAGGGCTTAAAATTAGCCCTCGAGCGTTAAGTTAACCGGCTTTTCGCACCAGAGCTATTTTTGATGCAGAAAAGGGTAAAAAATTAACGAAAAAGCGGAATGTATATACAATACCTGAGTATTTTGAGTTAAGTTTTTACCCTTTTATGCGCAAAAAGAGACTGGTGCGGAATGTCGGTTAATTGGGTTTATCATCGGCTTTGTAGTACTGCACTCCAATGCGAATACGGTCCCGGCCATTTTGCCGGCGCCAGTTATTGGTATCCCGCAGTGAATAGGCACAACCGCAGTATTCTTGTTGATAGAATTCTTCGGCCTTAGATATCTCAATCATGCGCGCAGAGCCGCCTTGTTTGCGCCAATTATAAGTCCAATAGGTGATGCCAGGGTATTTGGCTGCAGCCCGTTCGCCACAGTCATTGATTTGGTTCATATTCTTCCAACGAGAAATCCCTAAGGAGCTGCTGATGACGTCAAAACCATGCTCATGGGCATAGAGTGCGGTGCGCTCAAAACGCATATCGAAGCACATGGTGCAGCGAATACCACGTTCAGGCTCCATTTCCATGCCTTTGGCCCGAGCAAACCAATTATCCACGTCATAATCGGCATCAACGAAGGGGATATTGTGTTTTTCGGCAAAACGAATGTTCTCGTCTTTGCGAATATCGTATTCTTTGCGTGGATGGATGTTGGGATTATAGAAGAAAATGGTAAACTCTATACCCGAAGCGATAATGGCTTCCATGACTTCGCCAGAACAGGGGGCACAGCAGGAATGCAATAGCAGACGCTGGCCATTCTCGGGTAATTCGAGGGTAGGTCGTTGAAAGTCAGCTGAAGTTGACACTTTTTTGCTCCAAAATCCAATTGGAGTCAAGTATAACAGGAGATTTGCCCGGTGGCTAAGCCCGAACTAAAGACAATACCCTTGGACAAGCTGGCCCGTGGCCAATATCAGCCACGTCAAGATTTCGACGGGGAAGCCTTACAAGAGTTAGCTGATTCCATCAAGTCCAGTGGCTTGATTCAGCCCATCGTTGTCAGACCAGGCATTAAAGACAGTTATGAGATTGTTGCCGGCGAGCGGCGCTGGCGAGCAGCCCAATTGGCTGGTCTGCAAGATGTGCCCTGTTTAATTAATCATTATACTGATGAACAAACTGCTGCAGTCACCACTATCGAGAATATCAACCGGGTGGACTTAAATCCGATTGAAGAAGCTCAAGCTTACCAGCGTTTGATCGATGAATTTGATTATCTTCACGAAGAAGTTGCGGCAGTGGTGGGAAAGTCACGGACCAAAGTATCGAATTGTTTGCGGCTCTTAAAGCTCGACAAACGGGTGCGAGATTTCTTGGTACAGCGTGCGATCTCTGAAGGCCATGGAAAAGTGTTAGCAGGTATTGCTGAAAATCAACAATACGATGTCGCGCAAAAATGCGTGCAGCGGGGCTGGTCGGTGCGTAAACTTGACCAAGAGATTAAACGTTTATCTCAGCCGACGATCGCTTTGCAACACAAAGATGATGTGGATGTGTTGGCACTAGAGAATTTAATGGCAGAGCAATTGGGGGCCAAAGTCCACATCGATCAAGATTTGGCAAAGGGCAGTGGTTGGCTAAAAATTAAATATTTTGACAATGATACGCTGGCGGGATTACTAGACCGCATCGGCGTGAAATACGACTTGGAAGAACACTAGAGGAGGATAATTCTCATGTCTTTTTTACAACATACAAAGGCAGCAACAACGGTTAAAGCTGCGACGATGACTCATCGTGAAGCAATTACCGCATCATTGGATGTGGATAGCACTGAACGCTTAAACGATAAGCTAGCGCAAGATGGCTTAACGCCATATTTAGGCTACGATACCCACAATCAAGACTATGGTTACTATGGCCTTGCTTATTACAAGGTAGAAGATGACGACAGTGTCAAAATCATTATCGCCCATCGTGGTACGGTTAATCGAGCGGGTTGGTACCAGGATTTAATGATGTGGTTGTTAGGTATTGTGCCTTTGCAGTATGAGCATGCTGCGGTGCCGTTTTGCCAACAAGTCATTGATGCTGTCACCAATGACTCACAGTTTGCAGGAAAGACTATATGCATTCATATGACAGGGCATTCATTGGGTGCAACACTGGCTGGGTTGGTTACCGCGACATTACCCGATGATATAACCAGTGCCATCACCTTTGACTCGCCAGGGTCGGCTTGGTTACTGCGACGCTTAGTCAATAAAGGCGTGCTTAGCGCCAGCGCCCATAAAGACCTTTACGAGCGACTGCAAACTATGGCGTCTGATGTGGATGCGGTCAATAGCTGCATGGGTCATGATGTCAGTGAAGTGGTTGTGATTCCACCGAATTATGCCCCAGTTATTCCAGATCAGTCGACGCCATTTTATTTAGGTGTGCATGATTGGGCGCGCTATTCATTTGAGGTGCTGCACTCTATTCGACATTTTTGGGATTATTTGCATGATGACACTATTGCTGAATCGGACAAGTACAAAAACCGCGTACCCATTGCTAACTGGCCCTTCAGGCCTATCCCAGGCTATAAGCAATTTATGAATTATTCTTTGCCTAACATCCCTTTTCATAAAGATTTTTGGGACCAATATATCACCAATCTCTGGGGTGAAAATCCTGCTATGCGGCCTTATTTCAAGAATGACTTTAACTGGTTTCGGGATTACTATATTCAAGAAATTCTGCGTCATGATTATTATCGCAAAGAGTCGGTGCCCGAGTTTGCTAACAGTATTAAACAGCTATTGTTGCACGGATTAAATGAGGGAACTGCACCTGCCATTGCTAAAGCAATAGTCGCTATCGTTGTAGAGCTGTTACGTTTTGCTAGCGCTCTATTAGCTCAATCTGCGTGGGAAGAGCGTTTTCCTCAATTGCAAGCACACTGGCAATCGTTACAAAAGCAGGAGCCTTTAAACAAAGATATTCTTGAATACTACCTTACACAATTAAAGCCTGAAAATTCCATTGATACTGATTGTGAGTTGGTAAGTAGTCTTGAAGAGTTATCAAGTATAAGACAACACCGATTCGATGTTCATAACGCTCAGCCTGACCGCGATTTCTTAACCCATGAGCAAATAAAACAGCGCTTGGAAGCACGAATGGAACAAGGCAGCCTCTCGGAGGCCGATCATGAATTATTACAATCGATTTACCGAGCTGAAGCTGATAATGAGATTAAACATCAAGTAACCGTAAGTTTGTAAAGGAGACACGGAATGAGTAACACCCCAATCCCCGAAGTGATTATTAGCCAATCCGTCGCCGTCCTCGTAGATGGCAACAATATCGAGCGCAGTATTCACACGCAATTGAACGATGAGTCTGCCATGATTAATTTTGACACCTTGATCCCCAAGCTGATCGATAATCGCTCCTTGAATCGCTTGATTTATTTTCGAGAAGGCAAACACATTTCATCCAAACTGGCTGAGCGTTTGCACGACCGTTATCATGGTTCTGTACAGCCTTGCCATAAGAGTGCGGATATTCCTTTATCCATCAAAGCCATGCAGTTAGCCGATAAAGTGGACACCATTATCATTATGTCAGGGGATTCAGATTATGTGGAGTTGGTACATCATCTCAAGTCCGAAGGTGTCAGAGTTGAAATAGCCGCGATTCCCCAAAGCACCTCATCATTCTTGATTGATAAAGCCGATCACTTCCATCCCATTAGTGAAGAGTATTGGTTCACCTTGCCAGGCAAGAAGGGCGGGCGTAAATACCCGCGTCGTAAAAAATCGGCTGCCAAGGACAACACGAAAGACAAAGACGAATAGCTGTGCTAAAAACGACTTAGATTAAGGCTCAGCTTTTTGGTCTTTGAGCAATCCGAAGGTGATTTTGCGTCGACGTATTTTTCAATGCTTAACGTATTGCCCTTTAGATCCACTGAGGCAAAACCACCCATACAGCGATCACCTCCTTGGATATAACCGATGACTTTGTCCATTTTGCTGCCGGTACGACGGCGCATCCATTTGCCTTGATCGTTATAAACCAGATAGCTAGTACTCGCCGGCTTCAATAAAGCTATAGAACTGAATGTTCCACTGCCACCCATGTTGTTATAGATGTAATACACGGATACTTTCTTCGGTGTACTACCTATGTAGCGGGCACCAAAAAAACCCTTGCCACTCGGGCGGTGGAAATAATATCCCGCAGCACTGTGCTCAATCGGGCCAGTGGGTAAATCACAATCATTGAGATTTAAACGGGTCGTTACTGGAACACCTGATTTAATATCAGGATTGAGTAATGCTAAGCACGCCGGGTTAAACGGCGGTGTACCCGCAATATCCGGTGATGGTTCTTGGGTTGTCTGATTAGGGGCCCCAAGAGTCAATAGGGGCATGAAGAGACTGAGACAAAGCAGTAGTAAACGCAACATGGTGACATCCTTAATCGAAATAAAAACAAACTCATTATGAAAGTAACAATAGAGTTTCGCAAGAGGCATGAACTCAGTATACTGAAGACTAATTTGAATGACGTTCAGCGGAAGCTGCTGTTTGTGAGGTAATTATGAATGATCAGATCCGCACTGGTTTAATCACCGGTGTTTTAATGGTGGGACTATCCTGTGCAGGCATCGTCAATGCTTCATCTCATTTGCCAAACCAACACAATATCAATCCCGGCAGTGCCGGGGCTAATCAGCGAGATCCAGCAAGCAATCAGCGTGATAACCAATCCCTACGAGAGACGGAATTGCGCGATCTGGGGGAACGGCAGAAGCCGGTAGAGGATATTCACAGCACGCAAATGCCCGTCGATGAGGATGTGAACAAGTCTGAGTAGAAAATGTTCCGCGTGGAACATTTAATGTTCTACTGGAAGTTGCTTTAAGTTTGTCTTGTAACCAACTGATTAATAGGAGATTTCTTTGAGGTTAAAGCAAATTGTCCAAATAGCTCTTGGAATTAGCCTGGTTGTAACGGCATTTTATACCGTTCATGCTCAGACAGAGCCATTCTCTGTGGTGGACGCCACGATTTCCAGCACCCAGGCAGCCATCAGCGCGAAACAGGTCACTTGTTCGGATATTGTCCAACAGTATCTACAACGGATAAATGACTATAACCTAACCACTCATTCAGCACCGCCGTTGAATGCTATCGTCAATATCAACCCCAAAGCGGTCGAAGAGGCACAGCGTCTGGATGATTATTACACAGCTAATCAAGCGTTTAAGGGTCCGCTTCATTGCGTCACTGTAATTATCAAGGACAATATTGATGTAACAGAATTTCCCAGTTCCTCGGGCTCCTTAGCATTGGTAGATAATTTACCAAAAAAAGATGCTTTTCTGGTCAAACAACTCAAAGATGCCGGGGCTATCATACTTGCCCACGGTACTATGGATGAATTTGCTGCTGGTGCAATGGGGATCAGTGGTCGTAGTGGCCGCACGGGCAATGCCTATGATCCCAACAAAAATGCTGGTGGTTCTAGTGGCGGTAGTGCTGTAGCAGTCAGTGCTAATTTCGCCTTAGTAGGAATTGGGACAGATAATTCTGGTTCTGTCCGAATACCTGCTGCATACAATGGTATTTATGGCTTACGACCCAGTACGGGACAAATCAGTCAGCAGGGGATTTTCCCTCGTGGTAATTTGGACGGTGTTGCTGGCCCCATGGCTCGCACAGTCGAAGATATGACAAAAGTCTTCGCCGTGATAGCGGTTCCTGATCCCAACGATCCTAAAACGCAAGGCGTGAAGCGCAATCAAGATTATGCTCAGGCATTGGAAAATACGGATCTTACTAATATACGGATAGGGATCTTAAGTTCGGTTGCAGGGGTGGATCAATTTCGCAATATGTCGCGGGGTAATCGTTTGATTTATCGCCAAGTGTTAAAAACCCTAAAAAACGCCGGCGCGACTATTGTTGCAAATGTTCAATTGCCCGGTTTTGATGTTAACCGTGATGACAATATGGCAGGTGAGATTGACGACATCAATGCTTATTTAAAACAATCGCCTTCACATCAACAGTCCTATCAAGATCTCTGTAATTCCGGTTTAACCTCGACGTTATTCGATGGACGCAGTGGTTGTTTAACCCATGGTATTAATACCCCCGGCAAAAACTCCAAAGCCTACCAATCTGTTCTTAAGCGCTTTGCCAAAAACCGTGCTTATGTCCAAGACGTGATGAAAAAAAATAAACTAGACGCCTTATTTGTGCCTATTGATACCCGGGGCGCAGCGCAGAAAGACATAAACTTTGGCAACCTTAATCTACTTGTTGCATCAAATGCGGGTTTACCTGGGTTGGCTATCATCGGTGGGTTTACCAAAAGCCATCGCCCCATGCCGGTGGGGGTAGAGTTAATCGGTCGCCCGGATGACGAAGAGACTTTATTCAAAATTGCTTATGCTTATGAGCAAAGTCAAGGGCCTCGCCCTGGACCTCAACTGCAAAAGAGCAAACGGGCAGAGGGTGCTATAGACATCGAGACACTGAATGATTTGTATGAACGCATTGGCCGTAATAGTTATTTGCAAGTCCTCAAGGATGGAACGCCCCAGGATTTAACGCCGAAACGTTTCAGTACCATCGTCAGAGAAACTCAACAATAGGAGAATTCATGCAGCTTTATAGTTATTATCGTTCTACTGCAGCCTACCGGGTGCGAATTGCATTAGCGTTAAAAAATATTAACTATGATTGTGTGCCGGTTAATCTTATTACGGGTGAGCAGCGGGCGTCGGGCTATCTAAGTGAAAACCCGCAAGGTCGTGTGCCGCTGTTAGTTGATGGTGATGTTAAGCTAGGCCAATCCTTAGCCATTATTGATTACCTCGAAGAGCAATACCCCAAGCCCAGCATTTATCCAGCTGGCACCAAGGCTCGTGCTTGGGTGCGTTATTTTGCCCAAATCATTGTTAGTGATATGCACCCGCTGAATAATTCCAGTGTCATCCAATACCTCAAAAATGACATGGAGCATACACAAGATGAAGCCATGCAGTGGTACCACCACTGGCTTGAGCTTGGCTTTAATGCACTTGAACAATTGGTCCAGGATAACCCCGCCCGTGGTTCATGTTGTTGGGGGGATACACCCACGCTTGCTGATATTTGTTTAATTCCTCAAATGTATAATGCTGACCGGTTTGAATTTGAGATGTCCGCCTATCCAAAGCTCTTGCAAATCAAACAACATTGTTTATCATTGCCTGCATTCCAAGCTGCGCTTCCAGAAGTTCAGCCAGACTACAATGACAAACGAAAAGGCGCCACGGTTCCATGAATGATAATGCTAAAGCCCTTATTGCCTTGATGACTACCATTGTCTTTTGGGCATCTGCATTTGTGGGGATCCGGATAGGGCTAATGTGTTATTCGCCAGGTGGTTTAGCACTGTTGCGATTTTTGGTGGCATCCGTATTCATGGCTCTTATCTATGTTCGTTTACCGCACCGTACCCGATTAACAAAGCGAGAGACCCTGCGCGCTATCATTGCTGGTGTTACCGGTTTAGGTATTTATAATATCGCTTTGAACTTTGGTGAACAAAGTGTGGATGCTGGAACAAGTAGCTTCATTGTTGCTCAAGCCCCTGTGTTAACTACGCTATTGGCGGTGATTGTTTTACGCGAGCCTATTACTCGGATTGGGATCTTGGGATTGTGCGTCAGTATACTGGGTGTGTGCTTAATTGCTTTCGGCCAAATCCATCACTTTGCGGGTTTTAATCGTGGTTTGCTATACGTTTTATTAGCGGTATTAATGTCTGCGAGCTATGTTACCGCACAAAAACCGCTACTCAAAAAAATTCATCCTATCGAAATGTCCGCCTATGCTATCTGGATAGGGGCTCTGATGATGTTGGTATTCACTCCCGCTATGCTCCACGACGTGGTACGTGCGCCTTGGCGGGCCACATTGGATGTGATTTATCTTGGGATATTTCCCGGTGCTATTGCTTATGTCACCTGGTCATATGGATTGTCAAAAATTCCAGCCAATAAGGCCGTCAGCTTCATGTATGTTATGCCCTTGATTGCAACACTGATGGGGTGGTTATTGCTCGGTGAAATTCCAACGACCCTTAGTATCCTTGGCGGACTTGTAGCCATTGCTGGTATGGTTATGATCAATATGCAAGAGGCTATTATTTACCGGCTTAAAGCGCTATAATTTTGACCTATTTTTTTGTCGAGTAAGCTATGAGTACGCAACAGCCTATCACAACCAGCAAGTTCCTGTTCTTAACGATATTAATGCTCTCATCCTTTGGGCAGGTAAGTTCTGATCTTTACCTGCCTTCATTGCCTGCCATTGCTGAAGGGTTACATGTTGAAATCAATGCGGCCCAGTTTAGCATTACTATCTATATGCTAGGTTTTGGTGTTTCGCAATTGTTTTATGGGCCATTATCTGATGGTCTTGGTCGCCGCATACCGTTATTGATTGGTTTAGCACTCAGTGTTGTTGGTAGCATCATGTGTATGTTGGCCCCTAACATCGAAATCCTAATTGCAGGACGATTAATACAAGGGCTAGGCACCGGGGCAGGGGCAGCATTGGCGCGACCAATGGTGGTAGATTTATTCTCGGGTAAAGAGTTGGCGCGTTATGCTTCTTACTTTGCCGTCGTGGGCACGACATTGCTGGCTTTTGCGCCGACTATCGGTGGCTATTTGCAACATTTTATCGGCTGGCGGGCCTGTTTTGCGTTTTTGTTGATTTATGGCAGTTATTTGCTGTATCGAGTCATTTTCAAAGTTCCGGAGACCAACGAACATCGTCATCCGGATAACTTACAAACCAAAACCATCGCACAAAACTTTTGGATACTGTTAAAGAGCCCTGTGTTCATGCGCCACAGTATTTGTAGTTGTGTCGCTTATGGGGCCTTGTTGTCCTGGCTTACGTCAGGACCTGTCGTATTGCAAGAGGTTGTCGGTTTAACGCCGGTACAATTTGGGTGGTTAACTGTTGTCACCGGTATAGCATTTATGTCTGGCGCCTTACTTAATAGTCGTATCGTCGATAGGATTGGCATTCAACCCATGCTACAAATTGGGTTGTTTTTGATGTTGTTGGCGGGTCTATTGATGCTTGGCTTGTTTTTGGCTGGCTTTATTAATGCCTATGTGATCGTAGGTCCGGTTGTGGTGATGTTCCTCGGTGCTAGCATGGTTTTTCCTAATACCTTTGCCGGTGGTTTTCCGGCCTTTGCTCACATTGCCGGGATCACCGGTGCCTTATTCGGTGCCATGCGTATGCTTGGAGGGGCATTGGCCAGTGGTCTGATTGCGAGTGTTCAAGAAACCAATCAACTACCACTTGCCATTGCGATTATTATTTGTACCAGCCTGGCCTGGGTTGCCTATCTATTGTTGCGTCAGCCAGAAGCCGCTTCTTGACTACGGTGTACAACAATCTCATAGATAAACCATGCGGCAATAGAAGCAACAATAAATACCGTCGCTAAAGGCAATTGGTTAGCATCAGGCAGGTGGGAAACAATACCACCAATAACCGCACCACCGGCGATTTGCATCGTGCCATAGACCGTGCCAGCATAACCAGCTATATCACCGAATGGTGTAAATGCTTGGGCAAAGGCATTAGGCCAAATAAATGTCGAGCCAAAGTAGAACAAGAAAATGGGAACGGCAATGCTCCACAACTCAATGCCTACTACATAAAAGCTTGCGAGCAATAATAGCCCCGATACTATCATCACGCTCCAACCGAAACGCATCATCCTTGCCATCCCAAAGCGAGTGACAAATTTACCGTTTATTTGTCCTGCTAATACGTAAGCAATACCACCACCAATGAATGATAACCAACCAAATTGTACTGGCGTTAAACCGACGTGTTCGATCAATAACACCGGTCCTGCGGTAAACCAGGCAAAGAAAGCACCGTAACTTAAGAAAGTACATAACGTTAAACCCATGAAGATACGGCTGGTTAATAAGCGTTTTACCGTCGCAAGACAATAGGCAGGTTTTAAACGTTCTGGATGGTGGCTAGTGCTGGTTTCACGGTAACCAAGAATAACCGCCAGTAGGGCAATCAAGGTATAGCCACACAAGAAGACAAAATTCGCTTGCCAACCGAATAGATGCTGGAGATAACCACCAAGCGCTGGTGCTGCCGGCACAATAAACATGATAAAGACGGTAAGGTAAGAACCATATTTCGCCAATTCATCACCGGTGAAGGTATCGCGAAAGATAGAACGCCAAAGACAAGCACAGGCCCCAGCACCACAACCTTGGATGAATCGTCCAAGGATTAATACCTGAATCGAAGGGGCAAACATACAAATCACACTACCCACCAACATCACCGACATCCCAAATACCATGGGACCTTTACGACCGACACCTTCAGATATCGGACCATAGAACAACTGAGACAGAGCGACACCAAACATATAGATGGCCATACTCCATTGCACCATATTTACCGGTGTTTTTAGACTCTCGGCAATGGCGGGTAGAGAAGGGGTATAAATATCCGACGCAAACTGGGTAAGACAGGCGGCTAACACCACTACCAGTAATAATAACGTATTCGAGCGTTGACTCATTGGCGAAAATCCTCATAATTGACGAATTGGTCAAGCTTAACGATAATTGACTGATTAGTCAATTCGTTATTCCCATTAAGTTAGGAGTCTGATGAAACCCCTTGATACTAAAGATAAAATTCTCAAAGCCGCACGTCAATTATTTGTCGAACATGGGTTTGCTGGCACCGCAATGGGCAAAATTGCCAAACAAGCCGGGGTCAATCACAGTTTGCTGTTTCATCATTTCGGCAACAAAGCCAAGCTCTGGGGTGCGGTAAAGGCTGATATTGTGAAGGATGCCAAAGTACAATCAACAATCCTCCCTGCAACTGACTTGAAATTAGAGGATTTTTTGCAGCAATTGCTGGCCAATCAAATTCAGTTTTACCGCGATAATCCGGACATTGTGCAGCTCATTAGTTGGCAACGCATCGAGGCAGGCAATGAGTCTGACATCGGTGTTACCCTGTCTGAAGAGAGCCAAGCTTGGCTCGATGCCATCAAGGCTTATCAAGCGAAAGGCGAGATTGCTCCACAGCACAAGCCGGAATATATCGTGACATTGATTCTCTCCATCGCCAGCACCACGGCATTAGATAACAATCAATTGATTGATAATGAAGAGGCGTATTTAGAGTTTTGTGTGGCGGGTTTAGTAAAGTGCTTTGCCGCCAACTAGTCTTTGCCTTAGCGCCATGTTAGCATCAATGTAATCATTATGAGATTCAGCTATGACTGTAAAAATACGCTTTTATCCCACATCGACAGAGGATGGCATTTATACACGATTGGAAGCTGCATTGGCAGGATGCTTTCAACAAACAAAGTATGAGGGCAAGGCTAGCTATCATAGCTCTATTGATGATGAACAGAATTATTTTGTCGAAGCTAAGGTTGAGACGGATGATGATGCTTTAGTAATTTTGCAAGCCCTTATTTCTTCCACCAGTCACTTAACGCCCTCAACTATTTCTGTCAAAAAAATCTTTGTCCAAAATAAAGATGGCAAAATTTACTCTTTATTCGAGCCTAGCTTGATAGGTCAAACACTCATTAATGCCATTGCCCATGCAGCAGCTGCTTCCCCAAAACTGCTATCAGCTCCGTCAGCGCCTTCGCTATTAGGGGTACCTAGGCAAAGTCAATCAAGTATTTTCACGAAACACCCAGCTATCTCAGCCACTGTAGCTGGTGGCCTGATGGGAGGAGGATGGATGCTGGCCTTCAAGGGCGTCATGGCTATTATCGCTTTTGCTGGGGTTTTCAGTGGCTTTGGCCTTGCGCCAGGGATTATTGGCTTAGCAATACTCGTGGCGGGTATCGGCAGCGGTATCGCAACGCCGTTAGCAGGCTCAGCTGCCCACCGCCTGGTCTATGGGCCAGGCAGATAGAACAGGATTTTGAGTTCATATCCAGCTATGTTATTGTTGTCCACTAATTATTATCTTTAGTTACAGAGTCACTACGAGGAGCTCACTATGCCGAAAACGTTTGTTAAAATATGTTGTCCCAAGTATGATGATGCTTTCTCACGGCTCTATTTTTATTTCTGTCAGAATGGCGACAAGCCTGACGGAGTAGAGGCCTGCAAGATAACGACGTTTGGTAATGACCAATGCTCCTTCGTACTTGAATTCTCAGAGTCCTATGAAGGAAATATTTGGGCGGCGTTTCCTACTGGTATCGAGTATGCGACCTTTGTAACCGAGATAAGTGTTCAGCACGGCGAAGAGTTCGATGATAGGGCGTGTATCACTGTTTATAAAAAAAGGCTGTTTGGTGAGGAGCTACTTCTCAATAAGGCTATCGAGTTCGCTAGGAGTAAATACACTGCACTATATTCTCTTCAGCCCCAGCAGGCCCAAGGGCGGACAACAGTACAGTTACGAATCTATCACCCAGAAGAAACTACACACTATAATATTGAGCAGATACTTGAACAGTTAGCGTCAAAATCCGCTTTAACTATCTTTTACGAAAGATATGATAATGAGACTCCTCCCTATACGGAAGTTCATTGCCAGGGTCTAATGTCAAAAGACGATCTCCTCGCTGCGTTTGGTAAGGACTATAGCGGGGGGGGATTATTACAGTTGGGCAAACAGACGTTTATGATACAGATTCTGGGGAGTGGCAAGTTCATCATTGGCAACCTAGCTCTGGCCGTTCTTCATTTTTGGAAGAAAAAAGCAGTGACCACACCTCTGCCATCAGTGAAGTGGCGCCTGTTGAGACTAATGCACTTCAATCAGCCTCTGCTGCAGATGACAGCCCAACCAAATCAAGCATTTTCACCCGGAACCCTGGCGTTACAACCATGTTTGCAGGTGCTGGGGCAGGTGGATTAGGCATATTAGGCATCAAGGCTGTAATGGTTGGCTTAATCGCATTGGGTTTAGCATCAGGCTATGGCATTCCCTTAGCGATAATAGGCTTTGCTGCACTAACAGCTATGATTGGTGGCGGGGTTGCTGCGCCACTTGCAGGTGCGGGACTCCATCGAATGGCATTTGGCAAAAGTAATTAATGTATAGCAATCTATATTTAACGCTATGACTAATTACAACAATGCGAACACTCTATCTATGATTGTACCCCCACGACCCTAGCCAGCTAGAACTACTTGCAAGTATGACACCACTCGGGCATGCTAATCGCTATAAAGTTTATGAATAGAGATTAAGTAATGCCCAAAACCCTCTGTCTCATCCTCGGTGATCAGTTAACTACCGCTATCTCGAGTTTAAAGGCTATCGATAAAACTAAGGACGTGGTATTGCTGGCAGAGGTTTGGGATGAGACGCAATACGTCAAACATCACCAACAAAAAATTGCCTTCCTGTTCTCAGCCATGCGCCATTTTGCTGAGCAGTTGCGCGAGCGTGGCTATCAAGTTGCATATTATGCCCTGGATGGTGGGCACCGTTACCAAAGCTTTTCTACCGCTGTTAAGCACGCTGTTAATACCCATAAACCCGATAATATCGTCGTCACCGAGCCTGGCGAATACCGTGTGCTTAAGGCTATGCAACAATGGCAAGCGGATTTGGGTATTGACGTGGACATTCTTGAGGACGATCGTTTCTATTGTTCTATCCAAGACTTTAAAACCTGGGCCAAGGGGCGCAAACAATTACGCATGGAGGGGTTTTATCGCGAAATGCGCAAACGTCACGCTGTGTTATTAACCGAATCCGGCACCCCAGAAGGGGGTAAATGGAATTATGATGCTGATAATCGCAAACCACCTGTCAAGGGTCTTGCCGTACCCAAACCCTATCAAGCGAAACTGGATGACACGACCAAAGCTGTCATTAAACTCGTGGCAGAGACCTTTAGCGATCATTTCGGTGATCTCACTGAATTTCACTATGCTGTCACTCGCCAACAAGCATTGACGGCATTGAATAAATTCATCGATGAGCGTTTAGTTGATTTTGGTAGTTACCAAGATGCCATGGTTACTGATGAGCCGTGGATGTTTCATGCCCATATTGGTCTTTATCTCAATTGTGGTTTGTTATTGCCAGATGAGTGTGTGGCGAAAGCCGAACTTGCCTACCGTGAGGGCAGGGCACCGTTAAATGCCGTCGAAGGTTTTATCCGCCAAATTCTTGGCTGGCGCGAATATATCCGTGGTATCTATTGGCTCAAAATGCCCGACTATGAACACGAGAATTTCTTCGATGCTAGTCGACCATTACCAAGCTTCTATTGGGACGCTGACACCGACATGCAGTGCCTCAAACAATGTGTGCAACAAACCCAAACCCATGCCTATGCCCATCATATTCAACGCTTGATGGTATTAGGCAACTTTGCCTTGCTTGCCGGTATTGACCCACAGTTCGTTAATAAGTGGTTTTTGATAGTCTATGCCGATGCTTATCAATGGGTGGAGTTACCCAATGTCACCGGTATGGCATTATTTGCGGATGGCGGTGTAATTGCCAGTAAACCATATGCCGCCAGCGGTGCTTATATCAATCGTATGTCGAATTATTGCAAGTCCTGTCACTACCAGGTCAAACTCAAAACCGGCTCTGAAGCCTGTCCCTTCAATTATCTCTATTGGTATTTCTTAAAGACCAATGCCGACAAGTTGAGCCGCAACCCGCGCCTTGCAATAGCCTACAAAAACCTCAATAACATGGATGATGATAAACTATCAGAGATAATGAATAGTGCGGAAGCATTTCTTAACAACATGAATGAAGCGTAGATGATAATAAAGCTGGGCTATGTTCAGCCCAGCTTTATACAGGGATTTACTCAGCGCAAGTAAACCAGATTTTAGTGCTATCGTTGAAGTTAGTACCGTTCAGTACTTCTTTAGGAAGTTCATTCGCCTTACATTTGTAGGTTTTGTCGTTGTTATTCCAGATGAAAGCAGCACGAGTCAATTGCTTGCCAACGAATTTGTCGTCGATTTCAACGTATGAATTATCCACATTAAAATCACCATGATTGGTGGCAGCAACATATTGGCCATCAACCATCATCTGTACATTCACAGCATCTTGGATACCGAGAGTAGGTGAGAAATCACCATAAGTCGTGTAGAGTTTAACGGTTCCAGCAATAGAAGCGCTAGCCATTTGCGTATTTTCATGAAATTGATCACAGACTTGCATGATCACAATGTCTTTCTCTCACTGTGCTGAGTAAATCACGTTGATCAATTTGGGTCAACGGACTTACGTAATGATTCCCCCTGTAATTGTAAAATTTTAGCCTGATGGACGATGCGGTCGAGAATGGCGTCAGCAATGGTATTATCGCCAATATACTCATGCCAATGCTCGACGGGTAACTGAGCAGCGATGATGATAGAGCGTTGCTCGTAATGGTCATCAATGATTTCGAGCAGGTCAGCTCTACGCTCAGGTGGTATAGTGTCGATGCCCCAATCGTCGATAACCAAGCACTTTGCCTTCATGAGTGAAACGCAGAGTCGGTTATAACTGCCATCGGCGTGGGCGAT
>PAPY01000033.1 GCA_002709565.1 Legionellales bacterium | reverse complement strand
TCCCCCTTTGGTCGCCGTTGATGCGGCTTTGCCGCATAGGCGATAGTACTTGGAAAGCAGCTTTCCGGCTTAGCCGGGAGCTGCTGCCCCTAAGCTTTACGGGTTGAAAGCGCGCACATTACCAATAACAAACCGATGATAATGGCATAGATACCAATGATCCAAGCAATGGTAACTGCGCCTGTCACAGGATATACGCAAACAAGTACCCCAAAGATCAAAGATAACAGGCCCGTTACCCCCAATAACGCTGCGTTGCGGATTATTTTGCGTAAACTGATAGCACTCACAAGTTGCATAATACCTGTAGCTATTGCCCATGCAGCAATAATATAGAGCAATATTAAACCCGTTAAACCTGGCCAGAACCAAACCAACAACCCGATAATAATGCCAATCACGCCCTCGATGAGGTGACTACCCCAGCTCGGATCAGATTTTCGATGCCAAAGGGCATAAATACCCGCAAACAGACCGTTTAAAAAGACAAAAGCCCCAAAAATCGCAATCATGATCATCAGAGATAAACTAGGGTAAGCTACCAAAGCTATACCAAAGATGATTGCTAATAGCCCTCGTATCAGTTGACCAACCCATAAATGGTTGCGTGGCTGTTCGATAGGATTCATTGATTCCATAACTTGCTCCTCAATTATTTCAACATCAGCGGCTCCCGGCCCCCTACGCTCGACAAGCCAGCCTACGCTCTGCGAGCTACGGCTCGACAAGCCAACCTACGCCAAAGCTCCATCCTACGCCTAACGGTTTCGGATGGCAGGATAGTACTTGGGAAGCAATTCCCCACATTCAGAGGGAATTGCTGTTGCAACAGTAAGAGTAACAAGACTCCGAGCTAATAGCGAGCGCACCGGCAGCAAAAACTTTTCCGATAATTTTGGCTGCGGGGATTCTCTTTTGAAATTAGTATTGTTACAATCTTTTGTGCTGTGTTATCTATTTGAAGCCAATATGTAGGGGTTATGAAAAGACGGAACTTTTTTATCTCCATTACCTTGGCGTTGCTCGTGATAATTGTACCCGCTTATGGGCAAGAGCTGCGCAATGTTGATGCCGATCCTGGTGGAAATCCTTCTACTGGCGTCTCTCATGACCCACGAGAAATTCTCGTCATCTACGACAGCACCCAAGCAGATAGTATTGCCAATACCCAGCCTGTTCTCTATGGCGCTACGCCATTAAACTATATGGGCTATGTCCCAATTTATCAAAGTGTCCAAGATCCGCTCCCACAAGGTTCACTTAAAGGAAAATATGCTGGGATAATCGTATGGGTAAATAATGACTATGCGGGTATCAAACAGAATCTGCGCACTTGGTTAGTCCGGCAGAAGAACAATGACATCCCTATCGCATTTATTAATTTCTTTGGTTTTCCGGTGGGCACTCGCGGTTTAGATCCCTTTGATATCACAACTGGCACACAAGTGCCGTCACCAAAGCGCATCAACGTCACCTACAGCAGTGATATGATGGGGTATGAAATGCAGCCTTACCCCGAAGCAAACAATTATCAACCCTTAAAGCCTAGCGCTGCTAGCAAAGTACTTTTACAAATTAGTGACGAAGCAGGCCACAAAAGCGACGTTGCCGCAATCACCCCATGGGGTGGATATGTACTCTATCCATTCGCAATCACATTTATCAACCAAGACGATGCCCGCTGGGTCATTAATCCCTTTGCCTTCTTTAAGCAAGCCTTGCGCCTCAAGGAAAAACCCGTCGCTGATACCACAACCGAGAATGGCCGCCGCCTTATGCTGGTTCATGTGGATGGAGATGCTTTTATTAGCCGTACCGAATGGGATCCCAATATGTATGCTGGTGAAGCCATGGAAAAAGATATTTTTGAAAAATATCAAATTCCAACTACGGTTTCTGTCATCACTGGAGAAATTGCCAAAAATGGCCTCTATCCAGAAGCTTCAGAAGAATTGATGAACATTGCTCGCAGCACCTACCGTTTACCGTGGGTTGAAATCGCCAGTCATTCGTATTCTCACCCTTATTTATGGCAACAAATTGAAAAAAACCCCGCGCAGTACTCAGGTGACCCTTTGTATAATTTGCCAATTCCTGATTATAAGTTTAATTTAAATGATGAAATCACTGGCACGATTGATTTCATCAATAAATATCTTGCGCCCCCTAACAAAAAAACCAAAATGTTTCTCTGGACTGGCGACACCGACCCATCTGCAGCAGCAGTTGCGCTCACCTATAAAGATAAAGTCGGCAACATGAATGGTGGCGATACGATCATAACGGATGCCCACAAAACCCTAACCCTAGTTGCACCGTTAGGCGTACCCAAAGGCGATTATTTCCAGGTGTATGCTCCCGCCCAGAATGAAAATGTTTATACCAATTCTTGGACTGGGCCTTTTTATGGTTATAAGCGCGCCATCCAAACATTCAAACTTACCGACAAACCCATGCGCTTAAAACCAATTGACATCTATTACCATTACTACTCGGCCACCAAAGTAGCCTCAATGAAAGCTCTTAAAACTGTCTATGATTGGGCCCTGACACAACCAACATTGAATATATTCGCCTCTGAATATTTCCAAAAGGTCTTAGACTTTAACAAGCTCACTATCAATAAAACTGACCAAGGCTGGCTCGTTAAGGACAATGGTAACCTACGTGAACTGCGTTCACCAAAATCTCTGGGTTATCCTGACCTCAACAAAAGCAAAAATATCATTGGCTATCATCCCCACGAGAGTAACTATTACATTCATTTAGGCCCAGCAGCTGAGAGTCTATTGGTATATAACAGCAACAAGCCAAAGCAACCTTACCTTGCAACCGCTAATGGCTTTGTTGATCAATTCGTACGGGATGGCAAAACCATCAACATGAAGCTCCACGGCTATCTACCCCTGACATTCACCCTTGCTAATATGCAAGGATGCAAACTTGTCGATGGACATAACCAGGAGTTACAAGCCAAACACAGCTCAGATGGCTTTAATACTTATCACCTCGAGGGAACGTCTAGTGGCGCACTTTTGGTCCAGTGCTAAACGCGTTAACAACGCCAACATCGAACCGTTTGTCTCCATCGGACAGATTGCAGCCTTTTTTGTCGCAGTAATCGTTGTGTTTGTTTTGTTGTTTCCTCGCTATTCTATTTGGCAACAAGTTACCGCCGAAGTTAAAGCTGACCCGGTTACTGAAAACTACCTTGCTAACATGATTCGAAGTTATCCTAATGATGATCGCCTCAGGATACAGCTTGCCCTACAACAAGTGGGCCTTGGTCACTACGATGATGCTAAAGAGACTGTTAGCCCATTACTGCAAAAAGCCACTGATCCACTCATCAAGAACCAAGTAGTGTGGGTTTATTATTTGATTCAATATGATCAAACCCTAGCAATGCCTAAAGATTCTGAGCAATATGCCACAGCAATGAACGCATTACGTAATCAACTTCGCAATCTAGCACAACAAAACTTAACCCCTCATCAGTTAGGGATCTTAGGGCGAGATGCGCTCAGTATCAGCGAGCCACAATTAGCGGTGCATTTCTACAGTCAATTATTTCAATACCCATATTATCGCAACCTCAACTGGTTGGTTATAGCAGCCAAAGCAGCTCTAAGTATTGGTGCATATCAACAAAGTGCCAGCTTTTACCTTGCTGCAGAAAAATTAACTAACAACATGGACATGAAGCGCTTTTACTTAGTAGAAGCCTTAAATAGCCTACGCGCCGGGAACTTACTTAATGAAGCGTTAGATATCGTTGATGTTTATTACAGCACGCCAGTGGCTAATGATGATATTTTAATTCCTGCGGCACAAATTGCCATTGCCGCAGATGAACCAAGCCGTGCGGATAAGTATTTACAAAAAATTCTTTGGATTCCAGCACACCTCACCCCTAGTGCACCACCGGAGTTACCGCCAATTTCACTCGTGCCTTCACTACCCCCACAGAAGGTACAATCATGAAAAAAGCAACCATCATAGCAGTCTGTGCATTCTTGCTAACATCTTTAGCTTATGTAGATGCCCTAGCACAGGTTCGCACACAAGAGACATCCGAAGCTATCAAACAACAAATTAGCGAGTCCACTTCCCAAGTGCCCGCTAGCCAAACAAAACTATCCGGTCAAGTTAGTAAAATTATTGCGATTCCCTACGATAAAGAAGTCTATACGCTGAGTTATAATGTATTTTTGGCCAGCAACAATATCAATGATGCTTTTGTCGTTGCTCAAAGTGCCGTGCAACAACGTCCTAATGATCTCGTCTGGCGCGAGCGGTTAGCTACGGTCGCCCGTTGGAATAATAAACCACGCGTCGCACTTAAACAATTGTTGTTCTTGGCAGAAACGACTAAAGAAGAGAAAATCATCACCGAAGTTATAACCATTTCAAAACAACTGAACGACGATGATACCTTAATCAGAGCTTACAATATCCAGCTTGCCAAAGATCCCAAAAACCTCCAAATTTGGCAGGAATTAATTGCTGCCTTCGAGCGTTTAGGTGAGCCAGAAGTTGCATTGAAGCGGTTACAAGATATTAATCAATCTCATCCCAATAAATTATATTTAGAGCTCATCGCTAATCTTTATCAAGCCATGGGTAAACCATTAGATGAATTAAAAACCCTACAATTAATCACAAAACAATATGGCATGGATCCTAATATTGCTCTTAGAGAAGCGAGTATTTACTCTAATCGTGGCGAAGCCCAAAAAGCCTACGCGGTCCTCACTGAGGCAAAATCTCAAGTCAAACCCGACAATAAAGAGTATTGGCGTGTCTACAGTAATGTTTCCTGGACCAACCAGGAAAAACAAAGCGCCGCCCTCGCCTCCGAAAATCTTCACCAAGCTGGCGAAGCAACTGAGGATGATTATTACCGTCTGATAGAAACAACCCGTGAAACCGACCAAGCAAAAGCTTATGCTATGGCTATGAAAGGCTGGAAACAGTACAAGGACATTAGTTTTTATCTTTATATGATGTCAATCGGGCTTGATTTACAAAAATACCAGGAGCTTTATGACCTCCATAATAAACTCAGTCCTGAAGACAAAGCCAAATTAGATAACATTCCCGGTTTTTGGGCTGATATGGCGAACATATTACAAAACCTGGATCAGCCCAAACTGGCTCGTGAGGCTTATCATAAAGCCTTAAAACTCGATAATGATAATCCAGACTTACGTGCCGGCTATATATGGTTGCTCATTGCACAAGATGACAAAGATGATCTAAAAAGCACCTTACTCAAATGGCAAAAACGCCTGCCACGTGAGCCTGAACTTTATGATCCTTATGCCTCAGCTTTACTGCTGCTAGATATGCCAGACCAAGCTTTAGGCATTTTCCGTTTTCAACTCGATAACAAAAAAGACGACTATTCTTGGTTATTGAACTTCGCTACTGATTTAGACAGCTTTGATCCCTATGAAGCATTTATTGTCAGAGACTATATCTGGCGCCGTGTGCAGGCTGATCTCGTTGGCCAAGCAGCAGAAATGACTGATATTCAATTAAAAGCTTACGCGCGTCTCGCTATCACAATGGCGAATGCTGATAATGCGGTAAATACAACGGCTCGCTACGCCATGCTCGAAAATAATCTTGTCGCAAGTGACATATTATTTGATCAGACAAATCTCACTCGCAACCAAGAATTTGCGAATTATCTCTACCGCTTTCACTTACAAAACAATATTAACATCCCTGCAGAACATCAATTGGGCGTCCCCATTCAAAATAGCGACCGTGAAGGTATGCAACAAGCCGTGAACAAATTCGGTGATGTTCTACCTAATCGGAACCTATCTGAAGCCCATGAGCGTTTAGCAAATCCACAATTAGCCCGCTATTACGGCTATGAAGCTATTCGTGAAAACCCCAATGATGGTATTCTCTATGGCGAAATGGTAGCGGCAATGCTGGCAGGTTCCAACCAGGTCTCCGCCACAACCCGCCGGCAAGATTACGGTCCTATCCGCTCTTGGCAACAACAAGCTGAAGCACGTTATTTTGTTGAGCCTCAATTGGTGTTCATGCCCTATGCTGAATACCAGCACCACCACATACGCCAGGACAATGATATCGTTAATGTTCCTCAAGATGATTGGGAAAGTGGTATGTTCTTCCAGCTATTACAGCCACGAGGTAATTTAACCGTTGGTGTCAATAAACGGGTCGCCATGGGCTCATTCAGTGGGGTTAACCTGCAAAAACTCTATCAATGGAATGATCGCATTTCCTTCCAGGCAGCCCTTGGTTATAACCAGAATGCTAATGATAGTGCTCAATTATTTGTCGCAGGCACTAAGGATACTGCCCGCCTGGAAATGATTTATGACATTACGCCACGTGATATTTTAATTTCTGACGTTGAATATGACTTATTCCATGACCAGTCACGCCATTATCTTGGCCGTAGCCAACAATTTACCGCCAACTATCGGCACTTTTTTACCCTTGGCAGACCTGATCTCGCGGTTAGAATTTTTGGTTCTCGCCGTAATTACAACAATGATGGTAGTCTTAGCACCAGTACCGCCCGGTTGATCCCACCCGGTAATATCCCTACCCTAGATTTTATTATGCCCGTTAGCTTTACAGAGATCGGTATCGGTGGTGAAATTGGTGATACAGTAGAACAAGAATATACGGATGCATGGCGACCGTTTCTTGGATACAATATAATCTACAATTCTGTGACCCACTTGGGTTATGGTAGTAGTTTAGGTTTGGCTGGTAGTGTATTTGGACGGGATAAACTATCCCTGTACTTTGCTGAAAGCAGTGGTGAACTAGGTATTGACCAATTCTCCCGTGTTATCGGCGCAACGTATATCTATTATTTTTGACCGCTAAGCGGTTTAACGTATTTTTGGAAGCAGCAAGGAGTGTGAAATGGTAACAACAATTAGGCGTCTGGCAATTCTGCTAGGGCTTATTACTCTCGTCGCAGGTTGTACCTCGACAATAAACTACACCGGGACTCCGGTCATCCACCGCGGAGAGCGCTGGGCCGTCTTACCGTTTGAGAACAATACTCAAACACCACGGGCTGCAGAACAAGCTGAGACGATTACTGCTGCTCTGTTACGGGCTAGAGGAAACGCTAACTTGGTTGTTATCCCGCCTTACAAACCCAAAAAAGAGATCTTGCCTGAAGTTGATCACAAGCAAAAACTCAAGGCCAATATGGCCCGGGCAAGACAACGCCATGTGCGCTACGCTATTACAGGTAGTGTTAACGAGTGGCGTTATAAAGCTGGTTTAGACGGAGAGCCTGCCGTTGGCTTAACGATACAATTGTATGATGTACCCACCGGTGGAGTCATTTGGAGTGCAGTTGTGAGTGGTACCGGATGGAGCCGCAGCTCTGTGACTGATATTGCTCAGCGATTGATCTACAAGGCTTTGATACCGTTACCATCAGGATGATGATATGGCCTATTGGTATCGCAAGTACATAAAACATTGGCTGAAGACCCATTTCACCAGCCGATTTTGGGGATGGCTAGAGAGTTTAATTGTCACACTCTTCATTCTAGCCATCTGCTTCTGGGCCTCGCCGCAAGATCCATTCTTCTCTGAAGGCCCATTTCCCTGGATAATGTTTGCACCGGTTCTGATTGCATTACGTTATGGCATGGGGCCTGGGCTTGTCAGTATGGCTATTACCCTTGTTGCCTTTCTCTGGACTCAGCCGCCGGTTGTCTTTCTAGAGCCTTGGCCAAAAGAATATTTTTTGGGTGGTTTAATTTTAACCTTGCTCTGTGGTGAATTTCGAGGTATTTGGACATTGCGGGTTAGACGTGCACAGTACCTCAGTGAGTATGCAGAAAATCGTCTAGCAACCTTGTCCAAGACCTACTTTGTAACCCGAATTTCCCACGATCGTTTAGAACGCAACTTAATCACTCGCCCCGTAACCTTGCGTTCATCCATGGAAACATTGCGGGAATTACTTAATGAGCACGAGGGTAAGATCAATCGCGAATCTGCCAGTCGATTTTTGCAAATCTTAGGGCAGTTCTGCTCCATTGAGTCCGGCGCAATATTCACTGTTGAGGGCAAAAAAATAGCCAGCAAAGCCATCGCCTATATCGGCAACCTCACTAAAATTGATCCTGCAGATGTGCTCATCCAAGAAGCAATGCGCAGCAAAAAAACCAATTACGTTGCCGTAGACAAATTAGGCGATGAAATAGTCTCTGATTATTTGGTTTGTGTGCCTGTGTGTAACACAGAAGGTGTCATTCTGGCCGTTGTTGTCATTGAATCCATGCCATTCCTTGCCATGCAAGAATATACCCTCCAGAGCCTCACCGTGTTGGTGAGTTATTTTGCCGATCAAGTGTGGGCGTCGCGCCAAGCGGCCGACGTCATTAAAGCCTACCCTGATTGTGATGTTGGCTTTGCCACTGAGCTCATCAAGCTCATCAGCTTAAAGCATAATAACGGCGTTGACAGTGCTTTGGTAGGAACCTATATCGGTGACATCCCAGAGCGTGAAGACGTTATCGTCCAGCTACGTCGTCAATTACGTGGTTTAGACTATCTATGGGAAACCCAGGTCGAAAATTATCAATTGCTCATGGTCCTCATGCCCTTTGCGAATACCTTCGCTGTAGAAGGGTATTTTGACCGTATCGAAAAATGGCTTAAGGACCAGTTCAACCTCAGTCTGAAAACAAGCCATATCAAGATGCGCTATGTCAAAGTTGAAGACATTGATCCCAATACAATAATTCACCGAATATTAAAGAAGGTCTGATGAGAGATAAGTTATTTACAGCGGTTATCTTCATCCTCGAGCTCTGCGGCGTAGGCTATCTCATCATACCTTTCTTGCCCATTTGGGTGCGCGTCACGACATTTTTAGGTCTACACTTATTTGCAGCCCTGTTAACCATGACATGGTCTTACTATATGCTTCCCCACTCTACTCGCGTCCGTGAGCGTCGGGCATTTATGACCTTTAGTAGTTGTAATTTCATTATCCCTTTTGCTGGTCCTATCCAATTTATCATTTGGACTTTGTACATTTTATCCCAACCATTAATGAGTAAATTGCAATTTATTAATGAAATCGACAACCCTGTGTTCAGTGCAGAAACCCCCTTTGTGCCGCCGCAATATGGTGAAGGCGGAGCAGTCTCACAATTATCAGCCCCAACATTAGCTATCAAAAAACGCATCGATGCCTTAATGGCTATTGATTCCAGTCAAGTCCATGGCAGCAATAAAGCACTTAGAGAAGTCTTAAGTGATTCTACTGATGAAATACGTTTGTTGGCATTTGGGATCCTTGATGCGAAAGAAAAAAATATCACTGACAAAATCCATGATCTCGAAGATAAGCTCAAACTCCCACACAGCGCTCATCACAAAGCCATTCTCGAAAAGGAAATTGCTGAATTTTTTTGGGAACTTGTTTACCAAGATTTGATTATTGATGATCTACAGAACTATATCCTAGTTCGTGCACTTGAGCATGCCGAGCGAGCAGCAAAGGTATTAAAGACCGATGCCGGTATGTGGGTTCTATTGTCGCGCATCTATATTCGACTCAACAAATTAGATAAAGGTGAGCAAGCTCTCAAAAAAGCCGATGAATGTGGGGCGCCCGCCAGTAAGGTTTGGCCATATATTGCGGAATTATTATATGGCAAACGTCAGTGGGCTGAGCTAAAGCGCATACTATTCCGTAACAAAGGCTTAAGGGACATTCCTCATATTGGCCCAGTCATTGATTTTTGGTGCAAATAACGATGAGTTTAAAAGATCCAAAATCTCGTAATGTTGATATCGTGTTACTTCTTGAAGGTACTTACCCTTATGTCAAAGGCGGTGTTTCCACTTGGGTAGACTACATTATCAAGGCCTACCCAGATATTAATTTTGGTGCCGTATTTTTGGGTAGCCAGCCCTCTGATTACGAGGGACGTTGTTATGATTTTCCTGCTAACCTAAAACATTTTGAAGAGCATTTCTTGTTTGACTACTCAGAGCATCACACCAAAGTCAAATCCCGCGGCATACGCAAACCGGTACTTGATCACATGCGTGACCTCCACCATTGGTTTCGACATCCTGATTCTGTTGAACTGAAAAATGACATCAAAAATATTGCCACCTACCTTGACCCACAAAAAGGCGTCGATCAATATCAATTTCTTTTCAGCGAAGAATCCTGGCAGTACACCCAAGAAATGTACAATGAAAAATGTCCAGACGCGTCGTTTATCGATTATTTCTGGACTGTACGCAATATGCATATTCCTATTTGGAAATTAGCCGAAATTGTCTCTGGAATACCTAAAGCCCATGCATATCATACAGTTTCAACGGGCTATGCAGGATTTTTGGGTAGTTTGCTGGCGCAATTTCATAATGTACCACTTATCTTAAGTGAGCATGGTATCTATACCCGAGAACGCCGCATTGATTTGCTCAAGAATCAGCTGTTTTTTGGCGATAAAAAGTCCTTAAGTCAAGCGACTGAATCGTCGAAGTACTACCACTCGCTTCTGATCCGTTTTTTTGAAGCGCTTGGTAATATCTGTTATTCAACCACTGAAACCATTGTTGCGCTGTTTGAAGACGCTAAGCTTCGACAAATTGAAGATGGTGCCCAGAAAGACAAAATTCAAGTTATCGGCAATGGTATCAACATAGATAAGTTTAAGTCCGCTAGACGAACCTATCAAGACAAAGTACCCCCCAAAATTGCCCTGATTGGCCGTGTTGTACCAATTAAAGATATCAAAACCTTTATCCGCGCCACGCGAATTATTGCCAATAAGATCCCTGATTTTGAGGCTTTGGTCGTTGGTCCCGTCGATGAGGACCTAGACTATGCCCAAGAGTGCAATAATCTTGCTAATAGTCTCGAATTGAATAACCATTTGAAATTTTTGGGCACGCAAAAGACGGCTGAAATTCTCAAAAAAGTCAGCCTTACCGTCTTAAGCTCTATCAGTGAGGGCTTACCCCTTACTATTTTGGAGTCCTATGCAGCAGGCTTGCCGGTTGTGAGTACTGATGTTGGTAGTTGTGCTCAACTCGTCTATGGCGGGAGCGACAACGATCGCAAACTTGGCGCTAGCGGGACTATTGTTAATATCGCCAGTCCCCAGGCATTAGCTCGTGCAATTATCGAACTATTAGAAAACCCCGAAAAATGGCAACAAGCCAGTAATGCCGCTATAGCTCGAGTAGAAAAATACTATGATGCTCAAATTATGTATGACAAATACCGTGACATTTATCAAGGAGCAATGAGTTAATGGCGGGTATTGGATTCGAACTGCGCAAATTACTACGCAAAGATAGCTATTTTGGTTTAATCCGCGCGTATCTGTATGCGGGGATCATCAGTTCCGGCTCTTGGATCATATCGATTATTGCCATGCTCTTATTGGGTTTTTTGACGATTACCAAGGGACAAGTACGCGAAGAAGTCGCACAGTTTCAAACCTCAGTTACCTACCTCATCGCCTTTAGTTTAGTATTGACGGGGTTCGTTCAACTATTATTTACCCGCTTTGTTTCTGATGAGTTATTCTCGCAACGCAAAGAAAGTGTTCTGCCTAATTTCTATGGCCTATTATCCATAGTGACCGTATTCGCTCTCCTGCTCTCAGCAATGTTCTTTTTTAGCTTTTTCCCAAAACAAGATTTAACCTACAAATTATTAATGGTAGTCGGTTTTGTGTTGTTGTGTAACATCTGGTTAGGCGCGGTACTGCTCTCCAGCCTCAAACGCTACCGCACTATCGTTTTGGTGTTTTTTATCGGTTACAGCGTAATGCTTGGCTTGGGTTATCTGGGACAAAACCATGGTTTGAATGCCTACCTTGGTAGCTTTGTGGTGGGTCACTTCATGTTGTTTTTTGGCATTATGTTTACCATCATTGAAGAATACCCCGCCAATAAGACCTTTGCCTTTGATTTTCTGGACAAAGAAAAAGTCTATTTATCCTTAGTTGGCGTTGGTTTTTTCTACAATCTGGGTTTATGGATTGATAAGTTTAGTTTTTGGTTCACCCCGACGACCAGTGATGCCATCATTGGTCCCCTACGAGCTTCGATAATCTACGATACGCCTATTTTCTTAGCCTATCTCTCCATTATTCCTGGGATGGCCGTCTTCTTGGTGAGGATGGAAACAGACTTTTCAGAATATTACGACAAATACTTTGATGCTGTACTGCATGGTGCACCTTTGAGTCATATTACCGAGATGCATAACAATATGATCATTTCTGCACGCCAAGGTATTTTTGAAATAGCGCGGTTACAGTCCATTGCGGTATTGATAACGATTGTGATGGGCCCAACATTGCTTAATTTCCTCGGCGTTTCGTTGCTTTATACAAATCTTTTGAACGTTGACGTCGTGGGCACCGGTCTACAAATTGTATTTTTGAGTATTTTGAATATCTTTTTCTACCTTGACCGTCGCGCCCGCGCGCTCCTACTGACCGCTATGTTTGCTTTGACGAACTTTGTCTTTACTGGGATCAGTATTAACCTAGGGCCGTTTTTTTTCGGTTATGGATTTGCGTCTTCCCTTTTACTCTGCATCGTCGTTGGCTTATACTTGCTGAACAAAGATTTACAACGATTCCAATACACAACGTTTATGCCACAAGACACTGCAGCAATTAAATAATATGGATGGTATATGAGTTATTTGAAACAAGCCCCACTGCCATTATTTGACACCTTAGCGCAGATGGAGAATCCACGGATCGCCAAACCCATCGATACGACAAGTTATTTTAACAACCCACCCGCCTATGTTGCCGCCGATTACAATCATGCCTGCGAATTTCTTTACAGTTACCGTGGTAGCAGTGCGACGTTTAATGCTTACCGACGTGAGATAGAACGTTTGTTGCATTGGTGTTGGTTTGTGCAGAACAAATCTGTCAAGGATTTAACCCGTAATGAGTTCGAGAGCTTTGTGGAGTTTTGCCAAAGTCCGCCTGAAGCCTGGATTGGCCTCAAGAATGTCGCTCGCTTCAGTCGCGCAGCCGATGATGAACGTCAACCAAATCCTGAGTGGCGTCCCTTTGTGGTTACTGTTACCAAAACCGCTCATCGCAACGGCGAGAGCCCTAGCCGCAAGAATTATACACTGTCTCAAAAAGCCCTGCAGGCGATTTTTTCGATTGCCAGCAGCTTTTATAACTTTTTGATTCAAGAAGACTACGCGGCATTAAATCCTGTTTCACAAATCCGTCAAAAAAGTAAATTTATCCGCAAACAACAAGGCAAACCTGTAATCCGCCGACTTTCTGAGTTGCAATGGGCTTATGTGATCAATACTGCCGAAGCCGCTGCCAGCAAAGATCCCGCTACCCATGAACGCACACTGTTTATCATGAATGCCCTATACGGTATGTATCTGCGGATCTCAGAGCTGACCGCTACTCCCCGCTGGCAACCCACCATGGGGGATTTTCACAAAGACAACGACGGCCATTGGTGGTTCACTACTGTGGGCAAGGGCAACAAGCAACGGGATATTGCGGTCAGTGATGCCATGCTCAGTGCCTTGAAACGCTATCGCCTAAGCCTGGGACTGACATCACTGCCTACCCCCGGTGAGACGACGCCTTTGATCCAAAAAGCCCGGGGTAAAGGCCCTATTACCAGCACGCGCCATATCCGCTTAATCGTGCAAGACTGCTTTGACATGGCTATCGACCAACTAAAGCGCGATAATCATGTCGAAGAAGCGGAACAAATGTCCGCGGCCACCGTGCACTGGTTACGTCATACCGGGATATCCGATGATGTGAAGTTTCGTCCGCGAGAACATGTGCGGGATGATGCAGGCCATGGTTCCAGTGCCATTACCGACAAATACATTGATATTGAATTACGTCAACGCCATGCCTCGGGGCGACATAAGTTAATCAATCCCGATGGCTCTGAACAAGAGGAGAGCTAAGCATGTCCCCCATCACCCGTTATGACTTTGCCAATATTGGCGTTAAACTGCTGGCCTTATATTTGTTTGTGAGCTTTTTGTCTGACTTACCCAGTTGGGGCATGGTATTAGATCAAGCGGTAAGTATGGGTAGCGATCACGGTTTGGCATTTCTAATCTTTTTGTTCTGCTTGCCCTTGTTGGGCTTAGTATTTCCAATTGCACTCTGGTGTCTTGCTGGCCCCATTGCTAGGCTGATGAGCAAGTCTGAGGACAAAACCACCAGCGAAACCGGCAATGATTTATTAATAACATTATTAATTGCTATCGGGATTTTGCTCCTAGCACTTTCCGTGCCGAAGTTACTAGTACTACTATCCATTGTTATTCAAAATCAAGCCCATAGCTTTGCCTCCAGTTTACCACAACTGATTGCTTATGGTGGCCAATTTATGCTAAGTCTATTCTTGATCTTTGGCGCATCGCCCATTGGTCGTTTTATTCATCGTGTTCGCTACCATGGCTCAGGGAAAGCCTCATGAAGACAGCAATTCGCTGCCTTGGTATTCTAATGATTCTACTCGTAGGCGTAGAAGTCGGACATGGTTACCAGCACAGCCACCGTATTCAGATAATACCGCGCTACAGTGTGGCTAATTATGACATGGCTATCCAGCAAATTTATCGCCAGCCCGCCAGCCACAGTCAATCTGTCAGCAAACGCTTAATTGCCGATAGCCAAGACTTCGTTGGCAAACCCTATCTCCTCTATGCCAACGGCGAAGGCCCCAAGGCAACCTTTGATCAGCGCCCCCTGTATCGCACCGATGCCTTTGATTGTTTAACCTTAGTCAGCACCGTATTAGCATTGGTGAACAGTAACGACTTGGCTGAATTCAAACAGAATATCCTCAACATCCGCTATGGCACCGGCAAACCGAGTTATTATAACCGTAATCATTTCACTACGATTGATTGGAATATTAATAATGCCAAGAAAGGCTACATCAAAGACATCACCCGAGAGATACATGACAAAGACGGCAAATCCCTCGCCGTTCGCGCTAATGCGGTGATTGATAAGAAATCTTGGTATCGCAAGAAAAAGGCCCGCAGCATTAAACGATTCGAACCCCTCTCCAAACAACAAACCAAGCAACTGCTCACATCTATGCGCAATCTAGGGGCCAATACTCCCAAACAACAAGGCCCTATAGTTTATATTCCCCTGAAAGCTCTATTTAACAAAAAAGGCCAGCCCAATAACTACGTCTTCGACCAAATCCCCTCTGGCAGCATCGTCGAGATCGTCCGCCCCAATTGGCAACGACGCAAAGACTTAGGGACTAATCTTAATGTGTCCCATCTAGGTTTTGCTATCCGCACCAAGCAGGGCTTAATCTACCGTGAAGCATCAACGACGAATAAGAAAGTGATTGATATTCCGTTGGCGAAATACCTGAAGAAAACTCGGCGAAGTCCGACGATTAAGGGGGTTAATATTGAACAGGTTAATTAATTATTGTTACAAACAGCCATGTTCCAGATTGTTTTGCTTGCGTGCCTTAGCAAGAGCCTCAACATTCATGCAAGTTTCACCAAATAGCTCATCAACAGCCTTATAAAATTGATGGACATTCTCATCACGATCACCTTCGCAATTTCCTTGAGGGTTAACTTTGGCCAAATCACTCTTTGACGACAACAAAAAACCATCACCTGCTAGATTGTTTCTGAGATCTTCAATCCCAGCAGGCACCCGCCGGCTATCAGGAACATCCGCCATACCAAGGAAGGCTAGCCGTTTAGCTATTTTAGCACGTGCACCCAATCCAGCTGTATTAAACGCAGGTAAATCAACAATTTTTTTAAGAATTTGTCGTACATACGGCTCTAACTTAGCCAAATCAACACGGCCTTTATTTTGCGTAACAGCATCCGAAAGAGCTTTGACCATTGCCGTAGCCTCAACAACGGAGCGGTTATTAATTAGCGCCGTTACAGATTTTATATTTTCGCTAGGCTGGTCTTGATTGAATCGATCGACAAACCAATGCATAGAAAGATCACATTTTTTTGACATGTCTTGTTCATTTTTAACTTGGTCTAGTGTAACCCCTTCTGATACGGACTCGGATTCCCCTACGTATTCTCCTGACATATTGCCCGTTTCTTCAGTAGCTGCCTCTGTACGCTTCAAAGTATCAGCATAATTTTGTAGCTGGGCGCTCTGGCTGGGTAAATCATCCCTATCTCTTAGGACATGCTGTGCCAATACATAATCCCCCTCCGCAAAGTACTCATTAAATGCCTGTATTGCCACGTCACGCGTGAGGAAGTAAAATAAATTGTTACTTCCATCAATCCTATCTTGACCAAGTCCGTATAAAAAGTCAGGGTTACTATCAGATATTTCTTTATAAAGGCTATCAAACTGACGCCTATCAGCTACGGAAGCTTGGTCAAAATTCTTGGCGGCTGTTTGCAACACACTAAATACTCTTTTATATTCACCTCGACAAGAAGCGATAGAAAGACCTTCTGGTACAGTCATAGTAACATCCCATTATTAGTAGTTTCTGTCTCTTAAGAATAGAGGTTGAAGATTAACTGAAGATTATCACAGGGGTTATTGTCAAATAAATAAATGAATATGGATTGCAATATTATTGGAACTCTCCATATGCACAAGATGATATCCTTCAACAATAACATGACTTAAGTTATCGATAAGGGTCATTCGGTATTACATGTGGATACTGTCATGGAGAATGCCATAGACTTGCCCTCAGTCATATAGGTATTCGAATGAATTCATGTGGAACGGATACTATAATACCCTATAGATCATCTGTTCCGACGCTAGCTCCTGGAGCTGCCGTGCCACGAGCTTCTGCTACATTCATGCAGCTTTCACCAAGCAGGTTGTTAACTGCCTGATAGAATTTATGGGTTGATTCTAGTCGACCATCAGGACAGCTTTTGTCCGGATGTGTATCACTGATAAGACCTAAAACAAGAGTAAGATTAGGACTTCCCTCTGACAATTCACTACGAATTCCACTAATAGGATCAGGTACTCTGCATCCCTTAGGTGAGGTTGCTCCGAAAAAAGTTGCAAAGCGACTTTGAGTGCCTATTTCAGCCGTCTCAAATGCTTGAAGTTTCACAACTGCAGCTAAGATGTTTTTGATGCTAGGTAGAAGGTTTACCATATTGAGATTATCTTTATTGACTTTAATGGCATTCATCAAAAGCTTTACAATACGGGTTGCCGTTGCTACGTCACAGCCCTTTTTATCAAGGTGATTGATAGTCTTAACAATCATCTTGGAAATAATTCCTTGCATTTCACGATTATCTGCATTAGCCATGAGGTGATTTACATGAATTTTAAGTAAATCACCTGTCTTAGTCGAGTAAGACTTTCGAGCAACTCCAATCTCTTTTTTACGATCCTTTAGAACCGTAGGGCAATCGCTACTTTCAATAAGGTATGATAACTGCTCTATTTGACTACGCGTTCCACATTTTTTTTTGATAAGATCTAGTGCTTCGCTATACCAGTCATTCGCAATTAATTGATCACCGAGAGCGTGAATAGCCTCTCGATGATGATAGACTGGAGGACGTCGGCCATTATTCATCTCGTATAAATAGTTGATACTATAATGTGTATTGGTTTTACCATCTTCGTTTTGGACGAGTATGGACTCATTGAGTAACCCATAAGCGACCTCTTTACTTTGTCCTGCCATTGCAATTGCCGATGAATATCGATCATTTGCTGCTAACGTTTCAAGTAATGACCGTGCATAGTCTCTATCAATTACTGCGCCAATTGCGGCAGCATGCTCTGGATTTAGTTCAAAGAGCGCGGGCAAAATTTCTTTGCGATCTTTCGCTGCCTCTATAGCATCCTTGTATTTACCATCTTTAATCAATTGATCACAATGACTAAATAGATTACCTTCAGCATTGCTATACATCAACAAACCTCTCTATTATTATTAATCAGCATTACTAGAAGCCTAGCTGCTGAAGCTTAACAATGGGTTAAGGCATAAGGATTTTTAGAATTGAATGAACTGCGTGAGCTCAATTGCCAATGATTGAGGCGCTTCCATATGCACATGATGATGCCCTTCAACAATAACATGACTTAAGTTATCGATAAGGGTCATCCGGTGTTGTACGTGGATGTTGTCATGGAGAATGCCATCGCTGGCTTGGATTAACAATACCGGCACCACTATATCGCGTAAGATAGCATGGACTTGCTCCTCGGTCATATAGGTATTCGAAGGCAGAAGTAACTTGTCGTCAAAGCGCCATTGATAACCACCATCGACCGCTTTGATGCCCCGCTCGACTAAGACTTTGGCTGACTCATAATTCAATCCCCCGCTACGTTGGCGGTTCTTGATGGCAAGCTCAATATCAGGGTAGCATTTTTTGGCTTTGTTGCTACGGTGCAGCACTTTATTGACGGCTTTGGATAAACGGGCTGAGGCAAGAGCGACTGTTTCAGTAACAGGACCAATAGAATCAATAAAAGTAGCTGATTTAACTCGCTCTGGAAAGGCACTGGCAACCACACTGGCAAGCGCACCACCCAGTGAATGGCCGAGCAAGTGAAACTGCTCCCAGCCTAAATCATCAGCGGCAGCAATAATAAATTTGACATAATCCAAAAAATTATACTGACAACTATCGGGCAAATGGGCCGAATGCCCATGACCGGGCAAATCCAATGCCACCACATCATAATCCGGCAATAATGGCGCCAAGAAGTCAAAACTGGCACAATTATCCAGCCAACCGTGTAGCGCCAATACAGGCTCACCACGACCATCCCCCCAGCGTTTGGCGGCCAGCGCCAAATCAACGGCTTGTAAATGAATATCAGTAGGCATAGAAGTCAATAATGTTCAAAAAGGCATTCTAATCGATACAGGATTGAAAATCGAGTCTAACCACCGCGGCCACCACCATGACCACCGCCACCACCAGCGCGGCCTCCACCGCCAGCACGACCACCACTGTGAGCTGTCCCGGCTCCACTACGCCCGCCAGCACCATGGGCCGTGCCACGATGACCCCCACGTGCTGTTGGAGTGTGAGTGTTGATAGTATGGGGACGCATGTGATGATAATCATAGCGATGATAGTAGGGATTGTAGTAGGCATCGCTGTGATAGGTTGTTTCAGAATAGACTGATTCTGTTGCTGGAATTGTGGGTGATGATTGGGAGATTTTATTCTTGGCGTTGCGGACTTTTTCTTCCTTAGCTAAATCATCTGATATCTGCTGGCTCTTCGTCATTAATGCGTCGTGACGCTCTTGGGCTTGCTGTTGCCTCTCAGGGCTGATATTTGCATCAATATTGACAACATCTGTTGTGGCAGCACCAGGCACAGGTTCATCAGAGAACGTCACCTCGCCCGTCTCACTGACGGATTGATACACTTCGGTGGCATAGGCGGGTAGACCAAGGCAAACACTGCCTAAGATAACCGTACACAGACACCATCTTGCTTGCATGTCACGCTCCTGCTGTTAGCGGTAGCTTTCGATATTATCAATGAACAAATCTAACAAACGTCGCTGGTGACTATCAAGCCCTAAGAACTTACAACCAATTCGGGTATGGCGGTGAGCATGATCGTATTGATGCCATTGAATTTGGACGGGCACCTCAACTGAGAAGTGCTGACCCAGTTCAATACGGCACGTGTTCACTACATCACCGGTATGAAACCCTTCAGCAAAATTACCCTCAAAAGCAAGACAGCAACCGCCACTAGAAATATCTACTAGCAAACCTTGTAAACTGTATTCGCGGGTAATGAACAAATGGGCAAAATGATTATCGACATGGTTGTTAACCACGACTCGTTCATCTGCACGTCGGTCATGGCCACCTTGATAATTTGGAAATTCAACCGCTAATGTTACATGACCATCACGGCTTATATGCCGTAATTTACCCTGCAAGTACATTTGATTGATACCATTTGTAGTGTATATGACTTTAACGTCATCATAAAGCAATGAATACTCGTTATCCGAAGACAACAATGAGAACATTACTTGGTTGGTGGTGTAATCAACCTGCTGAATAAATGATTTTTCTCGATCATTAGTGCGCGGATTAAAAATATAAACCGGTCGATTTTGCTTTTGGATGTTGGCGAGTGTCAATAAGACACTGTTGGCTTGTTCGGCTTGCGTAAAGCCCAGCAGTCGTTGCCAGATGTGGCTTGGATGCATCATAATAGGCGCCTCGAAATATTCCCCGTAGTGTTCTTAGTATAGCACAGGGCTGGTTTATTATTGCGCAAATGACGTAAGCCTATAATTTTATGGGCTTTCCAAAATAATACCCCTGCCCGCCATTGACGTGCAGATCCCTTAATGCCGTAACTTCTGTTTCGTTCTCTACACTTACAGCCAAGACCTTGATATCAAAGTTATGGGCTGCCTCTGTAAGCAAATGCACGATAAATTGATTATCTCTGTCATTAGGAATATCACGAATATAAGTCGCATCAATTTTGAGGTAATCTATTTGCAACTGACGCAGATATTTGAGCGAGGTAAATCCACGTCCCACATGATCCAGCCCTATCCCACAACCAAGTTGGCGTAGTTGAGTCGTTAACCGTTTCATATCATCAGGCATAGTGATTGCAACTGACTCGATAAATTCAAACACCAACGATTGGCACACTTGTTGGTTTTGTTGCAGATAGGCGATGAGCCACTCACCACAGGTATCAGACTTGATAAAATCAGCTGATAGATTTATCGCAAACTGAGAGTCATCTTGATTTTCAGATAAATACTCCACTGTTTTCATGACGACCAATTTATCCAACTCAAAAGTAACCCCTAGCATCTCGGCCATAGGAATAAATAAACCCGCATTCATGACTTTATCTTGTTCGTCATAAAGCCGCATAAGGATTTCTTGGTGCATTATTTCAGAGCTGCCATTTTTGAAACTGTGCACAGGCTGTTTGTAGAGTTGCACCGCTTGACGATTGACAATATCGGCAAATATTTCACGCCACTGGCTGGCAGTGTGAATTTGTTGCAACTCAAGATGTTCTGCAGTATAAATCTCCCAGCTATTAACGCCTTGAGACTCCGCACTACGTAACGCCATGTCAGCGACGGAGAGCACTTTTTCACTTGTTTCCCCAGACAACATATGGGCAATACCAATATTAAAGGTAATTGTTTTAAGATCCAAAAAGCCATGAAGCTCATTGAGTTTAGTTTGGATATTACGAGCTATGCCCTTGATTGCCGTATTGTTTTTGTCTAAAACCAATAACCCAAAGCTGTCATCCCCTAGACGACAAGCCACATCATCACTACCCGGTAGGATGAAGCTCTCAAGCACTTTTGCGACCTTAGTGAGATAACTATCCCCTGCCTCATAACCCAAACGCGCCTTGAATTTATCCAAACCTTTAAACTCGAGAATGAACACTGACAATAAGTGTGATGATTCAGATGCATCGGTCAACTGTGTTAACTGGCGCATAAAGTATTTTTTGTTAGCGAGGCCAGTGTAGGGATCTTTAAATATTTGCTCACGTAACTTATCCGTAACACTGGCTTGCTCATGAAACATTTCTTCGACTTTCATTGACATATTATTCATCGCTTCAACTACAGAGCGTAACTCTTTAGTAACAGGCAGTTTATCCTGCCGGGTAAATTGGCGTGAGGAAATGCTATCCGCTTGTTGTTTCACAGCTTGCAGTGGTCGAAGCAGATAACTAAGGATAATGGCACCTAATAGCCATGTCAGCAATAAACAACCAACGAATAAGCCAAATATCTCAAGAGTATTGTCCCATAATTCTTTGTAAGCATAATCAATGTGGGGCACAACATAGATTTCACCAAATTGTTTCCAGCCTGCCATAACCAAAGCATTACCAGGGGTGACGTCGAGTTTTGCCATATCTCGAAACCAGCCAGGCACACGAGGCTTGGGTAATTCTAACTCGCGATTAAAGAGCTCTTTACCATCAGTAGCGACAATGCCAATTTCTTGGTAATTACCTGACTTAAACACCGAGTCTAATAATGCACTGATAGTTGCCATATCATTGTTCTCAGTGTATTGAGATAAGGTGGCTCCTAGTGAGCTTGCTGTGTTTTGCGCTTCCGCATCAAGCTGCTCAGACAGGTAAGTCTGGAAATTTTTCACACTAATTACAAACGCGCCACAAAACACGAGAGAAAATATAATCAATGTTACCAGTATCAATTGTTTTTTTAAGGTCATGGTTCTATCCTCACAGTAAACCTTGTGCCATCATACGTTGTTTTAAATCTATCCACAGCAGCATGCGATTATCGCCATTAGATGCAGGCATTGCCGTATTGCTACCTGCTGATAAGGGTTTGTCGGTTACCCACACCCCATCACCATTGAAGCTATAAATCGGTTTGAGATCAGGTCGCTCTGTCCCATAGAAGATCATATCAGTGGTGTTATCCAAGACAAAAGGATCTTCTGACGGTGTTTCGTAATAGGACAACACCATGTGAGCCCGGTCCATTTTGAGAGATTTGACAAACGTGATGCGCATCTTGTTGGCCGACACACCCATTGCTCGCAGAGTAAAGTATTTTGACAAAGCATAATCCTCACAGTCACCACCATTACGAATAATGAACTCGAGCGGTGTTGCCCAGTAATTGCGTTTGCCCCATAAATCTTGGTCGTGCATATATTCGATGCGATTAAAAAAGCGATTAACTAATTTGAGTTTCACAAGCTCCGGTTCATGTTGGTGATTTTTGATGAGCCCCTGCCAAGCGCGCACCCGGTCTTCAGTCTTGAGACCATACTCGCGGCCGATGGCTTCAATTCTATCTTTACTGAGAATTAAATTGGTGGCCACAGCGCTTGTACCAGTAAGCCCCAGCAATAGGAAGCCCAGCAGGCAACGCTTTATGAATGACATGCGAGTATGGGTGACCATCAGTGTTGTTGTCCTTCTATTCCCCATAAACAAGTATAGTCACCAAATGATTGGCATTTTAATTAAATTATTTAATGCATTCTCTTGTGGGCGTGGTAAAAATCGCTATAATGGCGGGCAAACAACCGACTGAGGAAACACAAATGGTCATTCAACCCAAAACCCGCGGCTTTATCTGCACGACTTCCCACCCTACGGGCTGTGACGCCCACGTCAAGCGCCAAATCGACTATGCCAAGCAACAACCCAAGATTGCCAATGCTGCCAAGCGTGTGCTGGTTATCGGCGCCTCTACTGGCTATGGTCTGGCGTCGCGTATCGTAGCGAGTTTCATCGGTGATGCGGATACCATTGGGGTGTCATTTGAAAAAGGCGCCAGTGGCAAACGTACCGCCAGTGCCGGTTGGTATAATACGGCTGCCTTCGAGAAATACGCCACTGAAGCCGGTTACAAAGCATTAAGTCTCAATGGTGATGCCTTTTCCCATGAAATTAAGCAACAAACCATTGATCTCATCAAACAAGAACTCGGCCAAGTGGATTTGATCGTTTATAGTCTTGCCTCGCCACGTCGCGTGCACCCTGACACCGGTGAAGTGTACAACTCCGCACTCAAAACCATCGGCAAACCATTCAGTAACAAGTCTGTTGATCCTCTCAAGGGCGAAATTACTCAAGTCGAGATTGGCCCGGCGAATCAAGAAGAAATCAACAACACCGTTGCGGTAATGGGTGGTGAAGATTGGCAGTTATGGATTGATGCCCTATTGAATGCCGATGCTATTGCCGATGGTGCAAAAACACTTGCTTACTCTTATGTCGGCCCTGAATTAACCTTCCCGATTTATCGTGAAGGCACTATCGGCAAAGCCAAAGAAGACTTAGAACGTACTGCTGCGGCTATCACTGATAAATTAAACAGTCTGCAAGGTGAAGCCTATGTATCTATCAACAAAGCCGTCGTCACTCAGGCCAGTGCTGCGATTCCTGTGGTGCCATTATACATTTCATTGTTGTTCAAAGTCATGAAACAAAAAGGCCTGCACGAAGATTGTATTGAGCAAATCGCAAGACTATATCACGATTTCCTTTACAACCCTGTGGCAGTCCCCACTGACGACAGTAACCGCATCCGCATTGATGATTGGGAAATGCGCGAAGACGTACAACAAGCGGTATTTGAACTCTGGCAACAAGTCACCCAAGACAACCTGATGGATATCTCTGACTTGGCCGGCTATCGCAAAGGTTTCTTTAACCTGTTCGGCTTCGAGATGGAAGGCGTGGATTATGAGCAGGATGTGGATCCGGTAGTGGCGATTCCTTCTATCGGGGTGGAATAGACTATAGCAACTCCCGCTGAAAGCGGGAAGTTGCTTCCCAAGAACTATCGCCAGCGCGGCTAAGCCGCGCGTATGGCGACCAAAGAGGGAGATTGCAATTCTCCCCCTTTGGAAATCCCCATCGCGAAGCATTCAGCGCAAGCCGCTGAATAGACTATAATTATCGGGCAACAACAAAGGACGTTATTATGCCCCGTTTACTGACCCTACTCTTATGCCTTTGCCCCATCTTGGCAATGGCCCAACAAACCGCTACGGCAACCTTCGCCGGCGGCTGCTTTTGGTGTATGGAGCAACCCTTTGACCAATTGCCAGGTGTCATCTCAACCACCGTTGGCTATACCGGCGGCAAAACCAAAACCCCGACTTACAAAGCCGTCTCCGGTGGCAAAACTGGCCACACAGAAGCCGTGCAAATCGTTTATGATCCCAGCAAAGTGAGCTACAAAGAATTACTCGCTATCTACTGGCGTAACATCGACCCAACTGTTAGCAACAAACAATTTTGTGATAAAGGCAGCCAATACCGAGCTGAGATTTTTTACCATAACCAACAACAAAAACAATTAGCCCAACAATCAAAACAAGACATTATTAATTCCAAACAAGTCCCCAAGGTCGTCACCCCAATAACCAAGGCCAGCAAGTTTTACCCCGCCGAAGATTATCATCAAAATTATTACGAAAAGAACCCGGTCAGATACAAACTCTACCGCAAACTATGCGGTAGAGATAAGCGTTTGGATGAGTTGTGGGATTAGGCCAGTAAAATTAGGGCCGGCAAGATGCTGTTGCATTAAGACCGATCGCGACGCTACCACCTGAGCAGATACCACCTAATAGCACCATTGCACCAGAAAATATCAACCAAGGCTGAAAAGTACCTAATCCAACCCCCATAATTACAACCGCGGCAATTGAGAAAGCCAGCGCTGTTGCAACACCTTTCTCATTTGGAGTCGCTTTCTCAGAGAGTTCACGCACTGCTTTAGCCGGTGGCGAATGGTAAATACTGGTTGACAGCAGCATTTTTGCAAAAGATGGGCCCGTCCATTCAGCACGATAATTTGCATTAGGCCAAGGTTCCGGTAAAATTGTTTTTCTTCCCGCTAGGCTATCACTTTTAATGGCAAGATTTCGTTCAGTAACCACCGCATTGCGATGTTGAACGTTGCAGTGATATAGCTCATGACTTCGATTTAACAAATCAGGCAAAGACAGCACATTAGCCTCTGCCGGCGCAATTAGTCTTTGGCTATCCTTACCAGGTTGCTTTACATCAACAGCGGTAAATTCTAACGCGCGATAATCCTGCGAATAAAAGAAAGGCATAGCACCATAAACTTCACGGGACAAATACTCTAGGGCGTTGGTCTCAATGGAGCTGCCCTGCAAATGAGCATCACTATCTGTATGGTTGTAAAGTTGCCTTCTAGATTTAACTGTTAAAGCTAGATTATCTTGTTCATTACGTTGAGCAGTAATACCATTGGCTGCTAACACCAAAAGTAACTCATTAACTTCTTGTTTACTTTTTGAGCTTTCTGCCAACTGTAACGTAATTGTATAAGTAGTACCCATCTCAACCTCATGAATTATTAGTTATCAATACCGCGCATCTTAAAACCCAGTGATCATAAAGTCAACAATATCTGCTCAATCGCGCTTAATCGGCGACTTAATAGCCTTCACTACCCGCTGACAATCCACCACGACCTCTTTAATCAAAGCGTTAGGACCCAGGTTGATCAAATAATCAACAGTTGTAACGATATCACTGACTTGGATCTTCTCATCGTTAGGGAAATCAAAGTCCTTGGTCATCTCGGTCTCAATGACACTGGGACAAATGGCAGTGCATTTGATGTTATAGGGGGCAAGTTCCGTGAAAATCGCCTCGTTAAAGCCATTCACCGCGTATTTGGTGAGTGCATAAGCTCCTAGTGGCGGCATGGCTATTTTGGCGGCCCGTGATGACATATTAATGATGTAGCCGGATCCTTGCGCCTTCATAATGGGTGCCACCATATGGGTCAAATTATAAACACCTTTAATATTGATATCGAGTAACGCTTGCAAATCCTCTGGCGTCACATCACTAGTGCCTATACGGGCAATACCGGCATTATTCACCAGCACATCCACCCGACCAAGCTGGTCGTTAAAATCCGCCACAGCCCCTGTCACAGCGCCGAGATCACTAACGTCAGTGGGATAAATATGAACCTTGATATCAGGGTGCTCCGCTTCAATACTGGCTTTGACATCGGCGAGTGCCGCTTCACCCCGGGCAAATAAGCCCAAATGATAGCCCTGGGCAGCTAAATAACGGGCGATACCTTCGCCAATGCCGCGGCTCGCGCCGGTGATGATGGCTGATTTATTCATTGTCAGACCTCCTGATCGAGTCATGTATTGGTTATCAAATTTCTGCAACGAGTCGTTGCAGTTTTGTAAACGTTTGCTAATGACAAACTCGCCATTGCCCCCTACAATGTGATTATGTCGATAGTGTTGCGAACAGTATACGGAATTTTACTTGCGCTGGTAATAGGCGTAGCCAGTGCTGCGGATGATAATCTCGAGACAACGGATAACACCAACCAAGCAACCGAGACAGAACAAGCGCCTCGCCCCTGCACTATGGCTATTAATCTACAAAATGCCAGTCGTCGCTTTGACGTACGGGTCTCGCGCCTGCAAGGTAATCAACTAACGGGATTACGTGTATTAGAGACCATTCCCCAGGACGCTAGCACAACGATCAATGTCACCCCACCGGCGCGGATTGATTTGTCCGTGCGTACACCGCCGGGTACGCCCTATGGTAATTACAGCAAAATCTTTTTACGCTTAAGCAGCAAGCCTGATTTTGTTTATGATCCCAATAATCCCAAGCCCCAAACTTGCCTGGTCTTATCCACTGCCGGCAGTCCCAGCAATGTGTTAACGGCAATGTTTCGACCGAAGAAAAAAGATCCCTACTCCGGCACATTGTTATTATATGATACCGGCCAACCATACCGGCGCGATAATAGCGCCTGGGGCACAACGATTCGTTAATCCTCGCGGACAAATAACAAAATAATCCCACCCACTAACATAAATACCAATACCGTACTCATGCCCGCACGCTGGCTGTTAAAGAGATACGTCACATAACCCAATAACCATGGCCCCACAAAGGCGGTGGCTTTGCCGGATAAGGCATACAGACCAAAGGCCTCGGTGATGAGCTCTCTGGGTGCTAACCGTGCTAGCATCGTCCGGCTTGCTGCTTGTACTGGACCAACAAATAAACCCAACGGTAAAGCAAATACCCAAAAGCCCATTTTGGTCGGCGCCAGTACTGTCGAGACACCAAAGCTACACAAGCCGATGATGGCAATCAAAATTGTCCGTTTTGAGCCAATCCAGTCATCCACCCAAGCCAGCGTAAACGCACCAATACCGGCAGTAATATTCATCGCGATACCAAACGCTAAGATCTCACTCATGGACATATGAAACGTCCCCGCTGCATAAATACCACCGAAGGCGAATAAGGTATTCAACCCATCGATATAGATCATCCTTGCAATGAGAAATTTAAACACTTCCCGGTGCATGAGAATTTTTTTGATACTCGACCCTAGTTCCCGTAAACCTTTGTGAGTTGCCTGGCGCAAACTCAAGCCCGTGGCTTGTCGGTCTTTGGTGAATAAAAACAAGGGCAAGGCAAAGACTACTAACCACACCGACACGAATGGCCCACTCACCCGTATTTGCGCGGCCGTCGCTTTTGATAAACCAAACCACGTTTCACCATGGTGGATAAAGCAATATAACACGGTGAATAAACATACCAAGCCTCCCACATAGCCTGTGCCCCAGGCCCAACCCGAAACCCGGCCCAAATAACGCTCCGGCGCCAACCCCGGCATCATGGCGTTATAGAAGACATTCCCCAGCTCAAAGGCAATAGTGCCAATAACCACCCAGGTTAACACCCACGCCAGTGATTGGTGCTCAGGCAATGCATACCACAGCAAGGCTGTGGCAACGGCGGTCAAGAGGACAAACAGCCCCAGCCAGGGTTTGCGGCGACCGTAATTATCCGCAATGGCACCGAAAATAGGACTCAGAATCGCAATAATCAGGGCAGCAAAGGAACTGGCATCCCCCCAAAGTTCGGTGCCTTTAATACTGGAGGTGGCAATGCTGCTTGTGAAATAGGCAGCAAAGACAAAGGTAATGATAATCGTCGAGAATGGCGAACTGGCCCAATCGTACAGGCACCAAGAGAGTAAACTGCGGTTAAAGATCCTTTTTTCCATTGAAATGCTCTCAATTTATGAAGAATTAGCATATCATAGGTCCCTATTAATGTAACTGACTGACACTACGATGATGATAATTGACAAAAACCTCTCTGCCTTCGCCTATGCCCATGGTGGGCCAGCACTTACTGGCACCCTTAAAGCTGAGCCCAGTAATTTTATGGTCGATGAAGATTTAGGCTTTGAGCTTGCAGGTACAGGCGAGCATGTTTGCCTTCATATCGAGAAGACCAATTGCAATACCACATGGCTTGCTGACCAAATTGCCAAACTCGCGAAGGTGAAACCATTCAATGTCAGTTTTGCAGGCATGAAAGACCGCAATGCCATTACTCGGCAATGGTTTTCGGTGTATTTGCCCAAACGACCGGAGATTGATTGGCAACAATTAGAAAATGACGATATTAAACTTATTGAAATCACGCAACATAACAAAAAGCTCCGGCGCGGTTCATTAAAACAAAACCATTTTAAACTAGTGTTACGAGATATTGACGGCGATAGAGACCGGGCCGAGACGCTTTTTAAAACAATTCAACAAAATGGCCTACCCAATTTTGTCGGCCCACAACGATTTGGCATCGACGGCAGCAATCTGCAATCTGCGGAGTTGCTATTCCAAGGCAAAATCAAACCCTCGCGCAACAAGCGCAGTATTTATTTATCGGCGGTGCGTTCGTGGTTGTTTAATTGTGTGTTAGATGAGCGAGTTAAACAAAACCTATGGAACAAAGCCCTGCAAGGTGACGCCATGATGTTGGTAGGCAGCAACAGCACCTTTATTTGCGAAACCATCGACGATGCTATCAATCAACGCATTGAGGCATTTGATATTTCACCAACAGGCCCTCTATTTGGCGAAGGCAAGTCATCCGTTACTAATGATGCACTAGCCCTAGAGAACGCCGTGCTTGCTGATTATGAACCGTTTACTGCAGGCCTCATCAACGCAGGCTTAGAACAAGACCGGCGCAGCCTACGCTTCCGGCCCAGTAATTTAGCCTGGTCTTATGAAGGGAAAGATTTGCTGTTGTCGTTCACCTTGCCTAAAGGCGTCTATGCCACGAGTATGTTGCGGGAAGTTATACGAATTATAGAGTGACACAAAGCCCCAACTTCGTTCGTCGCCAGAGGATATCTTCCTCTGTCATAGCCCATTCATGTTCACGCAAATAATCTACTTCAGCCTGATAGAGACCATGACCATGGTGCTCACCTAATTCATCAACAGAGGCTTTACCGGCTAAAAATATCTCTGCTAAACTGCCATAGGTCCGTTGATAACGTTGATATAACGTATCAGGCAGCCAAGGGTATTTGCCTAACGGCTTAGCCCCTGGCAACAAGGCATCTTTGGTCCAAGGTTGCCCCATATTAGGAAAAACATCCCGCAACAATTCACAAGCAAGCTCTGCCAATTTGCGATAGGTTGTGATTTTGCCACCATAAATACTCAATAAGGCTGCCTGCTGATGACCCCACTGCCACTCTAACTGATAATCACGAGTGATATCTTCTGGCTTTTCGCTGCCATCACCATGCAAGGGTCGCACCCCAGCATAGGACCACACAATAGCGTCTTGGGTTAATGTTTGTTGAAAATAATTATTCGCCGTTGCTAGCAGATAATCGATTTCAGGTTGAGAGATTTGTAAATTCTTTATATCCCCCTGGTGATCTTCATCTGTGGTACCAATTAAGGCGAATTCACCCTCATAAGGAATAGCAAACACCACGCGATTATCAGTGTTTTGTAAAATAAAAGCCTTGTCACCGGGGAAGAATTTTTTTACCACAATATGGCTGCCTTTCACCAATCTTATCGATTGGGGCGGCTTTTCCTCGAGTAAATGAGTAATACAGTGATTCACCCAAGGACCTGCAGCATTCACAAGACAACGGCAGCTAAACGATATTTCTTGATTGTTAATGATGTCTAACAACGTCACCTGCCAATGTTCAGCAAAACGCTCAGCCTTAATGCATTTATGCCGTGGCAAAATACGTGCCCCCTTCTCCCGGGCTAACATAGCATTTAATACGACTAATCGAGCATCATCCACCCAACAGTCATAATACTCAAAACCTCTTTGGTAATGTTCTTGCAGACCAGAACCTTGGAGCTTCACCCCACGGCTCGCGGGCAAGCGTTTGCGTTTGGCTAAATGATCATAAAGAAACAAGCCAAGCCGAATGAGCCAATACGGTCGCAAACCTTTGTGGTGGGGTAATAGAAAAGCGAGAGGCCAAATAATATGGGGCGCACGCTTGAGCAGCACTTCCCGCTCCCGCAATGCTTCACGGACGAGACGAAATTCGTAATGCTCAAGATAACGTAAACCACCATGAATAAGTTTAGTACTGCTTGATGAGGTATAATTGCCCAAATCTCCCTGCTCACACAACACCACATTGAGTCCACGCCCTGCTGCATCAGTAGCAATACCAACACCGTTAATACCGCCGCCGATCACACATACATCATAGTCCGTTAAATTTGTCATTTGGGTAATAGTAAATCCGCTTTATCTGAAAACACACAATCCACATCCATCGCCAATAACTCTCGAGCGCGCTCGGGATCATTAACAGTATAAGCTAGCACTTGGCGATTTGTTGCTTTAATCGCTTTAACTCGTTCCTCAGTCACAATGGCTTCATTTAAATGCACAGTCACTGTTGCCAACTCATCTGCAAGACCTTGCCAATTTTCATCCCACTCAGCCAAAATCGTCGCGAGATAGGCATTCGGTACTTTGTCACATACTTGCCTCACGGCAAGCGCATTAAAACTGGAATATAACGGCTCTGGCAAATGTGCTGGCCAATAGCGTCCAACATGATTGAGCACTTTATCGACTAGCAGGCTCACCCGTCCATCATTGGGTTTAATTTCGATATTAATGCCTAACGCTGCTTTAGCACATACCATCAAGACTTCTTTTAGGGTAGGAATTTTGACGCCGACATATAAAGGATCAAACCACGCCCCGGCATCTAGCGCATTCAATTCTGCCAAACTCATGGCTGCCACCAAACCCTCGCCGTTGGTGGTACGATCTAGGGTTGTGTCATGCATGACGATGACTTCCTCGTCAGCTGTTAGCATCACATCAAACTCGACCCAACTTGCCCCTTTGAGCTTTGCTAACTCAAAAGCTACTGCGGTATTTTCAGGGGCATCACTACTGGCACCGCGATGGGCAATGGTTTTGGGCAAGTCTGGGATCATACCAAGGGCCTGTGACACATCGCTTCAAGTTGGCGCAACGGTGTTAAGGCTTCATTTTGCATGGCGCTTACCGGCACATAAAATGTCTGCTCCAACAAATGAGAACCTGACAAGGCCGCATGGGAAACCAGATCCGTATACACCATCCAAGTGCTGCCAGGCAAAAACTCTGCCCGTTGCTTGCCCACATTCTCTTGATAGGTTTCATCACATTTCATTTTGTCATGAATATGCAGCATATAATGATCGTACGGGGTGCGTTTGCCTTTGGTGATATGTAACAACTTCATCAAGCCGGTTTGCAAGGACATTGGCCGAGATATCAATGGCATAAATCTATCCGCCACCTGACGAAATGACTCACCCAAATGCCAGACCCGCGGTTGATGCCAAGGATTAATATTACAAAACACCCGCAAAATTCGCTTACCTGCCACTGGCGATGAGGGAAACGCATCCACATGCAAACGGGTATCGTCTTTGCGAGGAGAGCTCGCACGGCCTGCAATCTCAGCAGGCCGATAACTAGTGCGACCGATTTCGAGACTATCACAATAGCGTGGTAATAACGCACACACGAGTTGCTGAGCAGCCTTAGCATAGCGAGCCATGAACGCTTTAAGGGTATCGTTGTTACAATAATCGTCTGCCACGCCGCCTAATTGCTGCGTTAAACTGTTGTAGCTGATATTTTTGCGCTTTGGGCTTAGGATAGGATCCCTTAGAATAAACTCTTCATTGTCTGCCAAACTAAACGCCAACTCCGGCAATAACACCACATTGCCGCTCTCAAGTCCGCCAATCGCGAGGGATTTTTCGTCGTCAGAGAATATCGCTTGCCAATCTTGAGTGCGGATAGTATCAATAGCTGTCATAAATCACCTGTAACGTTCAAGGGCTGGATGCTCATGGCCAGATTGCTTTTCGTAGCGGCGTATGCGGTAACGTAATGCAGCATAATCAAAACCATTAATACCACCACGGTGATGGTTGAGATAACGGGCCAACACATCACGGGTCTCAGGGTGAAACTCCGCAACGCGAGCAAGATAATAATATTGCTCCAGTCCGACTTCACTCACCGCCCGCGTACCTAGCACCACCATTAACACACCAGCAATCATACCAAACAAAATCATATACGCCGTCGCCGTTTTTTGGAAACGTTCATTCGCCTTAAACGACCAACTGATAAAAAATAAAAATACACAAAGAATAACCCCGAGGGTCAAATAAATGTGATCGCCAATAGTGAGATAGATATAGAGCTTATGGAGCCAATTTAACATGTACGTACCCTGAAATAATCCGTGTTGCGATAAAACAATTCATCCTCATTCTCTGGATACCATCCCGGTATCCCCAATATCGGCAGCGGTTGCAATACCTTGGTATGGGCCACTGCCTCGGCCTGCTGGAAATGGGCTACTAAGCGCACATCCAAGTAGGCCAGTTGCTGCCGACTATCAGTCTGGAAAAAATCCTGATCTACCCGCAGCAACACCGCTTTGGCCGTCAATCCCACATAAGGGTTGATGGCTTTCTCGAAGATACCATGGCCGAAAATGAAAGCCGCGGTATCCACAGCAAAGCGTTTTCTATTATGCCAAAATAATTGCCACCAGCCAAAGTCTTTTAGAAGATCCAATTGATCCGCGTCACTACTGACAAAGATTGCGCCACATTCATCAAACATGGTCAAAACATGTTCTGCTATGCTGCGCTCAGAAATCGCATTCTGGTGACGATAGGATAAGGCCTGCACTTGTTTAGCATTGAGTAACGCCTTAGTCTTGGGAAAATGCTGCCACACCAAGAAATTAAAAAAATCATGCCAATTAGCGAGCCGAGTTTGTAACTCCCCTTGGTGATAAATCCGCGGCTCATAAGCTTCGGCAAAACTGCTGGATTTCGCCGCTTGGGATACACAATGTATATTCAATCCTTGAGCATTCATCACTGGCTGTTCAGTAAAGACACGATTAAAATCCGCTAACCCAGGCCAATCCCGTAACTGCGAAAAGTGCTGCGCCACCATCGACGCCAAAGGCGCAAACAATGGCGAACGTCCATGAAACTGAGGATCCCAATTGTCGCTATCCTCATGGGACATTAGATCTTGGTCGCTGAAGGAAAACACCGAAAAAAGTTCTCTGTGGTCGCCGCACAAATATCATCGTAACTCTCGCCTCTCAGTTCCGCAATAAACTCAGCTACGTGCTTAACATAAGCTGGCTCGTTGGTTTTGCCACGATGCGGGACTGGCGCGAGATAAGGACTGTCGGTCTCAATCAACATGCGCTCTATCGGCATGCGCTTAGCAACGTCTTGTAATTCTTTGGCATTCTTGAATGTCACAATCCCCGAGAATGAAATATAAAAGCCCAAGGCCATCGCAGCCTCTGCCATCTCCCACGTTTCAGTGAAACAATGCATGACGCCGGCGACTTTGTCGGCATGCTCTTCTTGCAATAGACGAATGGTATCTTCTCGCGCCTCACGAGAATGAATAATTAAAGGTTTATTGACTGCTATAGCCGCTTGAATATGGCGACGAAAACGGTCTTGTTGCCAACTCAAGTCTTCTTTGAGCCAATGGGTATCAAGACCCGTCTCACCAATAGCGACAACTTTATCATGCTGGGCCCGCTGAACGAGCTCTTCAACCGATGGCTCATGGCAGTCTTTTTCGTTGGGGTGAACACCGACAGAGGCACTGATATAGGGATATTGTTCGGCGATGCTCAACACATCATTGAAATTATCCCAATCAATGCAAACACACAACATATAGCCGATGCCGTTATTGAGTGCAGCTTGGATTGCCTGTTCAAGTTTGCCATCATAGGCCGTTAAATCAAGTCTGTCGAGATGACAGTGGGAATCAATCAACATGGGTAGTACTCTGGATAATGATTTGGCTACATTGTATCGGTTGTGCGGTCAGATTGTAATGCCCCAGCCAGCAAAGTTTCGATTTTGTTGCGGATATCTTGGGTATCTTCGCCTACAAACTGCACCCCTATCCCCGCAGGGCGTCCCCCTTGAGCTGCTTTTGGCGTGATCCAAACAATTCGGCCAGCAATTGTGTATTTCTCAGGGTCATCCATGAGTTTAAGTAAGATAAAGACCTCATCGCCTAAGGTGTAAATTTTTTCGGTTTGGATGAATAAACCGCCCCCCATGATATAGGGCATATAAGCATGATAAAGATCGTCTTTGCCTTTAAGATTGATAAAGAAGACACTGCTCTTATCCTCTGGGACCTGGGCTTCGTCAAAGTCCACGCTCTCGAATTCAATACTGTTATCGGGTGGCGATTGCGCTGAAAATTCTTCCGGCAGTTCTTCAGGTATGTCGTCTTTTTTAGCCATTAGTTAAGCCCTAATTCCACCCACTGTAACAAGATATCATCCATTAACAGCTGGGTATTGATGCTTTGTTGCTGTAATAATTGTTGTTTGGCCCGCAGCAAACTGTCATACACTGCAAACAAGCCCTGGGTATTGTCCGTGCGGGACAAGCGCTGACAGAGGCTGAGTTCCCCTTCCGGTAATGTCAGAGCACTCCCTGACTCTACTTGCCAAACCATAAAATTATTCAGCCAACCTATTAGCCAGTCTAGCACATACTGACTGTCAGCGTGCCATTTCTCGCTGATTTTGATGGCATTGGTGTGGCCCTGCAGCAGTTGATCAAAGTCACTGAAGAACGCAACCCGCTTCTGATAGGCTTCACCACCATACTCAAGTGCCATAAACGGCAGTCCAGCTGCCAAATCCAGCAATCGCTTGGGGTCCTGGGAGGAGTCGTTTAATTCTTGCTCAACCCAGTTCAGAGTCTCTGAGCTCAGATCTGGGGCGAAGGCCAAGGTCTGGCAACGGCTGATTAGGGTAGCACTGAGGCGATAGCGATGATGACTCACCAGTAAGAACACAACCCCCACCCCAGGTTCCTCCAGAGATTTCAGTAAGCTATTAACCGCAGCCATATTCATCAATTCCGCTGGCTCAATGATAATGACACGGCGCCCCTTAAGTTGAGAGGTTTGTTGCAATTGTTGACATAAGTCTCTGATTTGGTCGACTTTAATTCCCCTAGCACCTTCTTCCGGCGTAATAATGGCCAAATCAGGATGAGCACCGGTCTGGAGCAAGGAACAGGCATGGCACTTACCACAAGCCCGGCCCGCGGCTGGACTCTGGCACAGTAATAACTGCGCCAATTGGCGGGCAAATAAGCCTTTGCCCAAGCCCTCAGGCCCTGTCAGCAAATAAGCATGGGCAAGATTATTGCTTGCCATCGCTGATTCAATGCGTTGCCATTGGCTTTGCTGCCAAGGTAAGTGTTCGATCATATTGGATTGACTGCTCAATTTATATCCGATATATAGCTAGAAGAGTATTTAATCTAGAGGGCCTGTGTCAACATGTCAATGAATAGGATAAGCATTATCCTCTACCCGACATTCCGCACCAGTCTCTTTTTGCGCATAAAAGGGCAAAAAATCAACTCAAAATGCTCAGGTATTGTATATACATTCCGCTTTTTCGTTAATTTTTTACCCCTTTCTGCATCAAAAATAGCTCTGGTGC
>PAPY01000032.1 GCA_002709565.1 Legionellales bacterium | reverse complement strand
GATTGCCGATTTGGGCGCCTGAGTCCCCGAAGGCGGGGCAACGCCCCGAGGTACAGGATGTACCGAGTCAATCCCTCCGGGCGCGCCAATTCAGTTATAAATTTGACCTCTTAAGTGTCTCCCCACTAAATTAAGCTATGATTACTGAAAGCCCCCCAATTAAATAGGTACGTATTATGAAAATCTTAACTACACTGCTGGCAAGCGTATTTATGTTGGTAAGCGTCAACGCATTCGCCTGCGCAACCTTCCGCAATGCCTTTGAAGAAACAGGGCACCGAGACGCTGACACTCATAGCCTCTATGTGAAAAAAACAAAGATGGGTGGTATGCCATTTCAGGTTGGCAGTATCTCCTCTGGTACACCTGCTAGCATTGATCCTGGCGAAACAGTGGATGACTGCACCACGGGTGGCCCAATGATCTCGGTCACTTATAAGATAACGGACCATGTATCAGGCCTAGATTATAATGGAAATTATGTAGGTAATAGAGATATCTATGATTTATGCGATGCAATAGTGACATTCGATATGGTAGGCGCCACAGATGCTAAGATAAACGGCTCCAGTAAATGTAAGGCATCTGTTAGTAATGGACGCGCTACCATCACAATCAAGCCATAATTAGAGCCGAATCTCGCTCAGAAGGGGGGTTCATTCCCTCCTCCGGGCGCGCCAAAGACTCCTCCTATATTCCCTCAAAAAATTTATCCCAAAAAAATTACATGAAAAACTAGACGTTCGGCTGCGATCGCGCTACATTTACAGTCATAATACAAAAAATACTGGAACTCATATAATATGTATACTAATACGCAAACTGTCCGGCCAGAAACCCTCTCCTGGACCGACATCAGGGAACGTGTGCAACAAATCAACCCCGAACTCGCCGGTATCATCGATGAGATTGAGCCTAATGATGAATTTCGTCTGGTTAAAGTCTGTTATCCCTTCGGTGTAAATATTCTCGAAAATGGCATTTGTCACTTACCCACACCAACCGGTAAATTTGCCGCAATTGATCACCACCAAATTCCGCCGTCACTGCGCAGCTTAGTAGACTACAACCCCTGTCCCCTGGGCTTAGTCCTCAACAAATCAGTTGAAGTCTATATCAAAACCTCAGAAGACCGCGTGATCCCATTTAAGCTATTTGAACCCGGACGCACTTTCGGTGTCTGGAGTATCATGGAGCAACCACAAGCCTTTGTCCGTAAATCCTGGGACTGGAATATTTCCTCCGGTGCTCGCACCTTATTTATGTTACCGAAAATTGCCGACCGAATTAGTCACAACCGCCTTTGTCGCGCCCATGGGATCCGTTCTTATGTGCCGAATACCCTCTGTGAGCACTGGAAAGTATTCGCCGAGATTGCCAAAGCCCATGCTAATGAATCCCATTGGGGCACTGATGTATTGTTCTTTACTGATAAATGGCTAGATGCTGCCGCCAATGATAAAGCCTGGTCTCGGCTTCGCAACTACTGGACTGAAGAAGCATGGCGCCAAGCCTATAATTGGGTAGGCAAAATGAATTTTGATTTTGGTTGGGATGCATTCATCAGTGAATTAGAACGTCGCCAGATGAAAGCCCGTCCCTATATGCTGGATACCTTAAAACACTTACTTGCCATCGGCTCAGGCACAATTCCCGGCTTTAAGCCCGCTGACGCCAGTGAATCAACCGCTCCCACAAGCATCATCCAACAAGCTTATGTGGATGATTACCAACTAAAATCCTACGCCCCAACAATCATGCAACCAGCTCATTTAACTTCAGCGCCAGGAGATGCGGTCTATTATTCCTTACAGTTCCCTACCCTACCTGAAAAACCTCAAGAACTAAAATCCATTCCCAGTGTCATGAAAGTATTGCGCGAATTAAAAAATCTCGTCGATGTGTTTATGGATATTTCCCGTGCATGGCCTAAACCAAAAGACGCCCAAGGCTATGACTTTGTCAAAACCGCGCAGTTAGATTATTTCCATAATGAACATGATAACTACGAGGAAATATCACCAACAGCACTGCTCCCTGACCAAGATGCGAACTTCAGTAAGCTACCCAAAGTCTATCAAGACCGACGATTTCCTGAAAATGGCCACTTCTTGCGGGGCTGCGTGAAAATATCCATTAAGTCAGACTAGGGCTAACTCCATCGTAACCGGGTTCTCAGGACATTGGTGCAAACCGCATTCAAAGAACACCCCGATACCATTCGCCAGACTTACCAGAATCAATAAACTGCATAAACCAATACGAACAGCTGGCCGCACTGAGGTAGGCTGTGACTTATTGTCAGAACTAAACACCAAGAGCATGGCAACCGCAGCCGCCGTTATCATTGCCAACAAAAATGACCATGTATACAAATGCATACCAAGAATAGGGTCGCCATAAGCTCCCGTTCCAGGGACGATGTGCAACAACACTTGCCGCAGCGCCACCGCAGCAGTGTACAGCGCACTAACGAGAACAATACCGTAATAACGTGGGCGCAAACCAAAACAGCAATTCATCAAAAAACCTAAGGCTATAAAGCTAAACCCCACCCGCTGCAACAGACATAACGGACAAGGTAATTCGTCCATGTGATATTCCATAATGATGGCCAATAAGATAACACCCGTAATCCCCAGAAACCCGAGAATATTCGTAACTAGTTCTAATCGTTTTGATAAAGCCAACATGACCCCTCCTACAAATGGATCGCTAAACTAGAGGTCATATGGTGATTAAACCAAACACAACCTAAAACGAATAAACAAAAGAATAAGAACAATGCAGGTTTAACTTTATTGGCAGCAATGAGCAGACTGCAGATAGCAAGTAACAGAAAAATAACAACGAGCATAAATCATCCTTGAGAGAATCTGCCCGCAGTCACCTGCGAGCAGACTATCAAAATCATTAGAAACGGTTACCACCGCCGCCGCTGCGACGACCACCACCGTCTTCTTTCGCCATGCTGACCTTGAGGCGACGGCTTTGGAATTCCGTACCATCAGCATCTAAGGCGCTCTTGGCTGCATCCGCATTACCAAAAGTTACGAAAGCAAAGCCTCGAGAACGGCCAGTTTCACGATCAGTGATTAATTTGACTTCAGAGATATCTCCGTACTGAGCAAAAAATTCCCGAAGGTCCTCATCGGTGGAGCCATAAGACAAATTCCCGACATAAATTTTAGATTGTGACATTTAACACTCCTAAATGGTTAATTAACAATAGTTTAGCGCTGTAAGTAATGAATATCGGGAACTATCTGAGAGAAAAGCGCCTGATCGAACATAACCGTAGCAGGGGGATTATACAATAGACCTAAAATGCTTTACAACACCGGGACTTAACAGTGTTACAATACGCATTGATCTTTCTGGCTGTTCATATATAATACAGGCTCCTTGGGCAAATACGAATAAAATAAGATTAATAATAAGCGAGTTTAGTAATGTTCGGAAGTTTTTCTACAACCATTAATCTCTTGGATGGCGGGTCACTTAATAGTAAACAACAAATCGCGCTCCGTACTTATTTGGCATTTGCAATGGCGGATAGAACGCACCTGACGCTCGAAGCTGGCGATGAGTACTATAACGATAATGAAGCTAATCTAAAACAAATCGTCTTGCAACAGGGTTTAAGCCTTTATTTCAATCGAAACAACGAACAACGTTTCAATGTGCTAAACGGTCTCAAACAAACTGAATTAGGGGGTAGTCCCACATCATTGAATCCATCAAGCGCAAGCTTCAATCCCGCGACGCTTGCCACAAAGCCACGCTGCCAAATAGTTAAAACACCGGAGCTCAGTAAGTTACGCAATAATTCCCTCAATTACCACTATGCCAGTATGGAGCCTTTGTATACAGCAAGAGTTTATCCAGTCAAGACCACAAGCGATGAACATAAACCACGAAGTTTTGCCATGCCCTGGCTCAATGGTAAGGATGGCGTTGATTATATCGCTCAACGTAGACGTAGATTCGAAAAAGTACCGTTTGATGAAGCTACTTTTGAGATTGCCATCAGCGCACTTACTCATTTGAAGGCAATCCACAAAAAAATGCTTATTCATCGAGATATCAAGCCTGAAAACATCATGGTGATGCCTGTCTATGACCCCTACCAGCGCCGTTACCGGCATATGAGTTACTTACTTGACTTTGGCTTGGCCACCGATAGTGAAAATCCAGATGTGTACCACCCAGGCACGCCAGGCTACGCTGCCCCAGAGGCATACTATGAAGACCACCACGCAGCAGCTACGCAAGATGTTTATAGCATGGGGATTACTCTCGCTGAGTTTTTTGGCGTGACAAAGCCCACAAAAATCTGCACACCTAATGATTTTCTAAAAAAAATTGCACAATTTGTCTGTCAGTTAACAATAAAAATTGAATTAAACACAAATACAATATCTGGCCTTTATCTATTGTTAGCAGGAATGATCCGCGAGCCGTCGACAAGACGAAGCTCTGTTGATGAAGCACTGGCAACCTTAATAAGACTCTATGAGCAGGAATACCAACGACGCTATGTTCCGATGCCGCACCTAAGCGCGGATGATAGCAAGCTCAAACGTTTGTTACATTACTGTCAATTTGTGACAACGCCCGCCTTTGCGCCGGAAAACATCGACCGTTACTTGGCTAACATTGACGTGTTTCGTTACAAATTAGCGCGTGCGACGCCTGATAAGCTCTTTGCCGAGTTAGCCGACGGTAATGTTAAGGAACAAAAAATTGAGCTCTTGCAGCGCTTACAACAGATTGCTGATAATGGACTTAACCGTATAGACTTGCCCTTCTTGAAAAAAATGATAGAAGGCAAAGCTGAGTATCAAGATGAATACCACCAGCTCATCGCGCAATTCACCGCCTTGCTCTGCGACATGGCCGATGTCCTTTACTGTTTACAGTTGCCAACAGAACGATTTGAACATAGGCTAAGAAACCTTGAGCTTCGCACTGAAGTAATGCAGGCTATTCTTTGCGAACAGCCAACACCTGGTTTTAAACGCTAATAGCCAAGAGCTCGAGTAAAACTAAGTACTTTTGTAGGACACTTAGATTCCTCATTAGAAGTCGCTTGCAGTACCACTACTGTGGCTTTAATGAACCAACCAAGAAGCTGAGTGTCAAACTCATATCTTCTAACGCATTGATTAACAAACAAGAACATAGTCAATGTTATTTTCCTTTCACTATTCTGGTGAACATAAGTATCTGTACTATACTCGGGGTACTGATCTAATGATAATAGTAAGGAGCAGTACAATGTTAAAGAAAACTTATTTCCTGACGGTAGTTGGCTTGTGTTCTCTGATTGGTTTCGGTAGTGCGAGTGCTAATGTCAGTGAGAGAAAAGGCGTTATTTGCTTAAATGAGTTAGAGCTTAATGTCCGCAACACTCAGACCCATACCGTTGGCTCAATTTCAGAATCACATCCAATCGGTGGTAGTGGTGGTATGTTTAAAAATATCCCTGCAAACACACAGACAAAAGCATTTTTGGCGTTTGACCGAGATAGCAAGGTTGCGCAACAATATCGCTTTGGCTTTGCCGATAAGGGTGAAGGTGACGAACATGATGCTAACCCAAACTATGTGCTCGAAGTCACACAAACACCACTTGATGATGGTAAATGTGATATCAAAGCAGAAGCTAAAAAGGCTGGCAGTACATTATTACAGGCTAATGTGATTGACTGGACAATATAACCCCTAGAGGCCATTACTGTTCCTCTGCCACACAGCAGCTTCGTTGCTGTGTGGCTTCGCGTTTATACGACTTAAACACCCTTCTCCCTACTCTGACGGGTTTTGTTCAAAGCGCGCTAAGGCAGCATCAAGGCTACACCACGGTGCTGCATCTTCAGCCCAAATATGCATTTGCGGCTGATAACTAGCTCTATCATCCAAACAGCCTGCTGCTACACTGTAGAGCTCCCCTATAGCCTCTGGCCTGCCCAGCATGGTCGACCCACAATTGGGGCAAAAGCCTCGGTGAACATCCTTGCCGCTAGCGCCTGGGGAGCTATACCACTTCACCGTACCTTGTAACTGCAATGCACTCGTGGGGACTACAAGCCAAGGCAAATAGGCTGAGCCAGTTTCCTTCTGGCAAGAATGACAGTGACAGAGCCCCATGGCTAGGGGTTCTTGGTTGATTTCATAAGTAACTTGGCCACACAAACAACGGCCAGTGATGGGTAATGCCATGATTTAATTCCTGATTTCAGCTGAATATGGGCTACTAGCATAACGCTGACTTCAGAGCCTTGACAAGGTCGACAAAAAATATACAATTCACTGCCAAATTCGACAATAAAGTGAACACAGCAATGGCAAAAAGACACACACAATCCAACGCATCAGCAGTCAAGAAAACTAGCACGCCTTTCGTGACTGAGCGTGAAACCATTATTGGCACTTATAACCCCTCACGTGAAGGTGACTACCACGGGCGATTCCAAGCGAATAGGCTCTACACGATGAACTTACAGACTTGTGTTGCCGTCGTTATCTATAATTCCAACAATAAAACCGGTGCCATCAGTCATTTTTCATCTGGCGATCATGTTGACTTGACTTTAGCGGGCATAATGAGGCAAAAAGAATTTTCAGATGATCGTGAGCACCTGCGGGTAACTATCGTCGGCGGCACGTCACGGCTTGATGCTTGCTTCAATGCCAGTGAAATTTGGCAAGCTGCTTATGATTTTTTTGACGGAATACAGTTGGACTATGAACATCAGCATTGGTCTTATTCCGCATTTTACGTCAACACCTATAATATTTTGCTTAAGCTCGAGGATGAGGCTGTTGAAGTAAAAAACTCTGCTGCTCTAGGACGTACTCAAGTCATACGCTTTTTTCGAACTCTACAGGCCACCACAGAGGATAGCGAGCGCAGCACAAAACTTCGTGACCCTAGCTATACACATGACATGCGCGCTCCCATGAGTGGCATGTACCGTTTAACATAATCACCTAAAAGAAGGCTATACAATGACAATCAAGCTCAATCAATTACTCGCTATCACCGGTGCAGCTCTATTACTCACCGCCTGTGCTACTGACACGACGCCTGCCTATGTAAGACCGGATCCACAAACAGCCCAAGTCGCCTACCTCAAAGGTTCCCAAGAAAGTTTTGGTAGGCAATTTGAGAAAGCTTTCACAGCACAAAGCACTTATTCCGCTGGCGTTCGCTATGTTGATGGCAATCATGTCACCGCGAAGTTATTTTCCTATACGCTACCGATCACCCCTGGCAAACATACCATTGGTATTGAGTGTCTAGAAACAGTCAATGTTTGGGGAAATGTCTACTATCACAAAGCTGGCAGCAAGGATATCACCATGAACTTCAAAGCTAACAATCACTACCAAATTGTCTTGCCGCCGAAACCACCCAAAAACGCCTACATTTGTACCCAGGCGCGAATTGACACAGTGAATAAGGTTAGCTTATAGGCAAACTTGTTTTGCTTCGCGAACTCCATTAGCATGGACGCTTGATTCACTACGACAGGAGTTCACCATGTCCCAAGTTGCCGCTTATGCCGCCCCGAGTGCTACCGATGACTTAGCCCCATTAACCATTGAACGCCGTGACGTTGGCCCTAATGATATTCAGATTGATATCGAGTACTGTGGCGTATGTCATTCAGATATCCATGTTGCCCGCAATGAATGGAAAAATACGATTTATCCCACTGTCCCTGGTCATGAAATCATTGGCCGTGTGAGCAGCATTGGTAACGATGTCGAGGGTTTTGAAACTGGCGATTTAGTCGGTGTGGGTTGTCTTGTAGATTCCTGCCGCCAATGCCATCATTGCGAAGAACACCTCGAACAATACTGTTCCGATAAATTGCTCACCTACAACAGCGAAGATCCCCAATTGGGTGGCCCTACTTTTGGTGGGTATTCCAAACAGGTAGTGGTGGATAAAGACTTTGTCTTGCGGATCCCCAGTAACCTTGACCGCAAAGCTGTCGCCCCATTGTTGTGTGCCGGTATCACGACCTACTCGCCTCTTAAACACTGGAATATCAAACCTGGCGACAAAGTTGGTATTATTGGCCTTGGCGGCCTTGGTCACATGGGGGTTAAGTTTGCCCATGCTCTGGGTGCTGAAGTCACAATGATTACCACCTCCCCTACGAAAGGTGAAGATGCCATGACGCTAGGGGCGGATAAAGTACTTATCTCTAAAGATGCCGATGCCATGACCGCACATACAGATTATTTTGATTTTCTGCTTAATACCATCCCCTGTAGCCATGACATGAATCCCTATGTTGAATTGCTACAGCGTGACGGCACTATGGTCATCGTTGGTGCCATTGAGCCAATTGAACCCGGCATTAACGGTGGACCGATGATTTTTGGCCGCAAAAGCATTGCCGGCTCACTTATCGGCGGCATTCAAGAAACTCAAGAGATGCTAGATTTTTGCGGCGAACACGATATCGTTTGTGATATCGAGATGATCAACATGGCAGACATCAATACCGCTTATGAGCGTATGATCAAAGGCGACGTCAAATACCGTTTTGTCATTGATGTGAATAATTCGCTCTAAATGAGGAAGAAATGGCGCGCCCGGAGAGATTCGAACTCCCGACCGCCTGATTCGTAGTCAGGTACTCTATCCAGCTGAGCTACGGGCGCGTAATAGGGTCGCCATCATAAACGTAAATGAATGGCTTTGCAATAGTTTTTTTGGGGGTAAACCACCATGAATATTGGCTTACTGGGCTATGGCTATAGCGCCGGTTACTTATCCCAACAGCTAGTACGGGAAGGCCACCAAATATGGGGCACTCGCCGTGACCCAGCGGTTATCCAACCCCATGATAGCCCTGCAGTGACACTATTACCCTTTGACTACAACGCCATCATTGAGGCCCTGACAGATACATCAGGCTTGCTGATTTCAGTCCCGCCCCTGGCAGATGGCCAAGACCCCGTATTCATGTCTACGATATTGCGACTGCTTTGTGTAACAGCCTATCGGCACTACAACCCGGTGAGGTGATTAATCTTTGTGATGATTTACCCTCTAATTCCTTCGAGCCGGTAAATTACGCAGCTCAGTTATTAGGCTTAGAACAACCCCAGTCAATTCCCTACGAGGATGCAGAATTATCCCCCATGACCCAAGGGTTTTACCAAAGCAATAAACGCGTCAGTAATGCTAAACTAAAACAACAGTTATTATCGCAGTTGCGCTACCCCAGTTACAAAGAAGGCTTATCAGCACTTTTATCCGGAGAACCTTTATGAGCAAAAAAATCATTCAACTCTTTTTGTGGATTGTCGTCTTGCAATTGGTTGGCTATGGCATGGGGCTCATCACCCAGACCAGTGTCGATTCCTGGTATTTGACCATTAACAAATCCTCACTAACCCCGCCGGGCTATGTATTTGGTATTGCCTGGGGAATTTTGTATACCCTGCTCGGTATTGTTGGCTGGCAATTGTTCCAGGCACAATCGACCACTAATATCACCCCTTTACGCAGCGTATTCGTTGCCCAGCTACTATTGAATTGGTCATGGACGCCATTATTCTTTTATCTGCACTGGACTGGCGCTGCGTTACTGTGCTTGCTAGCCATCGTCGTCTTGACAACAATTTTTCTACTGCAAGCATGGCGTCCCCGTCGTGTTTTATGTTGGCTGATGTTGCCGTATTGGCTCTGGGTGTGTTTTGCTGCCTATCTAAATATGATTATTTGGTTATCAAACTAGACGATCTAAACGAAACGCCTTACAATTTGACGGTATCCCTCAACCACTGAAATAGCAGGAGCTTACCCACGAGAAAAAACGAATCCATCACCCATATCATGTCAACCACGATTATCTCAGCAAACCCGAGCGATAAAGTATCAACGGTACGTAAACTAATGCAAGATAATGGGGTTCATCACGTGCCCGTTGTATCAGGTCAAAAGATCATGGGCATTATCAGTGCAGTTGATGTTCTGAAAGGCTCATTTAGCAGTGCATTTGCCGCTGAGGGTAAAGCTGATGAAGCCCTAGACCATATTGTTGCCCTTGATGATATTATGACGACAGACGTTACCACGATTAACCAGTCTGACACTATTCGTCATGCAGCTGAAATACTCGCCACCAGCAATTATGACTCCCTACTCGTGGTCAATGATGATGAGCATCTAGAGGGAATAGTCACCTCTAAGGATTTGATTAGCTACTTGTTAGAGCAATACTGATTGCTTATGCCCCTACCCTAGCATTCCCCATGCCCAGCATTACTCACGTTAACGCGGGCATGACACTTAGCCTTTCCTTAACTCATCAATCTCCAAGCAACTGCTAAACTTAACAGATAAGCATAACAAGTGAGATTGATACCATGAAAGCACTGCTCAAAACCATTGCACCGCTGGTGCTGACCGTGTTCGCATCGACAAGTTTTGCTGCCACAGAAGTTAAATGCCGAAATATTACCCATGGCACATCGGTAAAAACATTTTACTGTTGCCACATAACAAAACTGAATAAGCTATGGTGGGTCGACAGCGAAGGATTTTGTAAATCTCTAGGCGGCGAGCCAGCTGATAATTGCAATACGTTTACCAAACTCCGCGACCACAACGTGAATCCAGTAACCTACTGCAGAGTAGATAAAGATGGCGCGATACCGAAATTTTTTACTCGTTAGAGCCAAATCAATTTCATAACCACCTTCATTCCGCCACAAAAAAGCCCGCCAATCTTACGAGCTTTGCTCTATTAAATACAAGAGAGAAGGATTGACTCAGGTCCATCCCTGGACCTTCGCCCTACGGGCGCCCTCGCAGACTCGGGCGGCCAAAAATGCTATCCTGCATTTTTGTCGAACCCTCTTCTCGGGTTCATTACCACTTTTCATTCCGCCACAAAAAAGCCCTCTTATCTTACGAGCAAAGCTCGTAAGATAAGAGGGCTTTTTTGTGGCGGAGAGAGAGGGATTCGAACCCTCGATGGAGCTATTAACCCCATACTCCCTTAGCAGGGGAGCGCCTTCAGCCACTCGGCCATCTCTCCGAAGAGGCGGAGAGTATAGCATTATTGCATTGAGATTCAAGAGGATATGATAGGTCAAAAATAAACCGCACCTCCCTCCCTAAACCCGCAGCATTTCCCCAAAAACCCTGCTATCATGGCATCGGACTGATGGACGAACACGAAAATAGATAATCATTTACTTAACCATATAGGAGTATAGCATGAGTAAATCTAACATCGACAAAATCGTCGTGTTCAAAAATAAAGACATCCGTAGGACCTTATATCAAAACGAATGGTGGTTCTCGATTACCGATGTGGTTGGAGCCCTCACTGAGAGCAACAATCCACGCCGTTACTGGTCTGATTTGAAGCGGCAATTGACCGAAACCGAAGGCTATAATGAGTTGTACGAAAATATCGTACAACTGAAATTAGTATCTTCCGATGGTAAAAAATATTCAACTAACTGCGCAAATGCAGAAACGCTATTTCGCATCATTCAATCAATCCCCTCACCTAAAGCTGAGCCCTTCAAGCGCTGGTTAGCTAAAGTCGGTTATGAACGAGTGCAGGAGATCGAGGATCCTGAATTAGCGAGCAAACGGGCTAGAGCGACTTATAAGGCAAAAGGCTATCCGGATAGTTGGATTGAAAAGCGTATGCGTAGCATTGCGATTAGAGAGGAACTAACCGATGAATGGCAGCAACGCGGCATCGAAGAGCAACGGGATTATGCCATTTTAACCGCCGAGATCACTAAAGCCGCTTTTGGCATGACCCCTAGTGAGTACAAACAACACAAAGGGCTAGAGCGAGCAAACTTACGGGATCACATGACGGATCTTGAGTTGATATTTTCTATGCTTGGGGAAGCGTCTACCACAGAGATCGCTCGTAATACTGATGCCCAAGGGTTCGATGAAAATCGCACAGCAGCCGAGGAAGGCGGAAGTATTGCCGGCAATGCTCGAAAAGAGCTAGAGACCAAAAGCGGACGCTCAGTTATCACTAAAGATAACTACCTCGCTTTGGATAGCTCAACATCCAAGGGGGTAGAAGAATAGCAATGCCATTACTACCTAGCAGCATTATTTAAAGGTATACAGAGCATAAACCGATCCCGGCTAACTCTGATTTTGCATAGCAAAAGCAGAGTTAGTCGGGATGACGATGTTTATTAATTACTCTGAATCTGAGTCTTCTTTGACTTCAGCGGTAGGAGTAGGAGCAACGCCAGAACGTTGTTGTTCCTTCTCTTGCTGAATGCGAAGATAAATTTCTTCTCGGTGTACAGAAATCTCCTTGGGCGCATTCACACCGATCCGAACTTGGTTGCCTTTGACGCCAAGCACAGTCACAGTGACATTATCACCTATTATTAGAGTCTCACCGACACGTCTTGTTAAGATAAGCATATTTCATAACCTCCTTTTTGCGATAATCGCAGATTTTGGTTCCGATTGATTACATTTTGTACTGTTTCTGAGTGTCCGCTGGCTAGTATAAGCCCCAATCCTTAAGGGAAACTTAACGGCAGACAATTCAGTGTATTTTCTCTGCGCAACATGCTTTATTTTAGTGCCTAACTCGCGTTAGCACCCGTCCTCGCCACGGGATCAAACTCTTCCTTAGGCTCCTTATCTAGCCCAAACCCTGCGTGCAAGGCTCGGACCCCCAATTCCAGGTATTTTTCGTCAACAACGACAGATACCTTGATTTCAGACGTTGAAATCAGCTGGATAGTGATGCCCTCATCTCCCAGAATGGAAAACATCGTCCCAGCAATGCCCGAATGGGATCTCATCCCCACCCCGACCAATGAAATCTTTGCAATTTTGGTGTCACCTCGAACTCGCTCAGCGCCGAGTTCTTTAGCCACACTTTGGGCTACAGCAAAGGCCCTATCATACTCATCCCGATGCACTGTAAAGGTAAAGTCCGTCAACTCTTGCACCGAAATATTCTGAATGATCATATCGATATCAATATCAGCCTCAGCAATGGGGGCTAATACTTTAGCCGCAATACTGGGCTGATTCGGTATGCCAATAATAGTTAGCTTAGCTTCATTACGATTAAATGCAATACCCGAAACGATAGGTTGTTCCATACGTGTATCCTCAAAGGTGATTAAGGTCCCCGGCCCATTATTAAAACTCGACATGACCCGCAAAGGTACTTGGTAACGGCCCGCAAATTCCACGGCTCTTCGCTGCAGCACTTTGGCCCCAAGGCTAGACATCTCGAGCATTTCTTCAAACGTCACTTGGGCCAAATGGCGTGCCTCGGGTACTACCCGCGGATCAGCCGTATACACCCCATCCACATCAGTATAAATATGACATTCATCGGCTTTAAGAGCGGCTGCCAATGCAACGCCCGTGGTATCGGAGCCGCCACGGCCTAAGGTTGTGATATTGCCACTTCTATCTGTACCTTGAAACCCAGCAACGATAACGATACAGCCTTTGGCTAAATCTTCCTCAATAACTCGGGGGTCAATATCCAATATCCGGGCTTTTTTGTAGAGATCATCCGTAATAATCCGGGCTTGACCGCCAGTATAAGAACGAGCTTGGTAACCTCTATCAATTAGGTACATGGCCAGTAATGCCATTGAGATTTGTTCACCTGTAGAGACCATCACGGAGTATTCGCGCGGCGAAGGATTTGGAACCATTTGGTAGGCAAGCTCATCGAGACGGTTGGTTTCACCAGACATGGCAGAAACAGTCACCACGACGTCATGACCTTGTTCTCGGGTCGCGATAATACGGTCCGCGACATGGCGAATGCGCTCAATGCTGCCTACCGACGTACCGCCATATTTTTGCACGATTAATGCCATAATTCCCTATTTGTTCAATTGTTCTGTGATCCATTCCTTTACGCTCGCCAGTGCCGCATCCAATTGGGCAGGATCATTACCGCCTGCCATGGCCATGTCAGGACGTCCGCCCCCTTTGCCGCCAACCTGGCTCGCCACATGATTGACTAAATCACCGGCTTTCACTTTTGTGGTGCAATCTTTCGTCACACCCGCCACTAAGTTTACCTTATCTTCGTTCACTGTGGCTAATAAAATAATGGCTGATTGCAGTTTATCTTTCATCTGATCTGCAACATTGCGCAAAGATTTGCTATCTGCCCCTTCAATTTTAGTGGCTAATACTTTAATGCCGCCAATGTCTTCAACTTGGGCGAGTAAATCCGTACCACCGCCGCCACTGGCAAGCTTGTGACGTAATTGCTCAACTTGTTTTTCGAGATTACGATTACGTTCCAAGAGTTGTTGTAAGCGCTCACTGAAATTATCTCGGGTTGCTTTGACAGAGGCTGCAGCAAGGCTCAGCTCATTATCCAAGGCTTGGGACCAAGCAATTGCCCCTCGACCCGTGATCGCTTCTATTCGTCGTACCCCAGCGGCAATACCAGACTCAGACGTTATCTTAAAGAATCCAATATCTCCGGTTCTATCTACATGGGTACCACCACAGAGCTCCATGGAAAAATCACCCATCTCCAGCACTCGCACTTCATCACCGTATTTCTCGCCGAATAATGCCAGCGCGCCTTTTTCGATAGCTTCTTCCGGTGCCATGTTATGCACCGTCACCGGCATATTGGCACGTATTTTATCGTTAACCAGATCTTCAATTTCACGCAATTGCGCCGCACTGATGCTTTCATGATGGGCGAAGTCAAATCGCAGACGCGAGGCCTCGACCAAAGAGCCCTTCTGCATCACATGACTGCCTAATAATTCTCGCAGCGCCGCGTGCAATAAGTGGGTTGCAGAATGATTGAGTGCAGTATCATGACGAATATGCAAATCGACTTTGGCGTGGACTTTTTCGTCGGCCTTTAAAGTGCCTTCGGTCATTTCACCAAAATGGGCGTAAGCTTTACCGCGTTTTTGGGTATCATGGACACTAAAGGATCCATTGTCACTATCAATGAAACCTTGGTCCCCTACTTGACCACCGGACTCGGCATAAAATGGCGTTTGTTCCATGATAATAATGCCTTTGTCACCGGCAACTAAGCTATCAACCGCATTACCGTCTTTGTAGAGGCCAGTAATTTTGGCGGGATGATCCAGATAATCATAGCCTTTGAATTCAGTCTCGCCTTCAATGTGTAATTTGTCATGGTAGTCCGCGGCAAATTTGCTGGCTTGTTTGGATTGCGAACGTTGCTTCTCCATCTCGGCCTTGAAACCTTCCAAATCCAATTGCAAGCCACGTTCTCGGGCAATATCACCGGTCAAATCAGCCGGAAAGCCATAGGTATCGTAGAGTTTAAAAATCGTCTGTCCCGATATGGTTTTGTCTTTAAGACCGGCAATGTCTTGCTCCAGAATCTGTAAGCCTTGGTCCAACGTACGAGCAAACTGATCTTCTTCTTGCTGTAAAATATGGGTAATGTGGGTTTGGCTCTTGACAAGGATAGGATACGCCTCACCCATTTCTGCCACCAATGGCTCAACCAGTTTCGCAAAAAAACGTCCCTCAAGCCCAAGCTTATGACCATGACGAATAGCACGACGAACAATACGCCGTAACACATAGCCTCGACCTTCGTTAGAAGGAATCACACCATCAGCAATCAAAAATGCACAGGAGCGGATATGATCAGCAATCACTCGCATGGACGTGTTCGTTAAGTCCTTCTCGCCAGAGAGTTTACTAATGGCTTGTAAAATTGGTTGGAATAAATCAATTTCGTAATTGTTATGAACCCCTTGCATGACCGCAGCAATACGCTCAAGTCCCATACCAGTATCCACCGATGGTTTCGGGAGTGGCTCCATCACACCATTAGGCAAACGATCATATTGCATGAACACGAGATTCCAGATCTCAATATATCGATCGCCATCTTGCTCGGGACTGCCCGGTGGTCCACCAGGAATATCTTCACCGTGGTCATAGAAGATCTCAGTACACGGACCGCATGGACCGCTATCGCCCATGGACCAGAAATTATCTGCTTCACCACAACGGGAAAAGCGCGCTGGGTCAACACCCATCTCATTGAGCCAAATGTCCGCCGTCTCATCATCGTCTTCGAACACCGTCACCCAGAGTTTTTCTGCGGGTAGCTGCAAGACATTGGTTAAAAAATCCCAACTGTATTTGATCGCCTCACGTTTAAAATAATCACCGAAGCTAAAATTCCCCAGCATCTCAAAAAACGTATGATGTCGGGCCGTATAACCCACTTGGTCTAAATCATTGTGCTTACCACCGGCACGCACACAGCGCTGAGAACTGGTAGCCCGGCTATAAGGGCGTTGTTCATGCCCCAAAAAAACATCTTTAAACGGCACCATGCCCGCGTTAACAAACAATAGGGTTGGATCATTATTCGGGATAAGAGATGCCGAATGCACCACTTCATGATCATGTTTTGCAAAATAATCTAAAAACGCTTGTCGTATGTCTTTTGTACTCTTTACCATAAGTCACTCTAATAATGCATTGATTTGACCAATACTGAAGCCTCGATACTGCAAAAATCGTTTTTGCTTGGCTTTTTCCATATAATCCGTCGGTATTTCGTCACCAAAACGCTTTTGCCAGACAGTTCTTATCTCTGTCTGCCAACAAATGTCGTTATTCTGAAACGCACGCTCAATTAGATGAGGTGCGACTTTTCGTTCTTCTAATTCTAACTGGATCCGTTCCGGGCCAAAGCCCCGCTTTGCCCGCATGCGCAAATACGCTTCAGCAAACCGCGCATCACTTTGTAACCCTTCATCCGCTAGGACATGAATTACTTCAGTAATGAGGGTGCTGTCCTGACTTTTTTTGCTGAGTTTGCGTTGTAATTCCCACACCGTGTGTTCACGGCGTGCGAGCAAATTCATTGCCGCACGCCGCAAGTCCGTCGCACTGCTTATGCTTCAGCCTCCTCTGCTGGTGCTGCAGCAGTCACACCACGCTCTGGCAATAAGATTTCTCGCAGCTTGGCATCGATTTCTTGCGCCTTCTCGGGGTTCTCTTTCAAGAAATTACGCACATTGTCTTTACCTTGGCCGACACGCTCACCATTGTAGCTGTACCAAGCACCGGCTTTGTCGACGATGTTGTGCTTCACACCTAAATCGATCAATTCACCTTCCCAAGAGATACCTTCGTTATAGAGAATATCGAATTCAGCTTGTTTGAACGGCGGTGCAACTTTGTTCTTGACCACTTTGACCCGGGTTTCATTACCCAAGATTTCATCGTTCTTCTTAATCGCGCCCGTACGGCGAATATCAAGACGAACCGAAGAATAGAACTTCAACGCGTTACCACCAGTGGTAGTTTCAGGATTACCGAACATCACGCCAATCTTCATGCGGATTTGGTTAATGAAAACAACCAGCGTATTGGCACGTTTAATATTACCGGTTAACTTACGTAAGGCTTGTGACATAAGACGGGCTTGCAAACCAACGTGGTGGTCCCCCATGTCCCCTTCAATCTCTGCTTTCGGTGTTAATGCTGCGACCGAGTCAACAATAACAACATCTACCGCGCCAGAACGCACTAGCATGTCGGTAATTTCGAGGGCTTGCTCACCCGTGTCGGGTTGTGACACCAATAAGTCATCCACGTTGACGCCAAGTTTCGCGGCATAGGCAGGATCAAGGGCATGTTCAGCATCAACAAATGCAGCCGTGCCGCCGGCTTTTTGGCATTGAGCAATGACTTGCAAGGTTAATGTGGTTTTACCGGAAGATTCAGGACCATAAATCTCAACAATACGGCCTTTGGGCATACCGCCGCCTAAGGCAATGTCTAAACCGATGGAGCCGGTAGAAATGGTTTCAATATCTCGCGGAGTGGTTTCATCACCTAAACGCATGATAGAACCTTTACCGAATTGGCGGTCAATTTGACCCAGCGCCGCTTCTAGCGCTTTCTTTTTTTGATCATCCATTGGGGTTTCCTCTTAACTAGCTAAATGTTTACTACAAAGAATCAAGGTTAATGCAGTAAAGCATTATCACACAGAATGGGGAGTGACAGAAGTGGCTAGCTAGAGAAAGTTAGCAGATCATTTTGAATCGTCATCGCCGGAGATAGGATGACCAAAACCATCGATGATAAACGGATCTTTGCTCATAAAATATGCTTCACCGGTTTGCCAGACTTTTTTGTAATGATAAAACGGTGCCGTCGGGTACAAATGATGGGCTAAGTGATAATTTTGACAAAATAATACGGGCGTCCAAAAAAACTCCATGCCTTTACGAATAGACGTCGCCTTAAAAGGATCCTCAGACTTTTTAACCTTATGGGGATGGTGGGGCAAATAATCAAAACCCAAAGAAAGCAACAACATGGCAATTCGTGATGGCAAAATCCAACAAAACAAGACCTGCCAACCAAAACCGGCCGCTATTAAACCAATACATAGGCTAATCATGACAATGCTATAAACAATCATGGATAAAACTTCGCCACGTGGCCGTTGCTTCATATGGTTGAAATAATACAACCCATAACTGACATCAATGGTCGCTAACATCAATGGCCGCACCCAAGCAGGCCCCAGAGCAACCCAAAAATCGGGATCATCACCCTTCTGATTCGTGAATCGGTGATGTTGCATGTGCAAAAAACGAAATGTCCTGAAACCAAAACTTAACGGCCCAAAGAAACAAATGCTCACCCAACCTAGGGTTTCATTAAGCCATTTGTGAGTAGAAACTGCTCGATGAGAGGCATCATGCATGATAGTAAAGAAGCCATAAGTGGCGATACCATTAATAATCATACTGACCCACGCAGGAATAGTGCCCAGAACCGCTAAGGCTGTACTGCTGATCCAGACCGCTAAAGTGATAAAAAACAAAACAATCGTTGGCCAAGCAACCCGCGGCGGCTGAATCGCTGCCTTTAACTCAGGTATGAGGGTTAATGGATTGTCTGCCTCAGTCATATTCGCTTCCTTTGAATGTCAGTTGGTTCTCAAGTTCAGCCTATCGTTTTAGTATAGCAGTTAGGTTGGACCAGCCCCCTTGCGCATAGAATTCTCCGATAGAGAAACTACTGGTGCGGTCTTCCCTAGCCCCAGAGCACTCATAAATCCACCGAGCATATTCCATACAGGAGACTTGGGTGCTGGTACTGGCTCTGGAGAACAAATCAGCTCTCCAAGATTTGTTTTGGTATCCTCTAACAAAAACTTCGTGTATTTCTCTTCAAAAAAAGTATTAGCTAATTTTTTCGCGAATCCTATCATTCGATCACAGGCATTATTCAGGACCTCGTCAAAACCTTTTAAAAAATCAGCTGCCATAGCCGCATTTTCAAGCGCATTGATGGCTTTGGCATTAACAATAAGTTGCTGTCGATAACCATCAACTTCGACTAATAAGTTTTGGAAATTTCTTGAGTAAACATCAATATTCATTCCTTTAACTTTATTGGCGAAAAGTTGAAATCGAGCCAACATTGCGCGCAATTGCATGAGATGGGCAAAAAGTTTTTGATGGGGTTGTTCACTGTCAGCATAGTCCTTCAAAAGCTGACCTACTGAATTTTCAAGGGAACGCCTTATTGGTTCTTCATTGAGCGGGGAAGCGCCAAAACGAGTGACACTTTTGTTCGCTAGCTTATCCACCATACGAATCGGTGATGAGCGGGGGACATCTGCCAAGGTTTCAAGTCGTTGTGGTGAACCTGGCGATGAATCACAACTATCGACATCAAGACTATCATCGCTGCTAGCTAGCAAGGAATCATCCACGCTCTGACTAAAACATTCATTTAAAGGATGCAGAACGTCTTCGCCAAACTGGCTATCAATGGCGACTAATTTATCCCACAATTGCTTCGCATTAAGTAAAAATACATCACCCATCGACCGGGCATAGGTATCGTTATTGTAACTCATCGCACCCTCTCCTCACACGTAAACAGACACTCCCCCATCTATTTACCTGCAGTTTGTTATTATTTAATCAGGGCCATCAATTCCTGCAACGCGTATGCGACCGCCTGAGATCGCACCGCTTCCCGATCACCTATAAAGGTCTGTACCTCGGCCTGACTATCGAAGCCTTTACCGGTCCAAGCGAACCACACGGTGCCGACGGGTTTGTCCGCCGTACCTCCTGCGGGTCCGGCAATGCCGCTGGTGGCGACACTGACCAAAGCATTGCTATTCAACAATGCCCCTTCTGCCATCTCCCTGACAGTATTCTCACTGACTGCGCCATAACATTCGAGTGTATAAGCGCGAACCCCTAGCATGCGCTGTTTCGCATCATTGCTATAGGTTACAAACCCGCAGTCAAACCAATCTGAACTACCGGCGATGGCCGTTGCCACTTCAGCAATCCAACCGCCCGTACATGATTCTGCGGTGGCTAAGATGAGGTTTTTCCTCAACATTTCTTTAGCCAACTGTGTAGCAATTGCGGTAAAATCTGGCATCATTCGCTACAAATAACGGGGATACATGAGTCTATGAATACCACAGCCACCAAAAAATCGCAACAACATACCCCAATGATGCAGCAATATCTAAAAATTAAAGCAGAATTTCCTGCTATCTTATTGTTTTATCGTATGGGGGATTTTTACGAATTATTCTATGATGACGCCAAACGTGCGGCCCAACTATTGGATTTGACCCTCACCAAACGGGGACAATCGGCCGGTGAACCCATTGCCATGGCTGGCGTGCCTTATCATGCCGTAGAAGGCTATCTCGCTAAACTCATCAAACTCGGCGAGTCTGTTGCTATTTGTGAGCAAGTGGGCGACCCTGCTGCCAGCAAAGGTCCTGTTGAGCGTAAAGTCACCCGCGTCATCACCCCAGGCACGGTCACCGATGAAGCCTTATTGGGGACCCATCAAGACAATTTACTTGTCGCCATCCATGCCCATCACGATACCATCGGCATTGCTAGCCTCGATTTGGCCGGTGGGCGCTTATTACTATCCGAAGTCGATAATGAACAAGCGCTCCGCGGTGAACTTGAACGCTTAAAACCCGCTGAGATTTTGATCGTCGACGATAGTCCTTATTTACATTTAGTGGAACAACACCAAGGCTTATGCCGACGCCAAGCCTGGTATTTTGACAAAGATACTGCCCAACGTCGTTTGTGCCAGCAATTTCAAACCAGTGATTTGCGTGGCTTTGGTTGTGAAGATTTACCCCTAGCTATCACCTGTGCAGGCGCGTTATTACAATATGCCGAAGAAACCCAGCGCACCAACCTCACCCATCTCCACCAATTAGCCGTTGAGCAACACCACGAAGGTATTATTCTTGACGATATCAGTCGACGTAATCTTGAGATTGATACTAACTTGCGTGGCGGTAGTGACAATACCTTGATGAGTGCACTCGACAAAACCGCCTCCCCCATGGGCAGCCGCTTATTACGCCGTTGGTTGAACCGTCCCTTACGTGATTATGACATCATTAGCGCACGACACGCTGCGGTCGGCCAATTACAATCCCACCACGATACCATCGCCGACAGCCTAAAAGGCATCGGTGATATCGAACGCATACTTACTCGCATCGGTTTAAAGAGTGCCCGCCCCCGTGATTTAGTCAAACTGCGAGATGCGCTGGAGCGTTTGCCGCAGTTACAACAACATTTGCAGCAACTCAACGCTTCGCGTTTGACCGAGTTGCAACAAGCCTTACAAACCTTCCCCAGCCTATTAGAATTGCTACAAAAAGCTGTCATTGATAATCCACCGGTTATCATTCGTGATGGCGGGGTAATTGCCGCAGGCTTTGATAATGAACTCGATGAGTTACGCAATATCAGTCAAAACGCCGATCAGTTTTTGTTGGATCTCGAAACCCAAGAACGTGAGCGCACCGGGCTCTCAACCCTCAAAGTCGGTTATAACCGAGTCCATGGTTATTATATCGAAATCAGTCGTGCGCAATCCGATAAAGCGCCAACGGAGTATATACGTCGTCAAACCCTAAAGAACGCCGAGCGCTTTATCACACCGGAATTAAAAACCTTCGAAGACAAAGCCCTAAGCAGCCAATCCCGTGCATTGGCTCGAGAAAAACGACTTTATGAAAATTTACTGGATACTATTGCGACTGATCTACAACCGTTACAAGCCATGGCTCAAGCAGTAGCAGAGTTGGATGTCTTGCAAAACTTCGCTGAACGGGCAGACAGTTTATGTTTACGTCAACCCACATTAAGCGCAAAGCCCGGCATGACGATTACCGCCGGTCGTCATTTAGTGGTTGAGCAAGTCACAGAAGATCCCTTTGTACCCAATGATACATTGTTTGACGAGAAGCGGCGTTTGTTGATTATTACCGGCCCCAACATGGGCGGTAAATCCACTTACATGCGCCAAATCGCTATCATCGTGTTACTCGCTTATACTGGGTGCTTTGTGCCGGCAGAAGTCGCCACCATTGGCCCCGTGGATAGGATATTTACCCGTATTGGTGCGTCAGATGATTTAGCCAGTGGTCGTTCAACCTTTATGGTGGAGATGACTGAAACTGCCAATATTCTCAATAATGCCACCGCAGACAGTTTGGTATTGATGGATGAAATCGGTCGCGGCACCTCAACCTATGATGGCATGTCCTTAGCCTGGGCCAGTGCCGAGTATTTAGTGAATCGCATCAATGCCATGACCTTGTTTGCCACGCACTATATTGAGTTAACCCACTTATCCAGCAAACCACAGATTTATAATATGCATTTCAATGCGGTTGAGCACGGCGAAACCATTCGCTTTATGCACCGGTTGCAGGAAGGGCCTGCGGATCAGAGTTACGGTATTCAAGTTGCAAAACTCGCTGGCGTACCCCAATCCGTTATCAATCGTGCCAAAAATAAATTGGTGGAGTTAGAAAGTGACAGTGTAGAAGTAGTGCGCACCCCAACTAGCATCGAAGAAGTCCATGACAATACGGACCGGATCATCGAAATGCTACAAGATGCTGATGCTGATGAGTTAACCCCCAAACAGGCATTGGCATTAGTATATGATCTAAAGAAGCTGGTTCACTGAGATCGGAGACGCCAAGCATACCAGAGTTTGCGCAGTGGGGTGAGCTGCACTTGTTGCTCGAATACCGGGAAACCATCAGCTTGCACTACATCCAATAGCTTTAACAATAAACCCGCGAAGATAATAGATTGGCGCTGCTGTTTACGATCTATTTTATTCATCTTAGCAACATTATCACGGTATTCTCCCCGTGCCTGGTCAGCAAATTCCGTTAATAACGTTATCAATGCCGGCGTCATTGTTAAATCGGCAAAATCATTGGGACTAACCCCCACACGTTCCATCGCTGCCAGCGGAAAGAAGACTTTGCCCTTCAAGGCATCACGACGGAGTTCAAGGATCATCATCACTCGGTTGATAACCAAACCAAGGTTATGAATTAATTTAATGGTTGCAGGCTCGCTATATCCGCCAATATAGCCTGCTAATATATGCGGTATGCCCTGCTCGCGGTAACTGAATAATTGCCAGTCTTGCTCACTGCAACAATGATCCATGTCGAGCTTTAACTGCAAACCATCCAAGTATTCAATAAACAATTGCTGTGGCAGTTGATGATGTGCTAAGGGCTGTTGTAAGGCCTGCCCCACTGGATGACGAGAAGCACCCTTAAAAATCGCCTCGATTTCACCGCGCCACCACTCAAGTTTACGTTTAGCAATATCGGGCTCATGACATTCGTAATAAATATCACGAATTTCTCGACAAAACGCATACACAGCCCAATAGGCTTCGCGCTTGGGCTGTGACTCAAATAGACAACTGTAGTAAAGACTTGAACCCCGGGGGGCGACTTTATCTTCGCAGTACTGTGTCGGTTCCATTATTTAATAAAACGTATACACAAGGGATAGTGGAACCGTTCGCCTTTCGCCGCACTAATGCCCGCCACAATCACCGCAATGATGTTGAAGAAGAACAGTGCCACCAGCAAGAAGAACCCTATCACAATTAAACACAATAATATCGACAGTATCGTATAGATAAGTATCGATATTTGAAAGTTAATGGCTTCCTTACCATGATAATCAATAAATTCGTCCATGTTCTTTTTCATTGACCAAACGATCAATGGCAAAATGATATTCAAAAATGGGATTGGCAATATCAAGTTTAACAAAACGCTAAAGTGACAAATACTCGCGGTATTAGTGATTCTGTCTTTGAGTACCGCTTCACTGGCCGTTGCATCGCTAGTTGATTCAAGTTCACCCGCCCCCTCAGCACCGATAATGGATGTTTGCGGCGTATCTGACTTCATTGCCCGAGAGCGCTTCATCGCTACCACCACGATCATTGCAATACCAGCAATGAGCGTTATGGCAGAATATAAGAAAAACAACAAAATACCTTTCATCACCACCCAAACCAAATTCGAACTATTGAGGTAAAAAACCCGATCTGGATAATCGCCAATCACCATAACTTGATATGTTCCGGGTTCGGTGAAATTAATTTTGCCGATAGAATTTAAATGTTCTTCGCCGAAATGGGCCGTCATCGATAAGTCACTGTCAAATTCTTCAGCTTTGCCCCGTTTGCCCATCACCAAAATTTTCATCGCTGGGATACTGCCGTCGTTCTTATAACTCTGGCCTTGATAAATGGTTTGTTTTGCATTCCATAGGATATAGGTTTCGGGCTTATTGACCGTGATTTTTAGCGCACCTGGCGTAATAAAATACTTGCCAGCCTTATGCACGGCAGTGCTGGTACTCAACACATTATAGATCCCATAAACAGGACCCAATAACATAATCATAACCGCAAGCAAATACCACCAGCGACTAGGGGCTTTTTTTGTTGATTCCGTACGTTCCATGGCTGACTCCTTCGCTACTTCCTACGAATTAACTGTAGATGACTCAGTCACACTTGTCACACGCTCAATGATGATATCTTCCACTGGTACATCATTATGACCACCGGAAAACGTCGTTGGTGCTTTGGCAATTTTGTCTACTACATCCATACCCTCTATAACTTGGCCAAACACACAATAACCCCAACCATCAGGAGACTTACTGGTGTAGTCAAGGAATTTATTATCTACTGTGTTAATGAAAAACTGCGAGGTTGCAGAGTGAGGATCAGAGGTACGGGCCATAGCGAGACTGCCACGGATATTTTTGCCGCCCTTATCTGCTTCGTTTTCGATTTCTTCGTGGCTGGCTTTCTGTACCAAATCAGCCTCAAATCCGCCACCTTGGATCATAAAGCCAGGAATAACACGGTGAAATATAGTTCCATCATAAAAACCCTCATCCACATAACGCTGAAAGTTTTTTGCGGTAATGGGGGTATTTTCAAAATCAAGCTCAATGGTAATAGTGCCTAGATTAGTTTGCATTTCAATCATGTCTACGATTCCTCTTATTGCTGGTTCGACGTCGCTGACTTTGACGACGTTTAGGTTTGTCTTCGGGTAGCTCAACGAGGCCAACTAGGCTTTTTAAGCGATTCACATCTGGAACCGACAATTCTTCCCAACGGCCGCGACGTAATTCCCGCGGTAATTCAATATTGCCAAAACGCACTCTGATCAGGCGGCTCACTTTCACCCCTTGGGATTCCCATAAGCGGCGTACTTCGCGCTGACGGCCTTCTTTTAGGACGACATGGTACCATTGGTTTGCCCCTTCACCGCCACGTTCGCTGACTTCATCAAAAGCTGCCATACCATCATCAAGCTTAACGCCTGTGCGTAAACTGGTTAAGATTTTTTTGTCCACTTCACCCAAGACGCGCACAGCATATTCACGTTCAATCTCTGAAGATGGGTGCATCAATAAATTTGCCAACTCGCCATCATTGGTAAATAACAATAAACCATTGGTATTAATATCGAGACGTCCAATACTGATCCAACGGCCAGCACGGATATTGGGTAAACATTCAAAAACAGTGGGCCTGCCTTCGGGATCATCTCGTGAGCAGATCTCACCTTCGGGCTTATTGTAAATAATCACCCGAGTTCGTTGGCGTTCATGGGGTTTGGTACGGATAAGTCGACCATCAACGCGGATTTGATCCACATGGGTAGCGCGGTCACCAAGACTGGCTAATTCACCATTGACACTAACACGGCCGGATTCAATCCAAGTTTCCATTTCACGACGAGATCCCAAGCCTGCATTAGCCAGGATTTTTTGGAGTTTTTCACTCATAGTGTTTCGGCTTCTGTGTCCTGGGCATCTACTTCCTCAATGGACTCCAGCGTGTCTTCCTCCACACCAGCAACATCAACCACGTCTTCTAGCCATTCCGACGGGGTCTCTTCAAGAGCTTCAGTCATAGGTTCAGTCTCATGATCCTCAGCCGTTATTTCTTCATCTGTCTCGATGTCATCATTATCTACGATTTCGGCAGTCACCTCGTCGCAATCATCGGCATGTTCTGTGTCTTCATCAGCATTAGCATCGATATCTGCAGCATTGGCAGTTTCGGCGTCCACACTCGCTGTAGCAGCAGTATCACTTTCAGTTTGATCCATTTGTAATTCAAACTGTTCGCCAATTTTTTCGAGATCTTGCAACTCATCTAGCGGTGGCAATTCATCCAAGCTCTTCAAGTTAAAATAATCAAGAAATTCTTTGGTGGTGCCAAGCAATGCTGGGCGCCCAGGCACATCACGGTGTCCCAAGACCCGGATCCATTCCCGTTCCAATAAAGACTTAACAATATGACTACTCACCGTCACACCACGGACTTCTTCAATCTCAGCCCGCGTTACCGGTTGGCGATAAGCAATCAAGGCCAAAGTCTCAAGCACTGCCCGTGAAAAACGGGGTGCCCGCTCTTCCCAGAGTTTAATCAACCAGGGGCTCAATGATTCCCGCACCTGGAAGCGATAGCCGCTAGCGATTTCTTTTAATGCTAAACCGCGATCTTGATAATCGTCTTGCAAGCTTGCTACTGCATCTTTGATAGCTTGTGTCTCTGGAACCTCGTTCTCAGGAAATAATTGTTTGATACGGTCGATGGTCACAGGCTCACCTGCCGCATAAACCGCACCTTCGATGATTTGTTTTAATTGATCATTATCTACTGCCATTAGCTTACTGCCTTAATGTGGATTGGACTATAGGGTTCATTTTGGATAATTTCGATAGTGGCTTGTTTAAGCAATTCGAGGATGGCACTAAAAGTCACCACCACACCTGCACGCCCTTCTTCGATAGAAAATAACTGGCTAAATTCACAATAACCTCGCTCATTCACTGTAGCGAGTACATTGCTCATCCGTTCTCGTAATGACAGCGCTTCTTTTTGGATATGGTGGCTGGTTTGTAATTCTGTGCGTCGTAACACGTCTTTTAATGACATTAATAATTCGCGCAAATCCGTCTCCGGCAATGGCTTTACCTTATCCATAGGCGGCGGCTCAGCATAAGCGATAAAATTATCCCGCTCCAGGCGTTCAAGCTCATCAATATCCTGGGCTGCCTTCTTGAAACGTTCGTATTCTTGTAAACGGCGAATAAGCTCAGCCCGTGGGTCATGTTCATCGTCTTCATCAGCCTCGGGCCGTGGCAAGAGCATGCGAGATTTGATTTCAGCGAGACTGGCAGCCATGACCAAATATTCAGCTGCCAACTCCAGGCGCAGCTCCTTCATGAGGTCGACATATTCCATGTATTGGCGGGTGATCTCGGCAATAGGGATATCCAAGACATCGAGATTTTGCCGTTTGATCAGGTAGAGCAACAGATCCAATGGCCCTTCAAATGCCTCTAGGAAGACTTCCAAGGCATCCGGGGGGATATAGAGATCATCGGGGAGCTGAAAGAGGCTTTGGCCCTGAACCACGGCGATTTTATCGACATCGCTCTGGTCCTGCATAATGGCTTCCACGCCCTCTTCGACTGTTGTTATTTCTTCCTCAACTACATCATTCACTGAAAATTCCGCCATTTAGCGCCATAAACGGGTTATTTTAACGCAATTCGAGGATGAATTCACCCCTTAAAAGTACCCGCTAGCATCACCTAGTCCTTCCCTCAGCAATTCAGGATAGTCATCGCTGAGATCAATGACTGTGGTTAATTCTAAACCAGAATAGCCGCCATCGATAACCAAATCAAGCTGATGCTGAAGGCAATCCCGGATTTCATAGGGATCGAGCATTGGATACTCATCGCCAGGTAGCTGCAGAGTCGTGCTGATCATAGGCTCGCCAAGCTCTGCTAATAAGGCCTGGGAAACCGGATTGCTAGGTACACGGATACCGATAGTCTTTTTCTTCGGCTGTAAGACTCTGCGAGGCACTTCCTTGGTTGCTTGGAGGAGGAAGGTAAATGGTCCTGGGGTTAGGCTCTTCAACATCCGATAGGCGCTGTTACTGACCCGGGCATAGGTGCCCAAATCCCGTAAATCGCGACACATCAAGGTTAATGGGTGCTTATCATCCAGTTGGCGGACTTTGCGCAAGCGCTCCACAGCCTGCTTATCCCCCATATGGCAACCCAAAGCATAGGTAGAATCCGTTGGGTAGGCGATGACGCCACCGCGATGAATAACCTCTGCCGCTTGTTCTATCAACCGCGCCTGGGGATTGTCTGGATGGATTTGGAAAAATTGACTCATTGGCCTGCTGTTACTGTCTTCCCTGAAAAGGCTAAGTGTAGCAATAACACACAGCCATGACCATATCTTCGAACCTAGATGACTAACCCCATCGAACGCCATGGGATTAATACCTTTAGACCAGTATCGCTATACCTTGATGATCAACGATATTGAGTAATTTTAAGAGCACACCACTGGCCTGACGTTTACCTTGCTCTAGACTACGCACCATGGCAGGACTGATATTCAAATACATGGCAAAAACAGCTTGGCTCAGTTCCCGCTCCTTGCTGGATGTGGTAGTATCGTACAATTGTTTCACAGTATGAGGCCTAAACACGTCCATGAAGCCAGTTTTTGACTTATTTCCACTTATCGTTTTTTTCGCAGCGTTTAAATATTTTGATGGCAGCCTGTTCTATGCCACCGGTGCGGTTATTATCGTTTCTGTCCTGCAATTAGCCCTATATTGGTTTAAATACCGCCGCTTTGACCGGATCTTGTTGATCACGGCTGGACTCGCCATTGGTATGGGTGGTATTGCCTTATTGTTCCAAAATGAAACCCTCATCAAATGGAAACCCACAGCCATGTACTGGGCCATTGCCATACTGATGTTCGCAAGCCAGTTTATTTTCAAAAAACCTATCATCCAAAGTGCGTTGGAACATGAGCTACAGCTCCCCCGCAAGATATGGATAAGACTCAGCCTTATGTGGATCGGCTTTTTTGTCGTCATGGGGTTTGTGAATATATATTTTGCTTATAATTTCCCTACAGACGTATGGGTAAACTTTAAAGTCTTTGGTGGCTTAGGGCTAACCTTGCTATTTGCCGTGGTGCAGACCATCTACCTATTCCCCTACATCAAAGCGGACAAAGAAGCGAAGCACAACGATGGATAACCAACAGCGTATCGAACAAATATCAAAACTGCTAAATGATGCACTTACACCCAGCGAACTCAACGTCATTGATGATAGTCATTTGCATGTTGGTCATGCCGGTGCCCAAAGCGGTGCAGGACATTTTACTATTGAAATTGCGAGCAACGCATTTACTGGCAAATCACGCATTCAGCAACATCGTTTAGTGTATGATGCCTTGGATACGATGATGCCCGATGATATTCATGCATTGCGAATAGTGGTAACCAACAACAGTTAAGGAGCTACCATGAAACGGAACTTCACTATCATTGCCCTGATTATCTGCCTTGTTGTTGTTGCTTATTGGTTCATGGGTGATAGCCAACCCGCATTAAAGCCTCTCCCCAAAGACGCGACTATCTTAGCCTTTGGTGACAGTCTCACCCGCGGCAAAGGTGCCACCCTCGATCAAAGTTATCCTGCCCTACTGCAAAAGCTAACCGGGTATAAAGTCATTAATGCTGGTCTCAATGGTGAGACTACCGCCGAAGGTCTCGAGCGCTTGCCTACTGCGCTTGGACAATATCATCCGCAATTATTATTACTCGGTTTAGGCGGCAATGACATGTTACAAAAAGTATCCGCCCAACAAATCAAAGCCAATCTCGCACAAATGTTACAAATAGCCAAAGATGCCGGTGTGCCGGTAGTATTGATCGCCGCTCCCCAACCCAATATCGCCCTTAGTGTACCGGAACTGTATGATGAAGTGGCTGAATTTTATAATGTACCACTCGAAAAAGACTTATTATCCGACTTGCTCAAAAGCCCTCAGTATAAATCAGACGCGGCACATTTGAATGCTGCTGGCTACCAGGCAATGGCCGAAGGGATTGCAGCGTTTTTGCACGAACGTGGGGCAATTCATAATACACTGCGCGCGAAGTAAATTCACACTTGTATTTAAGGGAAAAACCGAAACTTCTCCCTTAAAACTTACCTTTCGCGTTTAGAGCGAGGATTTTTGTCCAGGTCGAGGCGAGTAACGAGCGAGCAGCGGCGTTTATATGCAATAAATAAGCAGCGCAGCGAGTTACTCAACGAAGACCTGGGCAAAAAGCTGAAGCTCTAAAAACCGATCCAGCCGGTTGCCTCTGCAACAGCCCGCCCAATCTGCGCCGGATTACGTACTGTATGTACACCCGCACTTTCAAGGGCTGCGAATTTTTCCGCGGCAGTACCTTTACCGCCAGCAATGATGGCGCCAGCGTGGCCCATGCGTTTACCTGGAGGTGCAGTGACACCAGCGATATAAGACACCACAGGCTTCGTTACATTTGATTTGATGAATTCAGCAGCTTCTTCTTCTGCACTACCGCCAATTTCACCGACCATGACAATAGCTTCCGTTTGCGGATCATCTTGGAACATAGCAAGCACATCAATGAAGTTAGTACCTGGAATTGGGTCACCACCAATACCCACACAAGTACTTTGACCGTAGCCAAGTTCTGTGGTTTGGGCAACAGCTTCATACGTCAATGTCCCGGAACGTGACACGATACCGACTTTACCCGCCATATGAATATGACCTGGCATGATGCCGATTTTACATTCACCTGGAGTAATAACACCAGGACAGTTAGGGCCGATTAAACGTGCTTCGGTATTCGCGTCAAGATAAGCTTTGACATCCAGCATATCTAAAGTAGGAATACCTTCTGTGATACAAACAATCAATTTGATGCCAGCATCAGCTGCTTCAATGATAGAGTCTTTGCAGAATGGCGCAGGCACGTAAATCACTGTCGCATCAGCGCCGGTTTCGTTCACAGCTTCTTTAACCGTGTTAAACACTGGCAAACCTAAATGCTCGGAACCACCTTTGTTTGGAGTAACACCACCTACCATCTGCGTACCGTAATCAATGGCTTGCTGAGAATGCAAAGTACCTTGGTTACCCGTGAAGCCTTGGCAAATGACTTTAGTATCTTTATTAATTAAAACGCTCATATTAACCTCTCTTCACAGCTGCAACGATTTGTTCAGCAGCGTTATCAAAACCTTGGGCGGCAATAATATTTAAACCGCTGTCCGCTAACATTTTTGATGCGATATCAGCATTGTTACCTTCGAGACGAACGACGACAGGAAGGTTAATACCGACTTCAGCGACCGCACTCATGATACCTTCAGCAATCATGTCACAACGGACAATTCCACCAAAGATATTAATAAGTATGCCTTTGACCTTGTCATCCGACAAAATGATTTTAAAGGCTTCTGTCACGCGCTCTTTTGTTGCGCCACCACCCACGTCAAGGAAGTTCGCTGGATTACCGCCGTGTAATTTGATTAAATCCATGGTTGCCATCGCAAGACCTGCGCCATTGACCATACAACCGATATCACCGTCTAAGGCAATGTAATTTAATTCCCAATCATGGGCGCGATTTTCTCGTTCGTCTTCTTGCGTCGTATCACGCATGGTACGAAGTTCCGCTTGACGATACAAAGCATTGGCATCGATGTTGATTTTGCCATCTAAACAGAGCAAATCACCACTGCCAGTAATGATTAATGGATTGATTTCCAGCAAACTAAAATCCCGCTCTTGAAACATTCGACTCAAGCCCGTGAGAATGGTGCTGAATTGTCGGGTTTGATCTTTATTCAGGCCTAAACCAAACGCTAATTCACGACATTGAAACGGCTGCACACCAACGAGTGGATCGACTTCAATAGTGAGGATTTTCTCTGGGGTCTCTTCAGCAACTTTTTCGATTTCAACGCCACCTTCTGTAGAGGCCATGAAGACAATGCGTTGGCACGCTCTGTCAATCACAGCACCCAAATACAATTCTTGGGCAATATCTGATGGCGCTTCAACCAATACTTGGTGTACAGGTTGGCCATTTTCGTCTGTCTGGTAAGTCACCAAACGCGTACCAATCATGGATTGTACGGCTTGTTTTAAGTCTTCTTTGTTGGAGACGATTTTGACGCCACCCGCTTTACCGCGGCCACCGGCATGGACTTGAGCTTTGACCACCCAACGATCGCCACCAATATTGGTTGCTGCTGCTAACGCTTCTTCAGTGTTAGAGGCAACTTCCCCATTAGGGACGGCAATATTGTACTGTCGAAACAGTGCTTTTGCTTGATATTCATGTAAATTCATTTTAGTTTCCTAAACGTTATTCCATGGCAAACCGTAGCAATGGCTAACAGTCCATTTCTACGGTTCCCCTGTTGTTAATTAATGTATTGGTTGCACAGACTATACATCCAGTAATAGGCGTGCGGGATCTTCCAGTAACTCCTTGATCGTTACTAGGAAGCCAACAGATTGACGACCATCAATGATCCGATGGTCATATGAGAGGGCAACATACATCATTGGACGAACCACTACTTCGCCATTTTCGACGATAGCTCGCTCTTCGATTTTATGCATCCCTAAGATCCCACTTTGTGGGGGATTGATAATTGGCGTTGACAATAATGAACCGAACACACCACCATTGGTGATAGTGAAGGTTCCTCCTGTCATTTCCTCAACGGTTAACTTGCCATCCCGAGCTTTGGTGGCATAATCACCAATTGCTCGCTCAATATCCGCAAAACTTTTATTCTCGGCATTTCGTAATACCGGCACCACTAAACCTCTGGGTGATGAAACTGCAATACCAATATCAAAATAACCATGGTAAACCAAGTCATCGCCATCGATTGAGGCATTCACGTCAGGGAAGCGTTTCAAGGCTTCGATCACAGCTTTAGTGAAGAATGACATAAAGCCAAGACGCACCCCATGGGCTTTTTCGAATTGATCCTTGTAACGCTTACGTAAGTCCATCACGGGCTTCATATTAATTTCGTTAAAAGTTGTTAGAATCGCCGCATTATGTTGTGCATCCAACAAGCGCTCCGCAACTCTGGCACGTAAACGTGACATCGGTACGCGCTTCTCCGTACGCTCACCCACCGGCATATCAACAGCAGGTGCTACGGGTTGCCGAGGGGCTTCGGGTTGAGGTGCTGGCGCTCCACTCATAGCACGCATCACGTCTTCTTTACTGATTCGCCCTTCCTTACCAGTTCCAGTAATAGAGGCAGGATCTATGCCCTTCTCGGAGATTAAGCGGCGTACCGCAGGGCTTGCATTAATGTCTTTTGGTGCACTCGGCGTGGTTGGTTTAGCTACTTGCTGAGTTGTTACCTCAACCACAGCGGCTTTACTGCCACCACTTGCAGCTTGCTCTGTTGGTTGTGCTGCAGGTTTTGCTACCGCACCAGCCTCAATCCGCGCTAACAACGTGTCTGCAACCACGGTTGCACCTTCCGTATGTAGAATTTCTTGGATAACCCCATCTTCAGGTGCTGGCACTTCAAGGACCACTTTGTCGGTTTCAAGATCAACAAGGTTTTCATCCCGTTGTACACTGTCGCCGACTTTTTTGTGCCAGGTTACCACTGTCGCATCAGCGACTGACTCGGGCAAGACAGGAACTTTAACTTCTATTGACATATTGTTTTCCTCTATTTAATTGTTAATTACCAAGGGCTTGTTTGACGAGGGCCGTCTGTTGCTCTTGATGTAATGATAAATGACCCGCCGCAGGTGCAGCAGAGGCTGCTCGTCCAGCGTAATGTAATTCTTGTCCTACTTGTAAGCAGGCCCGTAAATGGTGTTGGCTTGAATACCACGCACCTTGATTCTTCGGCTCTTCCTGGCACCAGACAATATCTTTGGCATTGGGATAAAGTGCCAATTGCTGTTTTATCTCATCCTCAGGGAATGGATACAGTTGCTCAGCACGAATAATCGCAACATCTTCCCTGCCACTATCGCGCCGTTGCTGTAACACGTCATAATAAACTTTACCGCTACAACAAATCACACGGGTGATTTTGTGCGGAACGATATTATCGATTTCAGGTAAGACCAAATGGAACTGGCCATTCGCTAACTCTTCCATGGTTGATACGGCAAGTTTGTTACGGAGCAAACTCTTCGGCGTCATCACGATCAGGGGTTTACGTACCCGTTGTAACATTTGCCGGCGTAACATATGGAAACACTGGGCTGGTGTGGTAGGCATACAAACACGCATATTGTATTCCGCACATAACTGCAAGAAACGCTCAAGCCGCGCCGATGAATGCTCAGGCCCCATACCTTCGTAGCCGTGGGGCAAGAACATCACCAAACCGCACAGTCGGCCCCACTTTTGTTCACCTGAAGAAATAAACTGATCAATAACCACTTGGGCGCCATTCACAAAATCACCAAACTGGGCTTCCCAAATCACTAATGCATTAGGCTCAGCCGTCGAGTAACCGTACTCGAACGCTAACACTGCTTCTTCGGATAACACAGAATCTATAATGGTACAGTTGCCTTGATTAGCAGAAACATGTTGCAGTGGCACATACAAAGTACCATCATCATGATTATGTAACACCGCGTGACGATGGGAGAAAGTTCCCCGACCACTGTCTTGACCTGAGAGGCGTAAATGATTACCCACATCAACCAAACTAGCATAGGCCAACGCCTCCGCCATACCCCAAAACACCGGCATTTCACCATTTAACATTTTGCGGCGGTTTTCATATTCTTTAGCAACTTGGGCTTGTAAAGCAAAGCTCTGTGGAATGGTCGTGATTGATTTCCCAAGAGACATTAACGTATCCATGGGAATAGTCGTATCAACATCAACCGCTAAGTCTGATGACAAAAACGGTGACCAGTCCACTAAGTATTCGTTGTAGGGGACATTTTTTTCGAGCGCGACAACTTCAGCGCCTTGATCAAGCGCATTGCGATAATCATCCACCATGGCTTTGACATCAGCTTGGCTAATGATGTTATCGGCAATCAGCTTATCACCATAAATCTTCAATGTTGTTGGATGGGATTTAATGGTGCGATACATAATAGGTTGCGTACCCGATGGCTCGTCCGCTTCATTATGGCCATGACGGCGGTAACACACCAAATCAATAACAACGTCTTTTTTGAATCGTTGACGGAAGTCAAACGCAAGTCGGCCTGCTAGTACGACAGCTTCAGGATCATCGCCGTTAACATGGATAACTGGCGCTTGTACAATTTTCATGACATCAGTGCAATACAAGGTAGAACGAGAATCCAAAGGATTACTGGTAGTAAAACCAATTTGATTATTGATGACGATATGTACCGTTCCAGCAGTGCAGTAACCACGAGCTTGGGACATGTTTAAGGTTTCCATTACTACCCCTTGGCCTGCCACTGCAGCATCACCGTGAATAACCACCGGCAACACCTGATTGCGAACCTCCATGCCGCCACGGCGGTCTTGGCGCGCACGGACAGATCCCTCAATCACAGGAGAAATAATTTCAAGGTGTGAGGGATTAAAACCGAGGGTTAAATGCACCACGCCACCAGCGGTTTTGACGTCCGAAGAAAAGCCTAAATGGTATTTGACATCACCGGAGCGATCTTGGGCGACAAGTTTGCCTTCAAACTCTTCGAATAACAGACCTGGTGCTTTACCTAAGACATTGACTAATACATTCAAACGACCGCGATGAGCCATGCCGATAACGAATTCTTTAACACCGCTATTACCCGATCGCTGCACCATATCTTGCAGCATAGGGAGCAAGCTTTCGCCCCCTTCAATACCGAAACGCTTTTGGCCAACATAACGGCTTCCTAAGTATTTTGCTAAGCCTTCGGCGCCCGTTAAATCTTTGAGGATTTGTTTCTTTTCATCCGCACTAAAACCGGGCTCACCACAACGGGTTTCAAGATAGTCTTGGATCCAAGCCCGTTGCTCTGGGTCAGTTATATGCATATATTCGATACCCATGGTACCGCTGTAAGTTGCTTTAAGGGCTGCCACAATTTCGTTTAATTTCGCGCGTCCTGAGGGAATGGCTTTAAACGAGTTAGTTGCAAATTCTTTGTCGCCATCCGTACTGTCTAGTTGATGATGAGACAAGCTCAAATCCGCTACTGTTCGACGTTCAGCGAGATTTAAGGGGTCGAGATTTGCCTCATGGTGACCATGACTGCGGTATGCATTGATGAGTGATGACACATGAGCTTGCTTGGTTGCTTGCATAGAATCACCAGCGTTCACAACTGCCGTTTTGGGTTGTTTAACCAGTTGCAAAAAATACTCACGAATAGCGGCTGTGGATGGCTCGCCACTGGCAGAACCCGGTAAACTGTCAAAACGTTCACGCCACTCTTGGCCCACTGAATTAGGATCTCGTAGATAGGCTTCGTACAATTCTTCTAAATAAGACGCATTACCACCGAATAAAAACGATGATTGCCAATCGGCTTGCATGTCATTGTTATCACTCATGATTGATTAACCTTGTTTGAGCTCATGTTATTGGTTAAGTACCTTCTTTTAGTAATTGTGAGCGGATTTTGCCGATGGCTTTGGTTGGGTTTAGGCCTTTTGGACAGACATCCACACAATTCATAATGCCGCGACAACGGAATACACTGAAGGGATCTTCTAAATCTTTTAAACGCTCCGTCGTCTGATTGTCGCGACTATCAACGATAAAACGATACGCCTGTAATAAACCTGCCGGTCCGATAAATTTATCCGGATTCCACCAGAATGAAGGACAAGAACTGGAACAACAGGCACACAGGATACATTCATAAAGACCGTCGAGTTTTTTGCGGTCTTTGGGCGATTGTAAACGTTCTTTTGCTGGTGCTGGTTCGTCATTTTGGAGGTACGGTTTAATTTTTTCGTATTGACGATAAAATTGCTCCATATCCACAACTAAATCTCGCACCACCGGAAAGCCGGGCAACGGCCGAATAACGATAGGTTGCTTCAATGACGACAAGGTCGTGATACAGGCCAAGCCATTACGGCCATTAATGTTCATACCATCAGAGCCACACACCCCTTCGCGACAAGAACGGCGAAAGGCAATGGTTTCGTCCTGGGCTTTGAGTTGAATCAAGGCAGAAAGCAACATCATATCCGTTGCTTTAGGCACTTCGAGGTAATAATCCTTCATCACTGGCGCTTTATCAGTTTCGGGATTATAGCGGTATATTTTGAAGTGAATTTTTTGGGTTTCTTCTGTCATTGTTCTCTCCTAATATACTCGCTCAACGGGTTCAAATGGATCCATTGTTTTCGGCTTCATATTCACTCCCCGCGTACTGAGACGGTCTCCTTCAGCAAAGTATAGGCTATGGACCAGCCAGTTTTCATCATCTCGTTTCGGGAAGTCTTCACGACTATGAGCACCGCGGCTCTCGGTACGGAAATCTGCCGCAAAGGCGGTTGCGGCAGCCACTTCCATCAAATTATCCAACTCCAGGGCTTCAATGCGAGCAGTGTTGAATACCTTAGAATGATCCGTTAATACCGCATGTTGTAAGCGCTCACGCAGGCCTTTGATTTTCTCAACCCCTGACGCCATGTACTCTGCTGTTCGGAACACACCAAAATCTTCTTGCATGACTTTTTGCATCTCAGCTTTGATGTCGCTAACAGACTCACCGTCTTTGTTATCTTGCCAACGGCGCAAACGACCCGTGGCGGCTTCAATATCATCATCACTGACAGGGTGCAGTGGCAAATGCTCTTGGAGCTGATCTTCAACATGCAATCCTGCCGCGCGACCGAAGACGACTAAATCCAACAATGAATTACCACCTAAACGGTTTGCGCCATGGACCGAGACACAAGCACACTCACCCGCCGCATAGAGACCTTCAACAGAGCGCTCTGTGCCATCAGCATCAACCGTTAACACTTCACCGTGTACGTTCGTCGGAATACCACCCATCATATAGTGACAGGTTGGGACGACAGGAATAGGCTCAATAATAGGGTCCACCCCCGCGAAGGTCATGGACAATTCACGAATTCCTGGCAGACGCGATTTAATTAAATCTGCGCCTAAGTGCACGAGATTCAATTTAACGTGTTGCACGCCTTTCGTTTCAAAACCATTACCCGCGCGAATTTCTAGGGCCATTGCACGAGATACCACATCTCGAGATGCTAAGTCTTTGGCGTGGGGGGCATAACGCTCCATAAAACGTTCGCCGTCTTTATTGATGAGATAGCCCCCTTCTCCACGGCAACCTTCCGTCACCAAGGTACCGGCACCCGCAATACCTGTCGGATGGAATTGCCACATCTCCATGTCTTGGACTGGGAGGCCAGCGCGTAAGGCAATACCAATACCATCGCCGGTATTGATTAAGGCATTTGTCGTAGATTGGAAAATACGTCCTGCACCGCCAGTAGCGAACACAATCGCACGAGCATGCATGAAGGCGACTTCGCCGGTTTCGATGTTCATCACGGTAACACCTGCAAAGCCTTTGCCATGTGATGCTTTCACTAAATCAATAGCATACCATTCAGAAAACACATGGGTATTCGCCTGCAAATTTTGTTGGTACAAGGTATGCAGTAGCGCGTGTCCAGTTCTATCCGCTGCAGCACAGGTTCGCGCGGCTTGTTCACCACCAAAGTTACGGGATTGCCCGCCAAAGGGGCGTTGATAAATTTTACCGTCATCGGTACGTGAAAATGGCAAACCCATGTGTTCTAATTCATACACACATTCAGGGCCTGTCTTGCACATATATTCAATACAGTCTTGATCGCCGATGAAATCTGAGCCTTTAACCGTGTCATACATGTGCCAACGCCAATCATCTTCGTGAGCGTTACCGATGGCACAAGTAATACCACCTTGGGCAGACACGGTATGAGATCGTGTCGGAAAAACTTTAGAGACTAATGCTGTGTTATAACCAGACTTTGCCAGCGCGAGGGCCGCGCGCATACCCGCGCCCCCAGCACCGATAATAACCGCATCAAATGTAAATGTTGGGATAGCCATGAATTAAACGCTCCACAAAATATCGATACCCCAAACCAGGTATCCTGCTAAGACCAGAATGACCGCAAGTTCTAAACAAACCCGCAACCACATCGGCTTGATATAATCTGTAAAAATAGTCCAGATACCAATCCAGGCATGAACCACCAAATTTAATAATACGATGACGGTGATGATTTTCATCCAGACATGGCCAAACAATTGTTGCCAGCTGGTTTGCTCAGCGACAGGGTGCATCGCAAAATAAACGGCTAATAGTACAACATAAGCTACCATTACTACCGCAGAGAGCCGCTGCGCTAACCAGTCTCGAAGCCCATTACCACTATAACTTGTTACATTGCTTACCATAACGCAATTCCTAATAGAACGATTAATACGATAGCGACCCCGAGTGCAATTCGAGCACCGAGACGACCGCTGACTTTGCCTTCACCAAGACCGAAATCCATCAGTAAATGGCGAATACCGGCAACGATGTGATAAATCAGGGCAGATAAAATACCCCAGAGAATGAACCTTGACACTGGACCGGCAAAACAACGTTGCAGCACAGCAAAATCATCCCCCGAACCAAGAACTTGCTGCAAGCCCCAAAGCATTAATGGAATAAATAAAAATAAAATCACCCCAGAAATACGGTGCAGAATTGACACGATAGCAGTGATAGGAAATTTAATAGTCGTCAAATCAAGATTGACGGGACGTTGCTCTTTCACAGCTTTATCCTTACTCAAAATGCAGTCTCTAGGCCTGCGTTAATACTGAACACAAAACAAGTTCAATGATTGAACAGTTCTACTGAATTTACCGGAAAGAAAGGGAGTGAAAACTAGTGTGTTAACCTAACGCCTGACAGAGTTTCCGGTGGCGATAGTATAGCGAGGATGCCTCCAAATCTCAAATCTTGCACCGTTCCAGCTAAAGCTTCTCGTTTGACAAGCCTTAATGCCATTCGCTATAGTGAGCGGCAAATTTCAATGAGTTATACAGCCCTTCATTGAACCCAACTATTGTCAGCCAACTACTGTGACAGGAGTACACATGACCACAAAAACTGTACAATTGACCCTTGATCCCAATCAAGAAGCCATTGAGTTACCGGTTTACTCGGGCACTTTGGGGCAAGATGTCATTGATATCGGTCCTGTGGCAAAGGCCAATACCTTTACTTTTGATCCTGGCTTTACCGCCACCGCTTCCTGTGAATCCAAAATTACCTACATCGATGGTGCCAATGGCGTATTACTCTATCGCGGATATCCCATTGAACAGCTGGCCGAAAAAGCTGATTACCTCGAAGTTTGTCACGCATTATTGTACGGCGACCTCCCAAATGCCACTGAGAAGCAAGCTTTTGTCGACAAAATCAACAATCACACCATGGTCCACGAGCAGATCCATAATCTCTTTAATGGTTTCCGCCGCGATGCCCACCCTATGGCTATCATGGTTGGTGTCGTTGGTGCCCTATCCTCGTTTTACCATGACTCCCTGGACATTAGCCGCCCAGAAGACCGAGATATTGCGGCTTGTCGTCTAGTCGCCAAAATGCCGACGCTCGCGGCAATGTGTTACAAATACTCCATCGGCTTGCCGTTCTTGTATCCACAAAATGATCTGAGCTACGCCGAAAACTTCCTTTATATGACATTTGGGGTCCCTTCCGAAAAATGGGAACCGAACCCTATCCTAGCTCGGGCTATGGACAGGATCTTCACCTTACACGCCGATCATGAGCAAAACGCCTCTACCTCTACCGTGCGCCTTGCTGGCTCTACTGGTGCGAACCCATTTGCTTGTATCTCCGCTGGCATTGCCGCCCTCTGGGGACCTGCCCATGGTGGCGCTAATGAAGCCGTATTGAAGATGCTCGATGAGATTGGCGATGTTTCCCGGGTTGGTGAATACGTCAAACGAGCACGGGATAAAGACGACCCCTTCCGCCTCATGGGCTTTGGTCACCGGGTCTACAAGAATTACGACCCCCGTGCCAAAGTCATGCGTGAAACGTGCCATGAAGTGCTCGAAGCTGTTGGTGCCAGTGATTCACCGAAGTTTAAACTAGCCATGGCTCTAGAAAAAATAGCCCTTGAGGATGAATACTTCATCGAGAAAAAACTCTACCCCAATGTTGATTTCTATTCTGGCATCACCTTGAGTGCTCTTGGTATCCCAACAACCATGTTCACAGTGATTTTTGCTCTAGCCCGGACTGTTGGCTGGATCTCACATTGGAAAGAAATGGTCTCAAGTCCAGGTTTCCGTATTGGCCGACCTCGTCAACTCTATACCGGCCCCACGCAACGAGATTTTGTCGAATTAGCTGATCGCTAGCAAGACCCACCCGGGCTAGCCCGCTGGCTAGCCCAAAATTTTTTTCAACAATAGAATCAGTCCACTAGAAAAAATATTCACCTTTTTCCTCTGCCGCCTTGGCATTCCCCAAATTCCCTGTCTATACTGGATAAGGCCTTTCGGGATTGCTGGCTCTGAGCCGCAAATTACAGTTTCTTAACTGTGAAATGACCTCCAGAGGGCGGAGGTAATTAACGCATTGAACACAACCATTCTTAGGCAGAGGGATATTGTCATGAGACAGGATAGATATGGGCTGGGAAGCCTCGATCAATTAGACCCAACTCGGTCAGATTTGCAGGATTTAGATCTCAAAGATCTCAATCCCGCTATTACTAACGAAACCATCAAACAACCGTTATTAAACACAGCAGAGACACAAGAAGTGCTACGTTGCACCATCTCGGTATTTTGTTATGGCGCGGGTTTATTCTTGATGGCGTGGGGTAAAATGATTAATCATAGTTTATTAGTATTTTTGTTTGGTTTAGCCCTGCTGGGTGCTGGTTCGACATTATTTTTGGTGCCACTCAATCGCACCCCAGCAAACGGCCACAAACCACAAGATTATGATCGGATCATGAATAATCTTCAACAGCCAACGACCGTCAAAACACCAGGATTAGCGCGTAATGATGCACAACCTAACATCGACACAGCGAATCATCGAATACCGAGTTCATTCACTGAAATGATGATTTATTTTAAGATGTAGTAACGTTCCTACGCTATGCGTAGGAACGTTACTACCTCCCGAAGCTTTTAAGCGTAGGGAGGTATAGAGAGGCTAAACTTAAACCTCCGTACACCTAACTCGCCCAATAGCCTCAATCCATCCTTGATAAAGCTTATCGCGATGACCGAGCTCCATCTCTGGACTAAAATGCCGCTCTTCATGCCAAAGCTCCGCAATGCTATCTAACGAATTAAACACGCCCACTGCAAGTCCCGCCATATAAGCGGCACCCAGTGCACTGGTTTCTGTTACTTCTGGTCGCTTAACATTGACTTGCAAGATATCCGCTAAGAATTGCATTAGCCAATCATTTGTAACCATGCCACCATCCACGCGCAATTGCTGTGGCGTAATACCATCTTTGGCCATAGAGTCCAGTAAGTCTTTGGTTTGATAGCACACCGCTTCTAGAGCGGCACGAACGATTTGCCCCACGCCACTATCACGAGTTAAACCAAAAATTGCCCCCCGCGCTTCTGGATCCCAATAGGGTGCCCCAAGCCCCGTAAATGCCGGCACCAAATAAACACCTCCAGTATCGCGTACCTGGGTTGCATGGCGTTCAGTGTCACTGGCATGACTGATCAAATTCACCGTATCGCGCAACCACTGCACCGCGGCACCCGCCACAAAGATACTGCCCTCGATGCCATAGGTGACCTCACCATTAAGACGATACACCACGGTCGTCAATAACCGATGCTGAGATGCCAACGGCTTGTCACCAGTATTAGCCAAGACAAAACAACCCGTGCCATAGGTGCTCTTGACCATACCCACCTCAAAACAGGCTTGACCGATAGCAGCTGCTTGTTGATCCCCGACGAGACTGGTGATGGGGATACTGTGGCCGAGCAAATCACTGTCGACAACACCAAACTCACCACTGGTATCTTTGACTTGTGGTAGCAGTAAGGCTGGAATATCAAAAATAGCTAATAGCGCTTGATCCCAAACTTGTTCGTGGATGTTAAACAACATCGTCCGAGCCGCATTAGTGGCATCTGTCGCATGAACATTACCTCCAGTAAGACGCCACAGCAAAAACGTATCAATGGTACCAAATGCCAACTCGCCCTGTTCTGCCCGCTCTCGGGCACCGGACACATTGTCTAGGAGCCACTGAATCTTGCTGGCAGAAAAATACGGGTCGATAAGCAAGCCCGTTTTGTCCTGAATAGTCGCCGTCAGCCCCTGCTCGACTAATCCTTGACAAGTCTCACTGGTACGACGGTCTTGCCAAACAATCGCATTATAGATGGGTTCGCCACTCGCTTTGTCCCAGATAACTGTGGTTTCTCGTTGATTGCTGATCCCAAGCGCTGCAATACCATTTGCTTGGATACCCGCTTGATGAATTGCGCCACGACAACTGGCCAATACCGTTTGCCATATTTCTTCTGGGTCGTGCTCAACCCAACCATCCGCCGGAAAGTGTTGCTGAAATTCTTGTTGATATTGACCAACAGGCAGCCCCTGATCATTGAAGACAATAGCACGCGTGCTTGTGGTGCCTTGATCGATTGCCAGTATGTAATCCTTCACCGCTTAAGACACCCTTAACCATGTCTGATCACGGCCAAGCAAGGACACACCGAGATAACCACGCACCGTCATGGTTTTGCCATCAGGGCTTACTTGCAACTTACAACGATATGTATTGCCGCTCTCAGGGTCAATAATCTTGCCACCTTTCCATTGCCCATCCGGGTAGCGGGTCAGACCCCATAATATATTCATGCCAATGAAGGGCTTATTATGGCGTTCACCGGTGCATTTGCTACAAAGATCACTTGGTCCTTCACCAGTACGGTAATAAATTTTTTCGATATTACCGGAAAGCACACCGTTGGACTCGTTGATTTTGACGATACTGCGGGGTTTGTTATCCCCATCATCGATAGTTTGCCAACGTCCAACAGGGCTAGTATTGGCAGCAAACGCTAATTGTGCGACACAATATCCGATAATTAACAGTGCAGTCCGAAAAAAATTTCGTTTGTTGGCATAGTTTGTCATGCTGAACCTCATCTATATATATGGTGTGGGCTTTATAACAAATTTTTTTGCCGAGCAACATCGTTAACGAGAGCAAAATGGAGAATCAACAACAAAATAAATCGATTTTCACCTCAAAATGGCAAAATTTGTAAAAAAAGTTGTAAGTTTTTGGTTTTTTTAGGCTTTTTGATTTGTAAAAGTAAAAAATTTAGTTGTAGAATGGTTAAGTGTGTGTCTTCTCTAGCTTAATTTGGTCTCGGTCAGGTTAATTTAGTATAGGGATATACGCCAACCGCAATCGATAATTTTGCCCTTCGGGTCAAAAATATTGATTGAGGTTGTAAAAAACTATGTGCTTTTATTTTATTGTGCTATTTTTAATAGTGAGCCATTTGGGCAATCAAGGAGAAATACCATGGCAAAAACCGTAAGAAAGAAAGCTGCTAAACGCAGCACTGCGAAGAAGAGTACTGCTAGACGTAAGACTACGGCTAAACGTGCTCCTGCTAAACGCAAGACTACTGCTAAGCGCAAGCCTGCTGCTAAGCGTAGTACTGCAAAACGTAAATCTGCTGCTAGCAAAGTTTCCACTCAGGTGAAAGCTCTGCGTAAAACTATTGCAGATATCAAAAAGAAAGTAGCTGCTGAGAAGAAAAAAGCTCTAGCCGCTGCTAAGAAGTTAGCTGCTGCTGAATTCAAAAAAGGTTACGCTAAAGGTGTAGCTGATACGAAGAAGAAAGTAGCTGCTGCTGCCAAGAAAAAAGCTGCTGCCGCTAAGAAGCGCGCTGCTGCTGCCAAAAAACGTAAACCAGCTAAGCGCAAAACTGCTGCTAAGCGTAAGACTACTGCTAAGCGCAAACCTGCTGCTAAGCGTAAGACTACTGCTAAGCGCAAGCCTGCTGCTAAGCGCAAAACAACTGCTAAACGCAAAACAACTGCTAAGCGTAAGCCAGCTAAACGTAGAACTGTTGCTAAGAAAAAAGCCCCAGCTCGACGTCGCGTTGCCGCTAGCAGAAAAAGAGCTCCTGCTAAGCGAAGAGCTAAACGATAAGCGTGAAGCATATATGCTTAAAAAGCCGCCTTATGGGCGGCTTTTTTTTATGCTAGCTTTGACCGCATTCCCACAGCCCTGATAGTCAATCTTATCAAAGGTCAATAACCCTGCCATCGCAATACCGCGACCATGAAAATGGGTTTCCCGCTCTGTCTCAATCTGAGTATATTTTTGCCAATCGAAGCCTTTGCCTTGATCGATAATATGAAAGCTTAAATCTTCACTTTGCCGTTCAAACACCACTGTCACCCATTTGTCGTGGTTCTCGGTCAAACGGGAGCGCAGCTGCACTTCCTCCAGCCAACGGTTCTCTGCCAGTAGTTGGGACTTTTGTTCATAAGTGATCCCGAGGTTACCGTGCTCCAGCGCATTCATCATCAATTCCTGCAGACCAATGATAGCTTTGTCAGGTTCAGGACAAGCATCGGCAAGATACACGGCTAACTCATGGCATTGCTCATAGGTTTGAAAACGAAACTGGGCTTGCTGCAGCATCTCCAAACCCTGTTGACTGATAGAGAGACTCTCTTGATTAATCCGATAATACAACCAATCATCCACCGCAGCATGGAGCACTGCCATTAATCTGTCGGTTTCCACCGGTCGCGCCAGATAATAAAACGCCCCAGCCTTGAGGTATTGCTGGATGGTGGCTTGCGTTGTGTCATTCAGCAGAACAATGATGGGAATCAAACGTAGCTTATTGGATTGTCGGCTCTTCGCTATCACGTCCAAACATGACAGACCTGCTAAATCGTCTGAGAGTATGATTGCCGTGAAGGGATCAATAGCCGATGAACGGGCTAATACCTCCCAGGCTTGATTACCGTCATCGGCCAAGGTGACACAGTAATTGCCCTGGGCCAAATCCGCCAATAGCGCTTTACGTGCCTCACTCTCGGGTTGGGCGACAACTATCTCAGGTCCATTTGGCATGATGTTCTCCTTATTTGACTGACGCTACCACTCGTGGGCTTTGACAATAGCCGCTAGCGCGTCGATATGGGCTTTATCGGCATTGAGTGCGGGAATATAATGAAACGCGTTACCACCGGCTTTGATGAAGGCTTGACGGTTTTCAACCTTTAGCTCTTCCAACGTCTCAAGACAATCACTGGCAAAACCTGGGCTGATAACATCAACGGTCTCAATCCCTGCACGCGCCCACTCCTCTAAGGTCTCCAACGTATAGGGTTTGACCCATTCTGCCGGGCCAAAGCGGGATTGAAAACTCATCCCCCACGCATTATCCGTGAGCCCCAATCGCTCTGCCACAAGTTTTGCGGTGACTGCACACTGTTCGGGGTAAGGATCCCCTTTATCACTGTAACGCTTCGGAATACCGTGGAATGATAATAATAATTTGCCGCGTTTGCCACTGCGCTGCCAGTGGGACTCGACACTGGCGGCAAGGGCCGCAATATAACTGGGTTCATCATAGTAATCCCGCACAAAGCGTAAATCTGGCAAGCAAGGACAACCCTTGATGCTCTTGGCTACCCCATCAAAGACCGCTGCCGTGGTCGCACCAGAATATTGGGGGAATAACGGTAACACTAAGACTTTTTTGATCCCTTGCTCACGCAGTGCTAACAAGCCTTGTTTCAATGAAGGATTGCCATAGGTCATTCCCAGGGCCACAGGGATCATTTCACCATACTGTTGTGCCAGAGCCGCTGCTAGCCGCTCGCGTTGCTGTTCGCTGTAGACGCGTAAAGGTGAACCATCTTCAAGCCAAATTTGCTGGTAATTACGGGCGACGCGCTTGGGACGGAACGGCAAAATCGCCAAGCGCAGAATCCACCACCAGATAAAGCGCGGCACATCAATGACGCGGGGGTCAGAAAGAAATTCTTTCAGGTAACGTCTGACGGCTTTAGCCGTGGGTGCATCGGGGGTACCGAGATTTACCAACAAAACCCCAAATGGCGGTTCATGGGTGCTATTCTCAGTCGCCATGCCCCACCTACTGCGCCAACAAGGTAAATAATTGGTCGCGGATCTCCGCCACACTGCCTTCACCGTGGATTTTGTGGAAACGGGGACCATTGCCGTGATTACGGGCAGCAAAACTTGAGTAATAATCAACCAGCGGCTTGGTTTGCTCATGATAGACCGCCAAACGATTACGCACCGTGGCTTCAGCGTCATCTTCACGCTGGATTAAATCCTCTCCCGTCACATCGTCTTTGCCGGCTACTTTGGGAGGATTAAATTCACTGTGGTAGGTACGACCCGAGCCCGGATGGAATAGGCGACCGCTCATGCGTTTGACGATGGCTTCATCATCCACGTCAATCTCTACCACATAGTCCAAATGTACCCCTTCACGGACCAACGCTTCAGCTTGGGGAATCGTACGGGGGAAACCATCTAGAAGAAAACCATTGCCGCAATCAGGCTCGGCGATCCGGTCTTTGACGAGATTAATGATAATATCATCAGGCACCAGCTCGCCTTTGGCCATAATGGCCTCGGCTTGTTGGCCTAAGGGGGTGCCCGCCTTCACAGCGGCGCGCAACATATCACCGGTAGAAATCTGGGGAATACGGTATTTTTCACAGATAGCCTTAGCCTGGGTCCCCTTCCCAGCCCCGGGTGCGCCCAACAAAATCAATCGCATGGGTAATTCCTCAACATTAGCATTGGCGTATCTTACCCTGTCGGGGAAGGAGGGTCAAAAGCCGCGGCCGATGGTTGTGCGAGTGAATCAGGGGTTTGAGCACTTTGGGATCTGATGATTAGGATTCGATCCCTGATCTCCTTGTACAAGGGCGATGATGTGTCCGTAAATGAAAAGCCCAATATTTTACGCTTCACAAAGAGTACAGTGTGAGCTTGTGTACCAGGTGTCACTGCTCGAACCAATGCATCCATGTTATTCCAATGACAGCTTTTAAGCGCACGCACAACTTGTGACCGCATTGCTTGACACAATTTAAGCTGTGCAGATGTCAGCGTCAGCTTATCCAACAGCAATGAAGATATAAGCTCTGGGAAATATTGTGTTCTAATGCTTTTCATCCAGTTTTTATCCGCTTCAGTAAGTCCATTAATGCTTGAGATATTAGTAGTGAACCATATACCCAAACCAGTAATGACATATTTCGCCATAGCCTCATCTCGTTGTGTTACGGCAATTCTTGTCAGACTCTCCGCATAATGGTCCTGCCATGGCGCATTACAATAGTAAGCGAGCACGCCTTCATTTTCGAGACGCCAAAAGGGCACCTCTTGTAAAGCGGTTTCCCCTGACTCAGACTTTTGTGCGAGCAACCGTCTTATGTCCTCTAGTGGGAGCTTGTGCAATAAAAACAGTATCACTTCAGCGCTACCAAATCTAGCTGCAAAGTGTAAAACCGTCTCGCCTTCATTCGTCATCGCCGTAAGAAGTGCAAGCTTATCGTTGCTGCTCAAAGACTCACAGAGACACTTGAGCATAGCAATATCGTTGTAATAAACCGCACAGTGCAAGACTGTCCAGCCGCGCCAGTCTTTAGGACTCAACACAGCCTTACGCTGCGATGGTGAAAAACCACATAACAAACGCGTGGTCAATGCTAACATACCTTTCGATACCGCTAGATGCAGTGCTGTTTCCCTTCCATATAATTTTTGCATTTGTATGATAGGAGCGAGATGCTCTGGCTCTAAATCTCCTATCAATAATATGAGCATTTTTAAATTTTTTCGTTGCACTGCAAGATGGATAGGTGTTGCCCCCGCATTCCGATCAATCTTGCCCGAGGGATGATACTGACAACGAAGTTTAAGGGCAGTAATACGCTGTGCTTGTGAGAATTCTGTTAACAGTGCGCGAGCTATCATTAAATCATCGTCGAAAACGATATGATGAAGCAAAGACCATTTATATACGCTCCTCTTCTTCATGGCTATGAGCCTATCTGAAAGTGTCAGCGCCGCAACGTCAGTGGCTGAGTAATGTTCACGAGAAGTGAGGGCATTTGAGACGCTATTGAATATTGTTTTAGTGCTAAAAAATAATTTATTATAAATTTCATGTTCTCGCTTCTGCTTCGCTACAATGCAGCCAGCAATATCATTGCCACGGTGATACTGCTTTGCATAGTCAAGCACACCAAGACCAAAAGCATCCGTCTGACTTGCATCTAACCGATCAATAATCTTATTGAGCAACTTAGTTAAGCCGCCCCACATTCCGTACTGTATACAAATCAATAATAATTTTTCCCTGACTGTTTCTGAAAAGCATTGTTCCTTAATACTATATTGCAGCAATTCATTAAAAAAGGGGTGATTTGTATATCTACCCTCAATAAGCTTATCGAGCAGAGACAGAAAAGGCTTCGGGTTATTCGCTATAATATTGTCGAGACGTTTTTTTTCCTCAGAAGACAGCTTCTCAACCAGTGACAACAGGATATGCACCTCTCCTCTCTCCATCAGCAGCGAAAATAATGCGCTTTCATCATCTATTTTCGCAAACTCCTCTAACACCTTATCGGCAGGCATCTCTAACAAAATAGCCCTACGCTCTCCCTGCACCAATACTTTTGGATCTGTTGCCTTACTCATTAACCACTGTGCAACGCCAGCATCAAGCGCTTGCTCTTCCTTTGTGTAGGGTTTAAAGTTAAGATTTTCATTATCTGGAATGTAGTAGATAATGGGGACATCAAACCCCTCCCCGCATAAATCATTACCCAGCATAAATGCTTTCATTTGTCGGGCGTATTCTTTTGCTAGTAACCGTGATAACAGATTATCTTTACCAACAAAAACGATAGGGCACTGTTCTCCTGTTGCCCGAAGACGCACCATTGCTTCATTGTAACTGCCCGGAAATTTGTTAGCGTGATGTTTTATCGCTTCTTTATATGCTTCATATTCACTCACAGAAAAGAGCTTGGAGCCTTTATTTTTTTGGTAATATTCTTCAGCTTCTTCCTGAGAATCAAAATCATAGGGCCTACCAACAGTGCCGCCGTCATAAATATAGAGCCTATTCGATAGCAGAACATTATCAATATCAAACATCATGCCAGCAATATCGAGTTGACCGCCGAAATTGAATACCGGTGTGAGGTAGTCTTTCCAACTTAACGATGTTGATTGTATTTGTGAGAACCCTTGTTTTTGTGATAAGTCGTACTGCGGGGACTTTTTAGCGGTTGAAAAGATATGAAGCCCGGATCGCCCAAAAACCCCCTCACCTGTGACTGTAAAGAGTTTTTTTCTGCCTACCCGCAGAGTAACACGCTCATTAGGCGGAAAAACTCCTCGGATAAATGACCGTGAGAAGTTAAATGAATCGCCACGCAACGCTTTAATAACGAAGTCGCCCTTAGGTGGTTGAAGGTTTTGCCTATCACGAATTTCATGACGACGTTGAACTACTGTAGGGTCTTCGTGCGATTTAATTCTAATAAAAAACCCATCATGCTGTTCTGTAGTCAACTTAAAGCAGTAGCATTCATTTAATTCCTGATAATTAACCGTGGCTTTAGCAAGCTCAGGGTAATACTCACTCAATATGGATTTCACATAACGTAGGCAAGCTAAAGCCTTTGCCTCGGTCGTGAAGCTCCATAGCCGCCATCTCTTAACACTAACAATTGAGGGTGCCTCATCCTGATGACCAGCAATTAGCTTTTCACCATAAATAAGCCATTCTTGCTCTATGTCATCCATTTCGAATATTTTTTTGATATAATTTTTTAGTATTGGCCATGTTAGTGACTGAGTCTTACCCTCGATGACAACAGGCATCTTGTATTCAACCAAATTCGCAAAAAAATCAATAGTCTCAGCGACTGTGGGAACGCCTTTATTTTTTAATTTCTGCAGGAATGTAGCCAATAGGTTATCGATATCAAAATTCCCATCACTGGATTGATACAGACTATAAAACTCAAAAGCCATCGACAACCGCGCTTCCATGCAGCCGGCTGGGGCATCAATGATATTATTTAAAAAACAGTCAATAATAAGCGTGCGCTGTTGCTCATCTTCTATAGCCAAAAAATCCTTAAAACACTGCTTGAATTGCGCCACAATGCCTTCTAGTTGCTGCCGTATGCTTGCTTGTGCAGCCTTATCAGTGACAGCATCACGCGCATCTAAGTGAAATGCCATATTATTGTCTGGATGGCGCAGTACAATGTCTTTGCCTGGCTTTGTCTTAGGAAGAATGTCCTCAAGATTGCCAGCGATATATTCAATACATTGTGCCACCTTAACCGCAAACTCTCGCTTTGGATGGTCGCCGAAATTCTTGTTGATATACGTGCTATACATAACTTTCTTGCATCATTATTGTTTGGACAACATTTAAACACAAAGTGCCTTGAAATTCAATACCTAGCAACTGCGCAATATTCATCTATGTATTGCTGATATAGCGAGCCTTAAGGCACTAGCATCCCGCTATAAGAGGGAGCCCATTCGTCGCCACCCCATAGTTACCATCGCGCGCCTCAAAACCACAATCTCGCGAAATATCCATGCTTGGTTTCGATAGCTCAGCAATTCTGCCGCGTATCGCTTGAGAACTTGAGGTCTCTGTGAAAAAGAGACTGAGTATATCGCGCTGGGCAAAAATGACTTCGTGGAATTGAGTTCCGGGTTGCAATGCTTTAGCTAGCGTCTCAGAATTATCCCAATACTTATCTTCCAGTTCATTCATGATTAACGACTTGGCGTGGATACACAGTTTTAATTGTTTAGGGGTTAACTTTTCATCGCGAAAAAGCATACCGAGCAGTGTTTCTCTGACATGAGTAGCACGTATCTGTAAAGCCCAGTTAATAGTATCCTTGGACAGCCCCTGAGTTAACATGAAGTCTTGTGTAAGCCATGGCCCCATGTTTTCCATGATGTGAATTGCGATAGCTTCGTCTTTATGGGTAACCGCGAAATCAAAGAGATCCTTATCGTAGGTAGTAGTATGTCTACCCTCATGGTAAGCCCATAGACTATCTAGAAGGTGATCGGAAGGACACTTGATAGACACTTTGAGAGCTTTAAGAGCAGCTGGGGTTAAGCCAGTTGCTAGTAGGTGAATTATCTTAGCTAATTTGTTGATGTCATGCTTATAACCATAGCAGACATTGTCAAATGTGCCTGCGGCCAAAATAGCCCCCTTATCAGTAACAGTAACCCCCTCTAGCAACAACTCAACCATATCGATATTTTGGTTTTGAATTGCATCGTGCAGTAGCGTAATCTTACTGTTGGTATACTGACTATCAGCCCGCAAAAAATTTTTTATAAAATTGGCCTTATCGTTAGCTTCTACGCCATCAAATAGCGCCCTCACCATATCTACTTTTCCCGCCTTCACAACATCGAATAGAGATGATGAATGCTGCCCCCTCAATTTATAAAGTTGAACCAACCTTTCCGATGAGGTCAAAGGGCGCATTAACGCGTTGACCATTTCAACATTTTCAGACATTACTGCTGTTTTTATCGGGATAAATTTATCGTTAATATTTGCATCAATATGACGGGGTTCATTAAGTTCGCGTTTCATTTGTTCTGCAGAAAAACCTTCTGTCAAAGCAACAACAATATCATGATTATTATTTTGAATGGCGGTGGCAATAGCAGTCCTACCCAAACTGGAATTATCCAAAAACATATTGGAAAACTTTTGTTGATACCTATCTCTTGAAAGTTCAACCCTTTGCTCGACGGATAACCCATTAAGTAATATACGAACCATCTCTACATTTTTAGATTCTACGGCATGTTGCAAGGCAGACATGCCGTCCTTTTTTTGATGCATTAGCGCCATATACTTTTCTTCCGACGAGAGCTTATCTACGATGCTTCTAAGAGCATCGATATCACTGTCTACAACAACATCAATAATTACTTGTTTCAGCGCACGTTTATTCTTGATAAGAAAATCAGCAATCTCATTATTGCGATAATGCTTGGCAAATTCCAGCGCACATTCATACTCCTTATCTTCAAGCGTAAGAGAAGGCTTAATTATATCTAAAAGTGCAACCATACCATGGTGGCATCCATACTGCGCGCATTTAATTATAAGTTGATTTTTGACCAAATTCGATAGTGCTTTTTGCTCAACGGCTTTGTTCAACAGGTAATATGTAAACCAATGTTTGGTATAGTTTCCTATAATAAGCTTGTCGAGCAGCCTCAGAAACTCTCGAGAATTCTGAGGGAATATTGAGTCCAATTGTTGCTGAGCATGCTTACCAAGCTTTTCAATCAGTGTCAAAATAACATGCATTTGTTTATTATTTATTAAAGACTGAACCAATGATCTAGCAATATTTATTTTTTTAAACTCTGCCAGGATTTCTTCTTCCGTCATTTCAAATAAGATTGGGGTCTCGTTTGTTTTAATAATGTCATTTTTGTTTTTACAATTGTGCAAACGATTGCGTGCCTCCACGACATCTAACGCTTGCTCTTCATGTGTATATGATTTGAAATTTAATCTGAAGTTTGTCGGAATATAGTAGACAATGGGTACTTCATGGCTCTCAGAGCATAACTTATTGTCCAACAAGTAGGACTTGATTTGTCGGGCATATTCTTTTGCTAACAAACGAGAGGCTAAGCTATCCTTACCAATAAAAACCCTCAGCGAACCATCGGTTGTCCCTCTCAATCTTACCATTGCTTCATTATACCTCAACACTTTTTTACGAAGAGTGACGCGTCTTATTTCCGCTTTAAATGCTTCATATTGCTCTGCGGAGAAAAGTATTTTATCATTCGTGAAACGAGCGTAGTACTCCCATGCATTACCTAGACAATTACTATCATAAGGCCTCTTAACGGTTCCTGCATCCTTGCTGTAGAGTCGATTTGAAAGCAAAACATTTTCTCTTGTGAATATCACCCCTGCAATTTCCCGAACTTTAGTAAAACCAAAAACCGGTGTAAAACAATCAGGCATACCTAAAGATGTTGATTGAATCTGTGAGAATCCTTGCTTCTGTTCTGGAGTATATTGTGGCTTCTTCTCGTTGCGTTCAAAAGCACCTCGTCCATCTGCTGTATATCGTGCTTTTTTCCCTGGTCGTAAAACAGCATGTTCATTAGGCGAGAAAATGCCGCGAATGAAACGCCTTGAAAAATTTAACTCATCCGCTCGCAAGGACTTAAAAAAGAAGTCATCTTTTGGAAGCTGTCGGTCCGAATATTCACGTATCGTTTTGCGGTCAATGACTGGCCTTTGGCGGTCAATGACTGGCCTTTGTTTTTGTTGCGACAGATACGCACCTAGCCCTTGATGTTGTTCTTTAGTCAACACGAAACTATAGCTTTTTCCGTCTTGATCACGTTTAACATTTGCTTTGCTAAGTTCCGGGTAAAAATCTGATAGTACGCTTTTTATATAATTTAGGTATTCTTGAGCCTTTGTCGGCGTTAAATTTTGCTCATCGTCCGCTGGAATAAAGAATTTATAGCTATACCAGCGGCCATTTTTAATTACTTTAGCAGTATCGCGAAGCTCCCTACCATATGCAATCCACTGCTCCTTAATATCATCTATTTCATAGATTGCTTTGATATAATCTTGCAACATCAACCATGTTAATGGTTCGGTCTTTCCTTGATAAATAACAGGAATCTTGAATTCAACAAAAGAGGTAAAAAAGGCGATCAGTTCCGCTATTGTGGGCTCAGCTTTGTTAGCCAGTCCCTGGGCGAAGCTAAGCATTAAGTCATTAAGATTGAAGTCTCCATTCTTGGACTTGTACAAAGCGTAAAACTCAAAAGCCTTCATTAGCCGCACTTCCATACAACCAACAGGAGAATCAATTATATTACTCAAAAAACAATTGATGACGAGCTTACGCCGTTGTTCATCTTCAATTGCCCAGAAATCTTCAAAGCATTGCTTAAATTGCGCCACGACCCCTTTAAGTTGCGGTTCGATACCAGCTTCATCTGAAGCATCTAGGTGCACTGCAAGTCTGTTACGAGGGTGACGATATAGTTTTTGTTTGCCTACTTGAGCTAGGATTGCATCGATATTATGCTCGATATGCTCAATAAGTTCGGCAACTCTAATAGCTGTATCAGCATTCGGATGGTTGGCAAAATGGGCCTTGATAAATTCGCTATACATAGTATCTAACCTCGTAATACTCCGACAATTTAATATCATTATTTACCTGGGCCGCTATTTGAACACAGTAAGATTAAGCTATTATTAGCAATACTCCTTTAAAATTCCAAATTCCAAGAATATTGACTATAATCCATTGATAAACAGAGAAAATTTAACTGCTATGAAAAGAAAAATTGCAATGAGCCAATACCCTAGGACCCTATTACGACTCGGCTCGTTGGCCTGTCTTATCACTGCCCTATTCCTGCTTTTCACCCCTTGGCAAGGCATTGCCAGCCCAAAAACCGACAAAACTGCAGTTATCTTGGACGTCAATAGCGCCATTGGCCCTGCCACTGCTGAATATATCCGCCGCGGCATCGATTACAGTGCCAAACAAGACGCAGCTCTGATGATTATCCAGCTGGACACCCCTGGCGGCTTGGATAAAGCCATGCGCGAAATCATCAAAAATATCATCAATGCCCCACTCCCCATCGTCACCTATGTCGCGCCTAGCGGTGCCCATGCCGCCAGCGCTGGAACGTATATTCTCTATGCCAGTCAAATTGCCGCCATGGCACCCGGGACTAATTTGGGTGCAGCAACACCGGTGCAAATGGGTGGAATGCCAGGTACCCCAGCACCTGAAGCTGAAGACAAACAAAAAACCGACAGCAACCAAGAAGCCATGAGTAATAAAGTCCGCAATGATGCTTTAGCCTATATTACCAGCCTTGCCGAAATGCGCGGTCGTAATGCCGAGTGGGCTCGTGAAGCGGTGCTTGATGGCGCCAGTATTTCTGCCGAACAAGCCCTGAAGCTCAAAGTCATCGATGTTATCGCCCCAGATATCAAACAATTGCTGAGCGAGATCAATGGTCGTCAGGTTGATGTGCAAGGCCAAGCGCGCACTATTGCCAGTCAAGGCTTAGTGCTTGACCAGTACAAGCCCGATTGGCGCATCAAATTCCTCGCTGTGATCACCTCACCGACGGTGGCCTATATGCTGTTATTACTCGGTATCTATGGCATCTTCTTTGAATTCTTGAATCCGGGCTTTGTGCTACCTGGCGTTGTGGGCGCCATTGCGATATTAATTGCACTCTATGCCTTTCATCTACTACCGATCAACTACGTCGGTCTTGGGCTTATTATTCTTGGTATTATTTTCATGGTGGCAGAAGCCCTGGTTCCAAGCTTTGGTGCCTTAGGCTTTGGCGGCATAATTGCCTTTTTGGTAGGTTCAATTTTATTGATTGACACCACCGCCCCTGGCTTTGGCATACCATTGAGCGCCATCATTGCTATGGCGGTTATTAACGGGTTATTTGTTATCTTTATTGTGGGCATGGCCATTAGAGCACGACGTCGTCCAGTAGTGACAGGCTTTGAAGCCTTAATCGGCTGCCAGGGACGGGTTATGAACAGTGATGATGGTCACTACCGTGTAATGCTTAATGGCGAACTCTGGTTATGCCACAGCGAGTATGAATTAAGTACCAATCAGTTAGTTGAAGTTATCAGTGTGGACGGATTAACCTTGACTGTAATTCCGATTGTCAAATAAGGAGCATTTCGATGAATCCATTTTTTTACGGCATTATTGCCTTAATTGTTATCTTATTGTTATCCATGTTTCGTATTCTGCTGGAATATGAGCGCGGCGTTATCTTCCAGCTTGGCCGCTACTGGAAAGTCAAAGGCCCCGGCCTCATCATCGTTATCCCCTTAATCCAGCGCATGGTACGCATCCAATTGCGCACCATTGTCATGGATGTGCCGAGCCAAGATGTGATCTCTAAAGACAACGTCTCGGTTAAAGTCAACGCTGTCGTGTATTTCCGTGTCGTTCACCCCGACAAAGCTATCATTCAAGTAGAGAACTACTACGAAGCCGTCAGTCAATTAGCCCAAACCACATTACGTTCTGTGTTAGGTCAACACGAATTGGATGAAATGCTGTCCGAGCGAGAAAAACTCAATGCCGATATTCAAGTGATTTTGGATGAAGCCACCAACCCTTGGGGCATCAAAGTGATTAACGTCGAAATCAAACACGTCGACATCGATGAAAGCATGGTCCGCGCCATTGCCCGTCAGGCCGAAGCCGAGCGGGAACGCCGCGCCAAGGTTATTCACGCCGAAGGTGAGTTGCAAGCCTCTGAAAAACTCTTACAAGCCTCCCAAGTCTTAGCAGAGCAACCAGAAGCTATTCAATTGCGTTACTTGCAAACCATGGCCTCCATGGGCGAGACTAACAATTCCACCATATTATTCCCCTTACCCATTGACTTGATGTCAACCTTCAAGAAGCTGGTCAACAAGGAATGACCACCCATCACCATCAGCTAGCGCTCGGCAATATGAGCTGCGCTAGCTGTGTTAAGACTATCGAATCTGCCCTCACCGACGTCCCTGGTGTCCACTCAGCCTCTGTTAATTTTGCCGAAAAAACCGCAACTGTTTGCGGTAATGTAGATATCAATGCGCTCATCAAAGCCGTCCAAGACGCGGGCTATGATGCAAGCCCCTTTGATGAATCCCAGGCCGATACTCAGGAACAACAAGAAGAGGCCTATATCAAACAAGCCTATTGGCGCACCATAGTTGCTGCCATTGTTGGCGTGCCTTTATTTGTTTCAGGTACTTTTTGGCCCTTCATCCCACCGTTAAGCGATGGCTTAGGCCGAATCTTGTGGGCATTTATCAGTTTAATTGTATTATTCGTGCTGTGGTTCTCTGCGGGTCATATGTACAAAGGCGCGTGGAAGGCATTTAAAGCCCGTAGCGCCAATATGGACACCTTGATAGCCATTGGTACCGGCAGTGCATGGCTGTACTCTCTGGGCGTTGTCATCATGTATTATCACCTGCCCCATTTAGCCCAGCATTTGTATTTTGATACCGCGGCACTGGTGATTGCTTTTATTAACTTCGGTGCAGCCCTTGAAGCCCGTGCGCGCGGCAAAACCTCTCAAGCCATTAGACGTTTAATTGGCTTACAAGCCAAAACCGCTCGGGTTATTCGCAATGGCGAAGAGTTGGATATCCCCATCGAAGATGTAATATTAGACGATCACATCCGCATACGGCCAGGGGATAAAATCCCCGTCGACGGTACTATTCTCGAAGGTGAATCCAGTGTCGATGAAGCCATGCTCACAGGTGAACCCATTGCAGTCAGCAAACGCGCTGGTGATGATGTCAGTGCCGGTACCATTAACCGTAATGGCAGCTTTATCTTTCAAGCCACAAGAGTTGGCAAGGACACTGCCCTCGCCCATATCATCGACATGGTACGCCAAGCCCAAAACTCCAAACCCAGCATTGGCCGTTTGGCTGATAGTATTTCCGCGGTGTTTGTACCTATTGTCTTGATCGTTGCTGTTGTCACCGCCCTTGCTTGGTTTAACCTCGGCCCCTCACCAAAAGTCATCTATATGCTCGTCACTAGCATGACGGTGTTATTGATTGCTTGTCCCTGTGCGCTAGGCTTAGGTACGCCCATGGCCATCATGGTTGGTGTGGGTAAAGCCGCTGAATTCGGCATACTCATTCGTAATGGTGATGCCCTGCAAACGGCTGGTAAACTCACAGCGGTCGTACTGGATAAAACCGGTACCATCACCGAAGGCAAACCCAGTGTGACCGAAATCATCACTGGGCGTGGTTTTAGCGAAGCGGATGTGCTGGCTTATGCCAGTAGTTTGGAAGCCCTGTCAGAACATCCTCTAGCCGCCGCCATTGTTGATGCTGCCAAAGCGAAAGCCTTGTCGGCGGCCACGGTTACAGATTTCCAAGCCGTCACTGGGTTTGGTGTGCAAGGAACGATTGAAGGCAAATCTGTATTAGTGGGCAAAGGCAAATTTCTCCTGCAACAACAGATTGCTATCGACGCATTTGATAATGCGGTGACAGGTTTTGCCGATAATGGCCAAACCCCTGTGTTTGTTGCGGTGGATAATGCGCTTGCGGGGATTATTGGGATTGCAGATCCTATCAAACCCGACTCTGTTGCTGCAATTAGACAATTACAACGCTTAGGCATTAGCGTCACCATGCTCACCGGTGATAATCAACAAACTGCCCTGGCCGTGGCCAAACAAATTGGTATCACCAATGTGGTTGCTGAAGTCTTACCGCAAGATAAATTAAGCCAAATTGAAACCTTGCAACAACAGGGTGAAACCGTGGGCATGGTGGGTGATGGCATTAACGATGCCCCGGCACTCGCCAAAGCCAATGTAGGCTTTGCTATTGGAGCCGGTACCGATGTTGCTATCGAGAGTGCAGATATTACCTTGATGCGTGATACTTTATTGGGCGTACCTGATGCCATTGGGGTATCGACAGCCACTGTCCGCAATATCAAACAAAACCTCGTCGGCGCATTTTTGTATAACACCTTAGGTATTCCCATTGCGGCGGGGATTTTGTATCCATTGTTAGGAATATTACTCAGTCCAATTTTTGCGGGTGCTGCGATGGCGCTGTCATCACTAACCGTGGTCACTAATGCGAACCGGTTAAGGTTTTTTAGGCCAAGGAGACAATAATGTTAATTGCCGTTAATGCGATTGGAATTTTGTTGATTGCCTTTGTTGTGTATTGGTTTTGGTTAGGCAGACGCAGCCATTCAGTGGCAGCTAACATTGATGAAGCCATCACCATCACAGTCGACGGTGGTGTTTATATCCCCGCCGAAATTCATGGCACGGTGAATCAAGCAATGACATTAAGATTCTATCGCATCGACGAAAGTCCCTGCGCACAATCGGTTATCTTTGCCGATCTCGGCATTAGCCAAGACTTACCCCTAAAACAATCCCAAGATCTCAAAATCACCTGTGATAAAGCAGGCGTTTTTGAATTCACCTGCCCCATGGGCATGTATCGTGGCAAATTGATCATTAGCGCCGACTAACCACTTTAGGCAGGAGTAAACCAATCACTTTCACTGCCACAAAGTTGTCGTTTTTATCAAAAAAATACCCTACAGCAGCAGTGCCGGCATCAGCACACGCCATGCAGCCATCCACAAGTTGCTGCTCAAACGTCAGTAACAAGCCACTCTCTGGAGTCTCTGAAAGTTCAGGATAGTCTAAGGCCCGTGGCGTCAACATGACGTTGGGATAAGTCTTAGCGATACGATCGTAATTCGTCACCTGGGTTAAATCCAGCCAACCGACCAAAGGTGTTAAAGTGCCACTGGCATCAATGATGAAATAACCATCAGAATGATCCGCCGCAAACACATCGGCATAAATCACCGTGACATTGCCATAGTTTCTGAGAGTGCTGATAGTACCATTAGTGGCGGCAAAGAATTCGGCATTTTGTTGGCAATCCGGGTTGGCCCCGAATACTGTCTTGCTGCAGGCTTGAACTTCAGGAATAGCTTTCTTGTCGTTACAGGCTTTAACCCACTGTTGTTGGCAAGCCCGTATCGTATTGATGTTCGCGCCATCTTTAAATGCCGGCAGGGTTTTGGCGGGTTCAGCTAGGCAGTTTGAAATAAAAAATATTGATAAAATGGTTAATAAAACTGTCATAACCCTATGAAACTTAAGCATATTAATATCCTCAATTATCTATTAATTAATACATCATATTGGTATGGCGTGATGTATTTCGCTATACTTGTTGATGAGTGTTCTGCTGAGCATATCATTTCTGAGCCGAATAAGTGAGAATTAGGATTTGAATTAGCTGACACTGTGAGCAAGCCCAGAACGTGGGAAGCCTAATGTGTCACAATTCGTATCCACCTTTGATGAAGGTGGGTTCAGAGTAGGTGTTTTGGTAGAGCGCTCCTAAAAAACCCGCTGACGCGGGTTTTTTAATGGAAAATTAATGATTATCTTGGAGAGATCTTGGGTGAAAGATTTCCTTCTGTGGGTTGTTGTTCACCGACCAAAACAAATTCAAGCTCATCTGTTTCATCGAATATAGCAACATTTGCTTTGCTCCCATCAGCGAGCTCAATCACTTTTTCTTCACACATAGACTTAAAGACTGCGATAGATTTTTCCATGGGATCTTCATCCTCTTCACCAGCATCGCCTTCGAGCTCTGCTTCCAGTTCAGATGAGGTGGCATGCTGTTCTCCATCACCCACAGCTGAAGGCTCTACTCCCTCTTCACCAGCATCGCCTTCGAGTTCTGCTTCCAGTTCAGATGAGGTGGCATGCTGTTCTCCATTACCCACGGCTGAAAGCTCTACTCCCTCTTCACCAGCATCGCCTTCAAGTTCTGCTTTCAGCTCAGATGAGGTGGCATGCTGTTCTCCATCACCCACGGCAGAAGGCTCTGCTCCCTCTTCACCAGCAGTCTCTAGTCCTGGTGTCTGCTCTAGCTCCTCAGTAGCTTCCCGTAGATCAGCTGCTAACTCACTCGCTTGTGTGATTTCAACTTTTAGCGCTTCAACTTGCAAGGATGTCTTAACCCATTTAAATCCAGCATGCAGAAGAGGACTCTGGGCTTCCAACTGTGCCATAAGCTCATCAGTATCAAATAGTCCAACCAAGTACTCCATTTTATCGTTGGTTTTATTACCATCTTTGCGGCTAAAGCTATCTTCAGCAGCCTTGCGGAATTTTTCATTGGCTAATTTTTCCAGAAAATTTTCTGCATTGGGAAATTCTTTTTGTACATCGGCAAGAGTCGGGATTCTACGCTTCGGCATTAGTTGCTCCTTTGTTAATAGTCTCAATTTAGGCGCGGCAAGCCTAGCAAATATTCCCTCCTATTTCACCTGTCGAGCGATTGGAGTTGCAGCCAAACCAGCGGCTGGTTAGAATGGCCCATGGATTTTTGCTGTGGGGGAGACAGTGAGGGTGTCAAAAAAAGGGACAACATTTGCCGTGGGCATGGCCATCATACTGGTTGCCTGCAGCCAAACCGCTAAACCACCACCGGTTCCCAATGAGTTTTCCTTGATTGCGACCAGTAAGCACAAAGTGTTTCATTGTTTAGGCGAGCCTTCGCAACAAGGCCACAGCAAACACAACCACCCCTATCTGCGTTACACCAGTGAGGATTGTCACATGACCTTATACCTGCGCCATAATTACGTCAGTAATGTACAATTTCGTAATTTGAAGGGCCAGACTATCCATGCCCAACAATGTCATATCCCCAATGCCCAATGTTTAGTGGAGCCAGCATGAATCCGATTTTTGTTTTTGATATTGAAACCATTCCCGATGTGAATGCCGGACGCAAACTCCACGAGTTCACGGACTTGGATGACCAAGCCGTCGCTGAAGCCATGTTTGCCAAACGCCGAGCCGAAACCGACGGTTCTGATTTCCTCCCCCATTACCTGCACCAAATCGTGGCGATTTCCGTGGTGTTGCGCAGCCGTGACAGTGTCAAAGTCTGGTCCCTGGGCGACCTTGATGCTAATGAAGCAGAGTTATTAGAGCGTTTCTACAGTGGCATTGCCCGGTTTACCCCGACATTGGTGTCCTGGAATGGCTCGGGCTTTGATTTGCCCGTCATTCATTATCGCAGTCTCGTTCATGGGGTTGCTGGCCCCCGTTATTGGGAAACCGGAGCTGATGACAATCAATTTCGCTATAACAATTACCTCAACCGCTATCATGAGCGCCATACGGATTTGATGGATGTGTTAGCCGGCTTTCAAGCCCGCGCCAATGCCCCCTTAGACAAGATTGCCACCATGTTGGGCTTTCCCGGCAAAATGGGCATGAGTGGTGCCAACGTCTGGGATAATTATTGTGCCGGCGATTTGGCCGGCATTCGCAATTATTGCGAAACCGATGTGTTAAATACTTATCTCGTCTATTTGCGCTTTGAGATGGTCCGCGGTCATATCAGTGAATCCCAGTACCTGGATGAATGCCAACTGCTGCAAGACACACTCGAGACCCAAGCAGCCGAGCACTTGCAGGCGTTTTTGCAGCAATGGCAGGCTGCCGGTTAAAGTGCTAAAATAGCGCCGCGAATTTGCTAACATTTGAACACTATGGCCAGACGACGTCGTAAAGCACTACCAAAAGATCCGGTTACTGCCACTATCACGGGCTTAAGCCACGAGGGTCGTGGTATTGCCCAAGTGGATGGTAAGACCGTCTTTATCCATAATGCCCTGCCTGGCGAAGAGGTGAGTTTTAAATACACCTTTAGCAAAAGCAGTCATGCTGAGGGTGAAGCACTTGAGATAACCAACCCCTCCCCTGACCGCGTGAGCCCGCCTTGTCAGCATTACGGAATGTGTGGCGGCTGTAGCCTGCAACACTTGGCCCATCCCGCGCAAATTGATCATAAACAAAAGACCTTGCTCGAGCATTTGCAGCATTTTGGTAATGTCGTACCCCAGACGATTTTGCCACCGCTAACAGGCCCCACCCAAAACTACCGTCACAAAGCACGGCTTGGCGTGCGCTATGTGGGCAAAAAAGACAAAGTCCTGGTTGGCTTTCGTGAGCGTAATGGCCGCTACTTAGCGGATATCGACAGCTGCCCTATCTTGGCTAAACCCATGGCTGACTTAATTACACCGTTGAGTGAACTCATCATCGGCCTCAGTATCAAAGAGCAGTTGCCACAAATCGAAGTTGCCATGGATGACAGTGAAACAGCGCTCATCATGCGCCATCTTGAGCCTTTTAGTGATGAGGATTTGACGGCTATTACAGCTTTTGCTGAACAACACCATTTGCAATTGTACTTTCAACCCGGCGGACCTAAAACCATCCACAAACATTATCCCGCCGATGGCAATGAACGTTTAAGCCTTAACTTAGCGAGCGAAAATGTCACCTTGCAATTCTATCCCACCGATTTCACTCAAGTAAATACGGACATTAACCAGCAAATGGTAGCCCGGGCGATTGAGTTACTCGCACTTTCCCCTGAAGACCGGGTGTTGGATTTGTTTTGCGGGTTGGGGAATTTTTCTATCCCGATTGCGAAGCGAGCAAAACACGTCGTCGGGGTCGAAGGTGAAACCGCCATGGTTGAGCGAGCGCAAGAAAATGCCCGCTTGAATAAGCTCAACAATACTTTATTCTACGCTGCTAACTTAGCTGAAGACTGCTTGAGTCACCCCTGGATGCAACTATCCTATGACAAAGTCTTGATTGATCCCCCCAGAAGTGGGGCTGAAGTATTAATTCGTCAATTACCGAAACTAAACCCCAATAGGATTGTCTATGTATCATGTAACCCCGCCACGCTTGCCCGGGATGCGGGGATTTTGGTGAATGAACAAGGTTATCAACTCGTGAGTGCTGGTATTATGGATATGTTCCCTCATACCAGTCACGTGGAATCCATCGCCCTATTTACAAGAGCACACAATGGTAAAGATTAAAGATACCTCCTACGCCCTGCCCGATGGCCACATCGATACTGATGCTTGGCTGGCAGACTTAGCTAAACAGTGGGACTTAAGCGATACCCATTTACTCAAAAAAGCCTGTGAGCTTGCCCAAACCTATGGCGCCAAACACACAAGCCCCGCCGGTCAATCCTGTGTCGAGCAAGGCATCGACATGGTGGATTTGTTGGTGGAGTTGAACGTGGATCAAGAAACTCAAGCAGCCGCCATGCTTTACACCACAGTGGTTTATTCTGATTTGAAGTTAGATGACGTGGGTGAAAGCCTCAACGAAAATATTTGCCAACTGATAACCGGTGCCATGCAAATGGACGCCATTAAATATTTGCCCGGTATTCAGACATCAACCCAAAAAGCCGAAACCCACGTCGACAACCTGCGCAAAATGCTATTGGCCATGGTAGAAGACATTCGCGTGGTACTTATCAAGCTTGCCCAACGTACTTGCCAAATCCGCACCGCGAGCAAGATAGCACCGGAGAAACAAATCGCCATCGCCCAAGAAATTCGTGCTATTTACGCCCCCCTAGCCAATCGCTTAGGCATTGGTCACATTAAATGGGAGCTTGAGGATTTAGCATTCCGCTATTTGCAAGCCGATGAATACAAACAATTGGCTAAACTCTTGGATGAGCGGCGCATTGATAGGGAAAACTATATTGTCGACATCGTTGGGATCTTAAAAGACAATTTACAACAACTTGGCATCAAGAACTCCGATGTCAAAGGTCGCGCCAAACACATCTACAGTATTTATCGCAAGATGAAGCGCAAAGGCGTGGACTATAGTCAAATCTACGATGTCACCGCCGTTAGAGTGTTTGTTGAGAGTGTTGAAGATTGTTATGCCGTGCTTGGGTGTGTGCACGATCTATGGGAACAAATTCCCGAAGAATTTGATGACTATATCAGTAACCCCAAGCCTAACGGTTATCGTTCCTTGCATACAGCCGTTATCGGCCCGAATAACAAAAACATTGAAGTCCAAATTCGTACTTTTGAGATGCATGAAGAATCTGAACTGGGTGTAGCTGCTCACTGGAAATACAAAGAAGGCGGCGGTAGCCAAGGCAACTACGAAGAAAAAATCGCCTGGCTGCGACAAGTATTGGATTGGCAACGGGAAATCGCTCATGAAGACGAAACGTTGCAGGATAAAAATATCGAACATCAGCAAATTTTTGCAGACCGCGTGTATGTCTTTACCCCAGCGGGCGAAATTTTGGATTTGCCCACTGGTGCGACACCGTTAGATTTTGCTTATCATATTCATTCCCAAGTGGGGCACCGTTGCCGTGGCGCCAAAATCAATGGCAAAATCGTACCTCTTACCTATGCGCTGCAAACCGGCGAACGGGTTGAGATCTTAACCGGTAAGCAACCTAAACCTAGCCGTGACTGGTTGAATCCTCACTCGGGTTATATTGCCACGACTCGCGCTCGACAAAAGATCCAACAATACCTCAAACAAATGGATTACGATAAATTTGTCATCGAAGGCGAAAAGCTACTTGAACCTGAATTAAAACGCCTGGGCACACCCCATCCCCATCTCGATAAACTCGCACCTAAATTCAATGTCAAAAACAAAAATGACGTATTAGCTGCCCTTGGTCGTGGCGATCTTAAAATTGGCCACCTGGTCAATGCTATTGAAGACGCTGAGGGGTTAAGCAAACCCGAAGAACAACCACCTGCAGCTGTAGTACATCGCTCTAAAGCCTCCACAAAAATTGCGAAAGATGATATCAGCATCCAAGGAGTTGGCGACATTCTGACGTACACGGCCCGTTGCTGCAAACCCTTGCCAGGGGATCCCATCGTAGGCTTCATTACCCGTGGTCGGGGCATTGCCATTCACCGCAAAGACTGTAGCAACATGATGAATCCGGATATTGGCGAGCGTTTAATTGAAGTAGACTGGAGCCAAGATACCCATAATGCTTATCCCGTGGATTTGAGTATCATCGCCCGCGACCGGCCTGGTCTTATCAAAGATGTCACCACCATACTGGCTAACGAGAAAGTAACCATTTTGGATTTCGGTACCTCGACCCAGCAACGAGACAATACCGCCCTTATCAATGTCACTCTCGAAATTGCCAATATTGAAGTATTGGATAATGTGGTTGATCGCTTGAAGGGTTTGCCTGATATGATTGAGGTAAAACGTTTAGCCCCCCAAGGAAATCACTGATGAAACAACACCCCATGCAAGATTTATTGGACTTAATGACAGAGCTACGGGAACAGTGCCATTGGACCCGGGAACAAGATTTTAAGTCCATTATTCCCTATACCATTGAGGAAGCCTATGAAGTCGCGGCTGCCATTGAAGAAAATAATATGCCCGAACTCCAAAAAGAACTGGGTGATTTGCTCTATCAAATTGTTTTTTACTGTGAGATGGCACGGGAAGCGGGGGATTTTGACTTTGCTGATATTGTAGAGAGTCTGCTAGCCAAAAATCGCGACCGCAATCCAGATTTCAGCAAAATCACTACCGCAGAAGAAGTGGTTAAACTCTGGGAAACTGCCAAGACCAAGGCGCTGGCCGCCAAAGACAGTGTCGTCGCAGATTTACCCAAAGCACTCCCAGCTCTCGTACGCGCTGAAAAAATTCAACGCCGCGTTGCTACTGTTGGTTTTGAATGGCCCACCATCGAACCTATCTTTGCAAAATTACAAGAAGAAATTACTGAACTGCAACACGAGCTGGATAACGGTAGCGAACGTGACCGTATCGAAGACGAAGTGGGTGATTTATTGTTTACTTGCGTCAACATCGCCCGGCATTTGAATATTGATGCAGAACGTGCATTACAACGCAGCAATCAAAAATTCATTAAGCGCTTCCGCTATATTGAAGACTCGTTAAAAGACGCCGACAAAGACATTCATAGCACCAGCCTCGAAGATATGGAAACACTGTGGCAGGCTGCGAAAGAGCATTCAAATCGCTAATTTATAGCGGTGGCCTTAAGACTCCCCGTTGGTGCCCGGCAACATCGGCACAAAGATAACGCCTTCAAGGCGTAGCTCTTCAACTAATTGTTGACATGGTTCACTAGACATAAAGAAAAAGCGCCCCGAAGGGCGCTTCTAAGAAATTATTTGAAAGGATGATTTGAGCAAAGATATTTAATCAATGCACCAACACCTAAAATAGGCAGCATTCCATCAAAGAATTTAACAATTAGGATATAGTCTGCAAGACGGTTGCTAGGTAGCGCAACCCCAAGAATACCCACCAATATGGCCACAATAAGAACAATAATGACAAAAACTTTTCCAATCATATCCTCTCCTTAACGTTAGATCAGTCCTCGAAAGACTAATTATTACAAAATGCACGGACAAAACGCAAATTTCTCAATAGTTTAGCTATACTTTTTTTTAGTATGATAAGTTAATAGACAGAAATCGCCGCCCTGCCCATAGTGACAGCCGGTGGAGTAACAAGAACAGGAGCAGATATGGGATTACGACGTCGAGAAAATAGCCTGGCGGTGAAAGTCGGCTTAGGATTTGGCTTAGTAGGTCTCGTCCTTATTGGTGCAGTGCTCTTCACCATCTGGAATATCCAAAAAATTGAAAGAATAACCACGAGTCTTGTTAAAGATCCTACACCGGTAACTCAAGCATCAATGAAACTCATCAAGGGTATAGATGCCAGCCTAGCAGCACAGCGCGACTGGCTCTTAACTGGAAATAAACAATTCTACGTAGAGAGGCAACAACAGTGGAATAACAATGTCCAGACTGCACTTTCTTCCCTGCGAGCAATGAGCATTGAGCAACCAGAGCGTGTTGCTGCTCAACGTATTGAAACTATCAGCACAGATATAGAAGATCTACAACGAAAGTTTAATCAAATTCATCAATTGGGAACTGAGCAAAATATCTCATCTGCGACAGATGTACTAATAAACCAAGCAGTTAAAACGAGTGAACAAATAAAGTTATCATTACGACAACTTATGCTAAATCAGCAAACATTTGTTGTTGGCGGGCTCCAAGAAGTACAAAGTCAAATCGATTATTTATTAGTCACAGATTGGAGCCTTTTAATCCTGGGATTATTATTATGCGGTATACTCGGTGTAATGCTTACCAAATCTATCACTCAGCCAATTTATGAAATCGTCCAGAAGGCAAAGAGCCTAGCGCAAGGTAATTTAGACCAAAAGATCCATATTACTGGTTGTAAAGAATTTGAAGAATTAAGCGATAATTTTAATGACATGGTAAGAACGCTACAAAGCCTAAGCCAAGTCACCGAAAGAATGGCGGTCGGTGATTATAGTCACCGGGTCAAAGTCAAAAGTATCGATGACCGCTTGGCTATTACGGTTAATCAGATGTTGGATAATTTTACCCAAATCGTTAATCAAGCCAACGCTATTTCTGAAGGTGATTTTAACAACGAAATCAAACCCCGCTCCGAACAAGATACCTTGGCTATGTCACTCATGAATATGACCAAAACCCTGCATGATAATAAGATCCGCAGTGACCGCGAGTCTTGGCTCAAAGATGGTGTAGCCAAACTCGCAGCCGTGTTAAGTGACGCCCATGATCTGCGTAAACTTTGTGACATCTCTATCAGTACTATTGCCCGCTACCTTGGCGCTGGTATGGGGGTTATTTATGTCTTTGACGAAGAAAATAATCTATTAAAACTAATGGGTTCCCATGCTTACAAAGAACGAGATGCTGTTGCGAACAGCATCAAAATCGGCGAAGGTGTGGTTGGACAAGTGGCTGCTGAGCAGCAACCGATTCTATTAAAGAACATTACCCGTGAAGAATGCGTTATTAGTACTGGCACCTCTGAAATGCCCCCGCAAAATATCTATACCTTCCCAGTGCTGCACGAAGACCGCCTCATGGCTGTGGTAGAGATAGCGACTCATGATGTTATCAATGAATTACGCATCAAATATATCGAAGAAGTATCGCCAATGCTCGCCAGTAATATACTACAAGCACAGCAACAAGCGCTTACTATGCGCTTACTAGAGGAGTCAAAAACCTTAGCCGAAAAATTGCAAGTCCAACAAGAAGAATTACGCTCTGCAAATGAAGAATTAGAGCAGCAAACCCAAGTGCTGAAAGCCTCTGAAGAAGAGCTCAAGCTCAAAGATGAACAGCAACAAGCCATCAACAAAAAACTAGGTGAGCGTACCAAAGAGTTGGAACAACAAAAAGCCGAAATTGAACAGAAGAATATGGCCATCCGCGAAACCAGTGAGCAACTGAAGATAAAAGCCGAAGAATTGGAACGAACCAGTCAATACAAATCAGAATTCCTCGCTAATATGTCCCATGAATTACGCACCCCACTCAACAGTTTGTTGATCCTTGCTAAGCTATTTGCTGATAATACTGATGGTAACCTTAGTCAAGATCAAATTGAATCCGCACAAATCATGCATAAAAGTGGTCAGGATCTTCTGACCTTAATTAATGATATTTTAGACTTAGCTAAAGTTGAGGCCGGTAAGCTTGAAATTAATCTCTCTAATGCTAAATTACAAGACTTCATCGAAACCGTCGAGCGTGACTTCAGTCATGTAACTGAAGGCAAAGGCATCGGCTTAGTCACTGAGATTGAAGAAGGTTTGCCCGAGATCATTTTCACAGATGATCACCGGGTCTCGCAAATTATCCGTAACTTAATGTCCAATGCCATTAAATTTACTGAACAAGGCGAAGTGCGCTTCTCTATTAAGCACCCCCCAGCCGACAGAGAGTATCAGCGCAAGTATTTAACCAAAGATAATACGATTGCCTTTATAGTTAAAGATACCGGCATTGGGATCCCACCGGATAAACAAAAACTGGTTTTTGAGTCATTCCAGCAAGCAGATGGCACCACCAGTCGTAAATACGGTGGCACGGGTCTTGGTTTGTCTATCTGTGTGCAATTAGCAAATTTATTAGGCGGTGAAGTCGATGTCGAGAGTGAAGAAGGCAAAGGTAGTTCTTTTATCCTCTACCTCCCCTATGAGAGTACCCCAGAGACCGTGAGTGATAGCAAAATCAAAGCCCAAGTTTCTGTCTCTGAACGGCCTGAACACGGTGGAATTACGACAGCACAAACGTCCACAGCTGAACCTAATCAAGCCATACCTGGTGCTGACACACCCCCGGCTCAAACAGCCCTGTCCTCGTCTGCAGCCGAGCCAACAGCAACTGCAACAACCAATCAGACTAACCCCGGCGTTCCTGATGACCGCGATATTTTACAAGCGCAAGACAAAGTCTTACTACTGGTAGAAGATGACTTTCAATTCACCAAAATCGTTATGGGTATATGCCGCAAAAAAGGCTTTAAGTGTTTGCATGCCCCCGATGGTGAATCCGGTTTAGTTCTGGCTCAGCAATATAAGCCAGATGGTATATTCCTCGATTTAGGCTTGCCAGGCATGGATGGATTAACTTTACTTGAAAAACTCAAGGGTAATACCACTACCAATACAATCCCTGTGCATGTTATCAGCGCCTTAGAAGAAAGTGACACAGCCATCAAAAAAGGCGCCATTGGATATTTGACAAAGCCCGTAACTCAAGAACAACTAGAAAGTGCCATCCACAAACTGCAAGGTTTTTCTCACACGAATATTAGTGACTTATTGATTGTTGAAGATGACGTTAATCTTCTTGAATCTATTACTCGCTTATTAGATAACAGTAATGTCAATATTGTTGGCGTGACCACTGGCCAAGAGGCATTGGAGAAACTCACTAGTCAACACTTTGACTGTATGATTTTAGATTTAGGCTTGCCAGATATGACTGGACAAGAGCTCCTAGAAAAATACCAACAACAAACCCAGACTGACAGCCCTGCTATTATCATCAATACGGGGCAAGAGCTTTCCCATGCCGAAAGTGAGAAGCTAAGCCACGATGTAGATAGTATCATCATTAAAGGTGGCGCCGCATCCACAGAGCGGTTACTTGAAGAAACTCAGTTATTTTTGCATCGCGTCGAAGACCATATGCCTGCCAATAAAGAAGTCAAACCACGCGCACAATCGAACCCCGAAGAAGTTCTCGATGGCAAGAAGTTATTAATTGTTGATGATGATATGCGAAATACCTTTGCCCTCTCAAAAGTCCTTAAGGGCAAAGGTATGGATATCAAGATGGCATCTAATGGCAAACAAGCATTAGAATCGCTAGCAACAGATCCCGATATTGATATTGTCTTAATGGACATCATGATGCCCGTTATGGATGGCTATGAAGCTATCCAAAAAATCCGCGAACAAGAGAAGTTCAAACAATTGCCGATCATTGCCTTAACCGCCAAAGCCATGTCCGGTGACAAAGAAAAATGCTTAAACGTTGGTGCCAGTGACTTTTTGGCAAAACCACTAAATACTGACAACTTAATTTCAATGCTGCGGGTATGGTTATAGAGACTAACAATGAATGCGAGAGATATCGTCAATGTGGAAGTAGAAGTCCTCTTGTCAGCCATTCGTGAGCGCTATGGCTGGGATTTTTATTATTACAAACGCGCCTCGCTCAAACGCCGCATAGCCACCTTTCTCCATGAAAATAATCTTAAGCATGTTTCAGAGCTAATTCCGCTTATCATGTGGGACAAAGAAATCTTTGAGCACTTAATCCATAGCTTATCGGTACCTGTTACCGAGATGTACCGTGATCCGAGTTTTTTTAACGCGTTGCGCAATGAAGTCGTCCCTATCTTAAAAACCTACCCTTTTATCAAAGTTTGGCATGCCGGCTGTGCCTCCGGTGAAGAAGCATACTCGATGGCTATCCTGCTCCAAGAAGAAGGCTTATTACCCCGTTCTCGGTTGTATGCCACAGACATCAATGATGACGGTCTCAAAAAAGCCGAGCAAGGAGTTTATCAGCTGGATGATATCAAGGAGTATCAAAACAATTACCATAAATCCGGCGGCAAAGGCGACTTGTTAGATTATTTCCGCATCAGTTCCAATAAAGCTATTATCAATACCTCGCTCAAACATAACGTGCGCTTTTCTAACCATAATCTTATCCGTGATAGTTCATTTGGAACAATGAATATTATTTTTTGTCGCAATGTCTATATTTATTTTGAGCCAGAACTCCAGGACCGAGTGACGCAGTTATTCCTCGACAGCCTGGCACCAGGCGGGTTTATTTGCCTTGGCAGCAAAGAAAGTATTCATATCGAAAACTATCCTCATGAACTGGAAGTGTTCAATGAACGAGCACGAATTTATAGGAAATTGTATCAATGATGGAATTACGCTGGGACATAATCCTTATAGGTACCTCAGCTGGGGGCATGAAAGCCCTAGAGGCTATTTTGCCGCAAATTCCGCAGGACTTCCCTATCCCCATAGTCATCGTCCAACATATGGGCCCTGACAGCGATAATTACTTAGCCTCCCTATTGAACGAGAAATGCCAGGTAAACGTCACAGAAGCTCAAGATGGCGAAAAAATACTATCTGGCACAGCTTACCTGGCCCCAGGTGGTTATCATTTACTCATTGAGAACGATAAAACCCTGTCTTTATGCGTTGGCGAAAAGATTAATTATTCAAGACCGTCGATTGATGTTTTGTTTAGCAGTGCCAGCGATGTGTTTGGCGAAAAAACTTTAGCAATAATTCTCACCGGCGCCAATAAAGATGGCACAGAAGGTGCTATACATATAAGAGAGGATGGTGGAACGGTGATAGCGCAAGATCCGGCCACGGCCGAAGTCCCTACCATGCCCCAGGCTGTAGTGGATGCTGAGGCTGCTGATCATGTGTTACCACTGGATGAGATTGCCCAGTTTATCGTAGGAAAGGTATTACTGTATGACCGAGACTAAGCAAGACAAACCCAAAATTCTTATGGTGGATGATAAACCAGAGAATCTTATTGTGCTTGAAAAACTTTTAGCACCCCTTAATTGTGATCTTTACAAAGCCACCTCCGGTAATGAAGCGTTATCTTTAACGCTAGAAAATGATTTCGTATTAGCCCTACTCGATGTACAAATGCCAGGCATGGATGGCTATGAAGTTTTGGAGATGATGTCTTGGGAAGAACGCACACGCCACATCCCGGTTATTTTTATCACCGCAAACTATGCCGATGAGCAACACAAACTTAAAGGCTATGAATACGGCGCTGTGGATTATCTTTACAAGCCCATTAATGAAACCATTTTATTAGGCAAGATCAAAGTTTTCTTAGAGTTGCACGAAAAACAAATGCAGTATAAGCAGCTGCAACAACGCTACCAGTTAATTCTTGATGCCGCCGGAGAGGGTGTGTTTGGTACTGATACCCGTGGTGTTATTAACTTTATCAATCCTGCTGGCGCCAAAATGCTAGGCTACCCCGCTGAAGCGTTGATAGGCCAACCCTTTGCAACAATGTTACATTTAAATGATGAACAAAACTTCTCCTGGGACAACAGCGATTTCCAAAAGACCTGTGCCTCTGGCCACACTTATCACAAAGGAGATGATAATTTTCGTCGCAAAGATAGCACGCCTCTACCCGTAGAATATACAGCAAGCCCATTACATGATATCCATGATGACTATATCGGCACAGTGGTGGTTTTTACCGATATTACCCTGCGTAAAACCGTCGAGGAACAACTAACCCATCTTGCGCTTTACGATCATTTAACCAAGTTACCCAACCGACTATTGTTCGAAAAAACCATTACCCAAACTATTGCTCGTGCACGGCGCCACAATCGTTTAATGGCATTGATGTTCCTGGATTTAGATCACTTCAAGACCATCAATGATACCCTTGGCCATGATGTGGGTGATTTACTGTTACAGGGTGTTGCAGAACGTCTCAAGGAATGCGTGCGCGAAAGTGATACCGTGGCGCGCTTAGGCGGCGATGAATTTGCTATCATTCTTGATGAGGTAGACAAGATTGAAGATGCTGCCATCATCGCCGAGAAAATCCTTGAATCCTTAACCCCACCGTTCAATCTCGATGGCCATGAAGTCTTTGCTAGTACCAGTATTGGTATCGCAGTTTATCCGATGTCTGGTGACACCAGCATTGCCTTAACCAAAAACGCTGATATATCTATGTATCGCGCCAAACAACAAGGTCGCAACAATTATCGCTTCTTTACCAGTGATATGAATGAGCAAAGTATGCAACGTTTGAACCTCGCCCACAGCTTGCGCCGAGCCGTCGAGCAAGACCAATTGTATTTATGTTATCAACCCAAGCTCAATCTCAAGACTGGCGAAGTCACAGGTGTTGAAGCCCTCCTACGCTGGAAGCACCCGCACCTTGGTGATATAGCACCAGCTGAATTCATTCCTATCGCTGAAGAAACAGGGCTTATCTTAACTATCGGTGAATGGTGTTTGCAACAAGTGTGTCAACAAATTAAAACCTGGCAAACTGATAACATCGCTATCAATCGAGTGGCGGTGAATCTATCCAGTTGCCAATTAGTCCAGGGTGATTTGGTGAACCTAGTGAAAACCGCCTTGAGTGACTCCAATCTCGACTCCAGTTGTCTTGAGCTTGAACTCACTGAAACCTCTATCATGACGAACCCCACAACCTCAGCCACTATTTTGCAAGATTTGCATGACTTGGGTGTGCATATTTCAATTGATGATTTTGGCACAGGTTACTCCTCACTGGGTTACCTCAAAAGCTTGCCTGTTGATAGCCTGAAGATTGATCAATCCTTCGTGCACGATATCGCAGAAGATCCTAACGATGCGGCTATCGTCAAAGCCATCATCGCCTTAGCCCACAGTATGGATTTAACCGTGATTGCTGAAGGTGTTGAGACAGAAGCCCAATTACAATTCTTAGATGATAATCATTGCGATCAAATCCAAGGTTACTATTTCAGCAAACCCAAAGCCGCCGCCGACATCACTGACTTTTTGGTAAACTCTGCGCAACAAGACCCCAGTTAGATGAAAAAACTTATTGCCAGCATATTATTAATCGCAGCTCTAGGTGTCTTAGCAATGGGCATTTATTTCTATCTCCATAAACCTTGGTGGCAGCCAAAACCTGGCACCACCTGGCAATGGCAACTACAAAACTACCCCGTCAATACCCAATTTCCCGTAGATATGTACAGCGTTGATTTATTCAATACCCCTGCCAAAGATATACAAACCCTCAAACAGCAAGGCAAAACTGTGATTTGTTATTTTAGCGCTGGCACCTGGGAACCCTATCGACCTGATTCCCGTTTATTTCCACAACTTGGCATCGGTAATCAACTAAAACACTGGCCCAAAGAGCATTGGCTTAATATCCGTGACCAGCAAGTGCGTAACATTCTCATTGAACGCATACGGCTTGCTAAACAACGCGGCTGCGACGGTATAGAACCGGATAATATTGATGCCTATCAGCACGAAACTGGATTTAATCTTAGTGCCGACGACCAATTAGCCTTTAATCGCTGGCTCGCACAAGAAGCCCACCGCCAACAACTCTCTATCGGTCTCAAGAATGACTTAGAACACGTGCCTAATTTAGTTAGACACTTTGACTGGGCAATCAATGAATCTTGTTTTAAATATAATGAATGTCATCTCTTGATCCCTTTTGTCAAAGCCAACAAAGCTGTCTTTATTGCCGTCTATGAAGGTGACATGGCAACAATGTGTGACTATGCCAACAACCACCAATTCTCCCTCATCATGAAAAAACGCCTGGTCAAAAGTGACGTTAAATTCTGCCCGCCACTGAACAAGCACAATAAATGGACAATCCGTTAGCTTAATCCTCACTCTCGAGAGTAACAGAATTAAGTGCACGAAACAGGCTTAGTCGTATTCCTGATTACCGCCATGAAATCCTCATGGCGGTTTACTTCAACCACAAAAACTCCATATTCGCCATCTTAACCGCTTCCCCTCTGTCAACAAACCAACAATCAATGCCGATACCGGTACCAAGATGTATTCTGTTATTGTAAATCCCGCGACATACTGCAATATTTGTCACGCTGGGAGTGAGTGAAACCGGTAATGCCTGGTATGCATAACGCCCCCACCGATAATTAGGGGGCCCAGTTAACACATCAAAATTTGTTAGTGTAGTGATCCTATTGTTCGTCACAACCCGGCAACGACCTTGAGAATACTCACCGGGATAATAACTATCCCCCACTGCACCGCGACAAGCGTACAGCGGTTGATTATTACGGTAACCCAAGACTAATAGTGGACTATCTTGCTTAAGATCGCTGTTACTCAGCCAATCGATTCCTAATTCCTTCATACGAACAAGCTGTCGTTCATAAGCACTTTGTTGCGCTTGCTTGTACTGCTGTGAGCTTTTTACTCTCTGGTAGCTCTTTGATTGATCATGAAAACGGTTAGTTAGGGGGCTATTGATCAAGAGCATTAAGGCGATTAATGCCCAAGCAATTTTGACGTTACAATCAGATATACTTGCTAACCATACCTCTGTCTTCGCCAAGATAGCCCAGCAATAACAAGTAAAGTACAACAGGAATAAGCCATTAGCCACCACTAATGAAATCCACAATGCTGCAGAAAGTTCATGATAGTGCAAAACTAACAAGGTCGTTGATAATACTGCTGCCATCAGTATGACAATGATGAAACCATTCACTAACTGTCGGTACCATTGCCCTAGTCGTTCATGCTCCTGACCATCCATATATATCGCATTGATAAATACCAATGACAGGTACAGCAGACAAGGGATAATATAAATTGAATTCAGCGCAACCGAGTCATCCGCACCAAATTGAAAACCCATAACAATCCAACTACCAACATAGAGCACACTGATCAGCGCAAGCAAGGGCAATAGGATGAGGCAAAATTGCAATAAAATATAACGCAAGAAAGAAATGATTTTAACAGACTTATAAGACGCATAGAGCCCTACCGCTATAAAAATCGGACTCATGGTCCGAATAAAAAGATCAGTCGTGAAAATCTTACCAAAAAAGTCTATTTCCACCACTGAAAATAGAGTAGCCCACAGCATCAACAGCAGCCACACAAGACCAACAAAAGCGGCCGTACTAATAAATAAGCACACCGTATTCCAAACCCTCTCGAACAAGGCTGAATAGGGAACCCTGAAACTATTGCGCTGATGATAGACTTGATAAAAACACAACATTGCATAAGCTGCTGTGCTGGTTAACACGCTATTCGCAAATCCCAAATACATTTGTCGTGTTAACAGCAGCCCAGTAAGGATCCCTAATAATAGAGACGTTATAATGAGTCGGATTAGGTGTTTGTTGTCAAAAGCGACGATGAAAAAAATACCGCTGGATAAAACCGACAAGATAACCCAGGTCTGGAAGTTGTCGCTTATATAGCCACTAAAATGGGGATAGATAAATCCAAAAAATATCGCTTGGATAGAACCTACCGCTAAACAGCTCCATAACGGCTTGGTGACAACCTGTGCAGACTTCATGACAACTCCAATGACAATAGCTTGGTTTAAGATTTAAACACTCGTTGAGAGTCTCGTCAACGCCCTCGACCACGACCAAATTTTAAGCTAGTATTTCAGAATTGAATGAACTAAATGGAGCCTCCTATGGAATTTCTTGCCGACTATGGCTTATTTCTTGCCAAAACTGCCACTTTTGTCACTGCCTTTCTGATCCTTTTAGGCGCTGGTATCGCAGTATCCACCAAAGGTGGTGACAAGGATAAGAAAAAACTCCGCATCAAGAAGCTTAACGATCGCTACCAAACAATGGCCGATACCCTAAAGACTGCCGCTCTCTCTAAAAAAGAACGCAAACTTGCCCACAAGGCCGAGAAAAAACAACAAAAACTCAAGCAAAAATCCGGCGATATTGAGAATCGCCGCCGGATCTTCGTGGTTAACTTCAACGGTGATATCCGTGCCCATGCTGTAGAACAATTACGAGACGCCATCACCGCTATCTTGACTGTCGCCACCCCCAAAGATGAAGTCGTCATCTGTCTTGAGAGTGGCGGAGGCGTTGTACATGGGTATGGTCTTGGCGCTTCACAATTGCGCCGAGTACGCGATAGAGGGATCCCTTTGACGGTCATCATCGATAAAGTAGCAGCCAGTGGCGGTTACATGATGGCTTGTGTGGCCGATCACATTATCGCTGCGCCGTTCGCCTTTATCGGTTCTGTGGGTGTCTTAGTACAACTACCGAATTTCCATCGTCTACTGAAGCAAAAACATGTCGACTTTGAGCAATTGTCTGCTGGTGAGTTCAAGCGTACTTTGAGCCTCTTTGGCGAAAACACCCGACAAGGTCGGGAAAAACTTCAACAAGAAATCGACGAAACCCATGACATCTTCAAAGCCTTCGTCAAAGAAAACCGCCCGCAACTGGATATCGACAAGATTGCCACCGGCGAGCACTGGCTCGGCACACAAGCACTACGCTTAAACCTTATCGATAAAATCAGCACCAGCGATGATTACTTACTGAATGCCAGTGAAACGGCAGATTTATATTCTGTAGAATACAAGGCTAAGAAAAAACTCGGCGACAAACTTGCCGGCCAAGCCAATAGTTTTATGAATCGGATTCTCACAAGTTGGCATAATGAGACGATGGTTTAGGATCTGATGCGATAATATACCAATTATTACGATCTGTTTACTAGCTCACAAACGGGTTAATTATGTTTATTCCACACTGACATTCTACTCTAGAACCGGCTTTTCGCACCAGAGCTATTTTTGATGCATAAAAGAGACTGGTGCGGAATGTCGGCTAGAAGTAAACATCAAATTCACCCGTAATAGCATTTGACTCTTTACCCAAGGGCGAGAATACAGCGCCGCCAGCACCACTGGCAGTATCATGCATGCCGTAGTTCTTGTCATGGCGTACTTCAAGCGTCGCCAAGGTATTTTGCCAAATAGAGACGTTAAGTGCAGCCGCATAACGCTCCCGAGGAACATTCAGTGCTAAGGATTCCCAGCTGCGGTTATAACCAAGCGCTACGTTACTGGATTTACCAAACAGACTAAAGTTATAAATTCCCTCAATATGTCCAGCTCTTGGTTTAGCGCCACTGCCATTATAGGTCATGTCCAGTGGGCTAAAAGCACGGGTCGCCGTGGTGTATTCAGAAATCAAATCAAAATCATAAAGACTGAACTCCGCGCGGCCATCCACACCCGGCACCCGATGACGTAAAACTTCAGTTGTTGAGTTATCACCAAAACCTTGGAATTGTGTCGAAGGTGCAGAGGTCCCCTGCATACCGGAAGAGTCTGCAATATTATTGATATAACTGGCGCCAAAGTCTGAATGCAATGCACCCAGATCAAACGCATAGCCCGCATTCAAGCCATATTGATTAACATGTTCATTTGGCGAACGTTCATCTGCTGTCGGATCAAAAGCTCCCTCACGGGTATCACCTCTGAAGATAAACGCCGCACCATAAGCACCGGTATCACCCGGTGAACGGTAACCCGCGACGATAGGCCGGCCTTTGGTTCTGAAGATGGTTTTGTTTAGCGGATCGGAAATTAAATAACTGTCATATTGACCAAATGGCACATAAACTTGTCCGATTGTGGCGTACAATGGTGATTTGTTAAAGTCACCAAGCGTAATGAACCCTTGATCCAAGAACACATTCGAGTTATTAACCCTAGCACCAGCAGCAGGTGGTGAATCATCGTATTTGAAATTCATAAAGCCCGTCAGCCAGTTATTGAATAGTGCCTGCATATCTAACTCAGCAGCCGTGAAGTTAATGTCATTCTCGTGACTACCATCAAAGTTACGCTGACCTAATACGGTACCCTCCAGTTCACCACTCAATTCCAAAATCGGATAATGGGGTAACTCAAGCCCTGCTGCCTCCATTTGGTTTTTGAAGTTAGCCCGTTGATGCAGGGCTGCAACGTCTTTGTTAATACTGGAATAGTTAGTAATCAAATCAGAGCCGTCTTCAGCCGCCCGATTGTGAATAAAAGGCGAGGTAATAACCGCTGTGCCACCAAGACTCGCAAGCTCATGGGTACCATAAGGTAGCGCCTCCGGCACGTGTGGCGGGTGGTGCGGATTTGGCGTTGCAGGATGGCCAGTTGGCTTTGATTTTTTGGCGTTGTACGGTTCAGGCAACGTATCATCATTAACAAATGATACCTGCTCCAGCGCTGCTGTCGCAGCAGCTGATGCTTCATCACCGTTGGGCTTAGCCACCTGCGCTTGCTGCCGGGCTGACTTCTGTTGTGCTTTGAGTTGCTGATTTTCTTTTTCTAGGGCTACCATTTCCTTTTGCATAGCCAACATTTGCTGTTGCATAGCCGCTGTCTGCTGGCTCAACTGCTGCAAATTTGCAGCCAATTGGGCATTTGAAATATCTTTAGCAGCAAAACTTTTCAGGGGCACTAAACACGGCAGTGTACTCAACGCGACTAGAATTAATTTTTGTTTGAACTGCACCTGTAAACTCCTAAGCAAGATTGTGTTATGCGCCCTAATCAGCATCCTGCTTATTAATTAGTCATCCATAATGTATGAGGGGGGCATTCTAGCATTGATAGTCCCCCCATAAAAGACACTGAGGCTCTCGGATATCCGCCTATGCTGAATGTCCCCCCATAACTTGCAGTCTCCCGAGCAGTCGACTACTATTTAAATTCAGGGAGTCTGGCAGATGTGACATTTTATGAAGAAATTTCGTATTAGAGCACTAATACTCATTATCTTATCTAGCATCAGCTCGCTGTGTTTCGCAGCAACTTCAACCACGACATTCACTGTCAACGCTACGGTTTCTGATAGCTGCTCCGTCTCCGCTAATAATCTCAGCTTTGGCAGTTATGAGCCAACTGGGATAACAAACCTTGATGAAACAACAACTATTTCTGTCACCTGCACACTAGGGACTGTATACAATACAGGGCTAGATGCTGGTACTGGCTCAGGCGCAACTGTGACAACGCGTAAAATGACTTCCGGTAGCGATCTTTTAAACTACAGTCTCTACTCCAACGTGACACATACAACGGTTTGGGGAGATACCGTAGGGGTCAATACCATGCCAGGTGTGGGAACTGGCTCAGCACAAAATTTAACCGTCTATGGCCGAATTCCCAGCGGACAAAGTAGCGTGCCAGCTGGCAGTTACTCTGATACTATTACGGTAACCGTTACCTACTAATTGGCCGTTACTGTATGTCTAGACTACTTTTTGTTGTGGCAGCTCTATTTTTGAGCACATCAAGCATTGCAAGCTCACTGACACTTAACCCTGTCAAAATATATTTCCCCGCTGATAAAACCATCACGAGCATGAAGATTACCAATACAGGGACTTCCCCTGTTATTCTGCAATTACGGCTAAAAACTTGGCAGCAAAATAAACAAGGCAACGCAATTTACCGCAAAAGCAACTCTAGCCTCCTGGTAACGCCACCGCTATTTAAGCTATTGCCAGGTGAGCACCAAATAGTGAGATTTGCTATATTAACACCGCTAGCAAGAAATGAAGAACATAGCTATCGACTCTTTATTGATGAAGTTGTTAACAAACAATCCAAGCAGCCTAAGGGGGAGTTACACATTGCGATGCGATTTATCCTCCCAGTCTTTGTTGAAGAAGCACACCACACAGCAAGTCACATTGACTATACACTAGCTAGCCCTACTAAATCTCAACAGCCTGTCACCGTGAAAAATAAATCATCACACCATATCTACATCACGAATATCACCCTAAAGGATAAGGCTCACAAAACTGTGGGTCACAAAAAGATACCCGCTAATTATCTGCTTGCTCACGCTCAACAGACATATAATATCCCTATCAAACACAAAGCGACTCTTGCAGAAATTAACTATCGAGATGATAAGGGACCATGATGGACTAGCAAACTATTTGGGATAACAGCGTAATTATTAAGGGAAGTGCAGTCTACTGACTGCAAGTGGAAAATTGCCTAGATTTATTGTATTAATATTGCTTTTTGTCATTATGACATCTGCATCATATGCACAGAGACAATACGTAACACCATTATTGTTGGAGCTCTATTGTAATGGCAATGATACTCAGAATATTTCAGAAGTCCTTGTTGACAGAGAAAATAAACTGTGGGTTGATAAAGATACCTTGCACCAGTGTTATCTCGAACCCACACCCTCCCAAAAACAACACTACCAACAGAAAGACTATTATCTTCTTGAGTCAAAGCAAGGAGAAAAATACAAAATAAACACCAAAGAGTCTAGCCTCAATATTGTAACCCCGCTCAACTCAAAATCAACTCAAGACTTTAACCTTAACCGACCCAGTCTTGTTAAAATCAGACCGCAGATGTCGGGCTTTTATCTCAATTATGATTTCACCGCGTTACGGGAAAAACTATCCGATACCAACAGTGTTTCAGGACTAACAAGCTTTAATTACTTTAACCATTACGGTGTTGGGCAGATGGACTATCTCCTACAGAATAATAGTGATGACAACAAAGCTGTTAGACTAGATACTAATTGGACATTGGATCAGCCCGAAAAAATAGCCAGCTGGCGTTTTGGTGATAGCATCACCAGCACCGACATATGGACCGGCGCTGTACGTTTTGGTGGTATTCAATATGCGACAAACTTTGCTACGCAACCTAACTTTGTCACCTTCCCCTTACCAAGTGTCAAAGGGCAAGCCGTTGTCCCTACATCGGTTGATCTCTATCTAAACAATCAATTACTCAATAGCCAATCTGTAAATGCTGGCGCATTCGATATTCAAGGCTTACCCGTTATTACTGGGGCAGGCAATCTTGTGGTACAAACCAAAGATATCACAGGCAAACAAACTGTTATTGCTGTGCCCTATTATGCTAGTCCAACCCTTTTGCAAAAAAATCTCGTTGATTTCTCCTATGAATTGGGTGCTATTCGTGAAGACTATGGACTAGAGAGTAACAACTACTCTGACCCATTAGGTGTATTAACCTACAAGCGGGGCATAACTAATAATTTTACTGCAGGCCTTCATTCTGAAATACTCAAAGATAAGCAAAATATTGGCTTAAGTGGCGCCTACTTACTTGATGATTTTGCAATTGTTAATACCGCTACTGCTGTTAGTGAACATGACGGGCATACGGGTGGATTAATGCTAGCAGGTATACAACGTGAAACCACGCGTTATAACTTGGGTATTCAAGCACAATCTGCCAGCAAACAGTTTTGGCAGGTCGGTTTAATGGATGATCAACTAGCGCCAAAATTTACCATACAATCAAATGCTAGCTTAATTTCATCGTGCTATGGCAGTGTTGGAGTTAGCTATACTAACCGTATTGGACGTAGTGAGCCTAATCTTGCTATAGCCACATTAAGTTATAGCAAAAATCTTGCGAAGCGACTTTACCTTAATGCTAATATCCTAAAACAATACGGTAGCACTCATAACAAAGAGATCTTCATCGCTCTTGTCTACTCACCATCTCCCGATTACACAGCGAGTATCAGTGCAAGTGACGATCAGTTGACTGGCAAACAAGGGACTGTTCAATTCAGCAAGAACTTGCCGACCAATACAGGCTATGGCTATAACTTGTCTCAATCCGCAGGTTCTAATCCACAAACGCAAGCGGACGTCATTGCGCAATCCGATTATGGACAATATCAAGCTCGCTACGCTCACGTCAATGACACAGATAACTATGAAATAAACACCAATGGCTCTGTCATATTATTTAACCAACAAGTTCGAGCTGCGCGTAGAGTAACAGATAGTTTTGCTTTAGTTAACTTGCCTGGACAACAAAATATTCCTATATATTTCAGCAATCAACTCATCACAACAACCAACCGTAATGGCTACGCCTTCATTCCTAACATTCGCGCATACCAAGAAAACAACATTAGCATCCATCCAGATGAGCTACCCATAAACACAACCATAGAGAGTGCTGAAGAAGTTGTAAAACCTTACTATCACAGTGGTGTTTTGGTAACATTCTCTGTCGCAACCACCGTCAACTATGAAATAACTTTAGTCTCCAAAAATAACAAACCAGTAGCGCCAGGTAGTGAGGTTTATATTCCAGCGCTTGATAAATACTTCCCTGTTGGCTATGATGGCCAAGTATTTATTGTTGCTGATAAGCCATTATCATCTATTGCAGGCAAGGTGACAACGAAACATCACCAGTGCCGCTTTAATCAATCTCTAGATAGCTTAAAGCAAACAAATTTTCTCAATATTGGACTCGTACGATGCGGCTGAGATTAGCATTTCCTCTTACTTTTTACCTGCTATCAATGCCTGCTTTTGCAACCTGTGTCGGGTTGGGCTGTAGTTGCTCTGTTTCTACCACGGCAACAAATTTTGGTATATACAACCCCATTGCAATTGTCAGTGCTCAATCAAATGGCATCGTTACGGTGACCTGTAGTGCGTTAGTTGTCAGTGCTCTTGTCGCTTACACCGTTGATTTATCCACGGGCTCTAGTGGTACTTATGCGCAGCGAACTCTGCAAAGCGGCCCTACGAATCTCAACTATAATCTATACACAAACAGTAGCCACACCTTAGTTTGGGGTGACGGAACTGCTGGAACCAACCGAATCAGCGATGGTTATACCATTGATATCTTGGCGCCAATTGTTCGTGACTACACTGTTTATGGTCTTATTCCTGCACAGCAGGCAGTTGGCACTGGTACTTATCAGGACAGTATCATGGCTACTGTAACGTTTTAACCACAGCTCTCGACTCTGCCAGAAAGTTGCAGCCTGGCTACTATCGCCTATACGACAATACCGCCGACATTCCGCATTGCATGATAGCAAATATTCCAGTTACAATGGCCAATCCGTATCTGCTGAGAAGACAATGCAAAAAATCACCCTCACAAAACCCGACGACTGGCATGTGCATTTTCGTGACAATCTCTATTTGGCCCTGACCGTTCCCCATAGTGCAGCCCAGTTTGGCCGTGCTATTGCGATGCCCAATCTCGTACCACCTGTCACCACCGTCGGCCAGGCGCAAGATTACCTGGTACGCCTCCGTGAGCACAGCCCCGCTGGATTCACGCCTTTAATGACACTTTATTTAACTGATAATACGACGCCTGCAGACATCGAAGCGGCCGCTAACAGTGATTTTGTCCATGGGTGTAAACTTTACCCTGCCGGAGCCACCACCAACTCCGACAATGGGGTAACGGATATAAGCAAGCTCAGTGCAACCCTGGCAGCCATGGAAGAGCATGGTATTTTGCTATTGGTCCATGGCGAGGTGACTCACTCTGACGTTGATGTCTTTGACCGCGAAGCGCGTTTTATTGAAACCACGTTGGAGCCCTTAGTCAAACAATTCCCACGCCTTAAAGTTGTTCTTGAACATATAACAACAAAGGATGCCGTAGATTTTGTCCAACAAGGCCCTGCTACATTGGCTGCCACTATCACCCCCCATCATTTGTGGTTAAACCGCAATGATTTGTTAGTGGGTGGTATCAAACCACACCATTATTGCTTGCCCATTGTCAAACGCCACTCGCACCAGCAGGCATTGATTAAGGCTGCTACTAGCGGCAACCCAACGTTCTTTCTCGGTACTGACAGTGCACCCCACACCCGCGCTAACAAAGAAAACGCCTGTGGCTGCGCTGGAATATATTCAGCCCATGCCGCCATTGAATTGTACGCAGAAGTTTTCGAGCATGCCGGCGCACTCGATAAGCTAGAGGCCTTTGCCAGTCACCATGGCGCTGATTTTTATGGTTTGCCACGCAATACCGCCACCATTACCTTAGCCAAACAACCCTGGACTGTGCCCGAGGTCTATACCTATGGCAATGAAGTACTTGTTCCTTTCATGGCAGGGCAAAACTTACAATGGAAAATTATCAATGAGTGACGAGACTGACAAACCACAACATGCCAATATGGCCGCCCGCTTTCGCGGCTATTTGCCCGTTGTGATTGATGTAGAAACCGCTGGTTTTAACCCTGAGACCGATGCCCTATTAGAAGTTGCTGCAGTAACCTTACACATGGATGAGCAAGGCCTACTAGTCCCTGACAAAACTGTCGCTAACCACATTGTCCCCTTCCCTAATGCTAACCTTGAAAAACAAGCCTTGGAATTTACCGGCATCGATCCCTATCACCCATTTCGCGCTGCGGTAGAAGAAACAGAAGCGCTTAAGAATGTCTTTTCCCACATCCGCAAAGCCATCAAAGCCGCCGGTTGCAACCGTGCTGTCTTAGTCGGTCATAATCCTGCCTTTGATATGAGTTTTATTAATGCTGCGGTTGAACGCAACAAAATTAAACGCAATCCCTTCCATCCCTTTACGACCATTGATACAGCCAGTCTCGGTGCACTAGCGGTGGGGCAAACTGTCTTAGCTCGGGCTGCTAGTGTGGCCGGGATCCCCTTTGATCGCAGTGAAGCCCATTCGGCTATCTACGATGCAGAACGTACTGCAGAATTATTTTGCTATATTGTTAATCGTTGGCAGACATTAGGTGGCTGGGATCCTGACACAAACAAACCCACTGTATAACCGGCTTTTCGCGCCAGGGCCAATTTTGATGCAAAAAAGAGACTGGTGCGGACTGTCGTATAAGATGATAGGTAAAAAAAAGGCCCACTTACCGCTGGGCCTTTCGTGATTTGGGATCCTTGCTAAGGGCATAGGTCTTGTTTCTTTATCGAGTAGTCGGTGAAACACCATTTACCATTACAAAAATCAAACACATCTAGATGTTAAAGGTTCGTCAACCTTGCAAAAAAACTGTGTGTTGTGCCGGGCTTCTCACTGCCTCAGCACTTTTCTATTCTAACCAGAGTTTGGGGGGGCGTGCAAGCCCCTAACGGGTATTATGCCGTTAAGGGCGTCTCTATAAATTAGCGACTTGTCCTAAATCGAGGCGCAAGGGTTTCGAGGAGCGGAGTTTACATGATAGTAAATAAGCACCGCCTGCCTACGCTAAAGCTCCGGCAAGACAGGCAGAAACCCTTGTAACAATGAGTTAAGGCAAGTAAGCAATTTATAGAGGTGGCATTAAAGCTTCTCTGCGTGACCCGATAAATAATCTGCTACACCCGCTTGGTTTGGCTTCATGCCTTCATCACCTTTATTCCAACCTGCGGGGCAGACTTCGCCATGTTCTTCAGTAAATTGTAATGCATCTACTAAACGCACGAGTTCGTCCATATTACGACCTAAAGGTAAATCATTGACGATTTGTGAGCGTACTACACCCTGTTCATCGATAAGGAAAGTACCACGGAACGCTACCCCTGCGGTTGGGTGCTCGACCCCATAGGCTTGGCAGATAGTATGGGTCACGTCAGCTACCATTGTGTAACCTACCTCACCAATACCGCCATTATCAACGGCCGTATTACGCCATGCGTGGTGAGTAAACTGAGAATCAATAGAAACCGCAATCACTTCAACATTGCGATTTTTGAATTCATCCAGGCGATTGTGCAGCGCAATCAACTCTGAAGGACAAACAAAGGTAAAATCTAAGGGATAAAAGACAATTAAGCCATATTTGTTTTTGATAGCATTCGATAATTGGTAATTTTCAATGATTTCACCGTTGCCAAGCACGGCTGCGGCAGTGAAATCAGGGGCTTTGCGACCAACGAGTATTGACATAGTTGTTCTCCTAATAGTTTTAAAATGGCCGTCCAGTTTGGCCTAAAGCCCCCCTGAAGTCAATGGTTCTCAAATGTTATTGACAATCATTCTCATTAAGGCTAGCCTTTAGGGTAGGTAATAGTGGATGAGGTCCGTATGTTCGTCTGTCTTTGTAAAGGCATTACCGACAGCCAAATTCGCAAAGAAGTGGCCTGCAATGGTGCCTGCTCTATGCGTGACTTGTGTGAACGCTTAGGGGTCGCCGCCAATTGCGGTAAATGCGGCGCTCACGCCAAAGAAATCCTCCAAGATAGCTTGCAGTCCAAACAAGAACGCTAACACCCTTACTTGACTTTCGCTCTGCCCAGCATAAACTGGAGCCTGTTTTTATGACGAGGACGACAGCCATGAAGGGTGATGCCAAAATTATCGAATTCTTGAACCAAGCCCTCAAGAATGAACTCACTGCTATCAATCAATATTTTCTCCATGCGCGGATGTACAAAGACTGGGGTTACACTAAACTCGGTGATAAAGAGTACGAAGAATCCATCGACGAAATGAAACACGCTGACCAGATTATTGAACGCATTTTATTTCTTGAAGGGTTACCCAACTTACAAAACCTCGGCAAACTCTACATTGGCGAGAATCCTAAAGAAATGCTGGAGTGTGATCTCAAGCTGGAACACGAAGCTATCCCCTTGCTGCGAGAAGCCATCGCCTATGCGGAATCCATCCAAGACTTCATTACCCGCGATGTCCTACAAAGCATCCTTGCCAGTGAAGAAGAACATGTAGAATGGCTTGAAACCCAACTCAGCCTGTTCGACAAGTTGGGGGAGATGAACTATTTACAGTCGCAGGTTTAAGCTTCCACTGCCTGGATCATTTGCTGCAATTCACCGGACTGATACAGTTCCAAAACGATATCACAGCCGCCGACCAACTCACCATTGATATACAATTGTGGGAAGGTTGGCCAATTGGCAAACTGTGGCAAAGTGGCACGGATGTCCGGATTCTCTAACACATCAATGTAAGCAAAAGGCTTGCCGCAGGCTTTCAGGGCTTGCACTGTTTGTGCAGAGAAACCACATTGGGGCATATCGGGACTACCCTTCATGTACAAAATGATCGGATTTTCAGACACTTGTTGTTGAATTGTTGCTAATGTATCCATTATCTTACCTTAAGCTGGTTAAATTGAAGGCAGATTCTACCACGAATAAAAAATTTTCCTAGCCTTTGCTTGCGATCAATTCATCACAGCACTACACTGGGGCCTCGAAAATTTCCAATAGAGACCTTTTAAGGAGACGACACATGGCCTTTGAATTACCTGAATTACCTTACTCAATGGATGCCCTTGCACCCCACATTTCCCAAGAAACCTTGGAATACCATTACGGCAAACATCATGCTACTTATGTCACTAACTTGAATAATCTTGTCCCAGGCACTGAGTTCGAAGGTAAATCCCTCGAAGAGATCATTATGGCTTCCTCCGGTGGTGTGTTCAACAATGCCGCGCAAATTTGGAATCATACATTCTATTGGCATAGCTTAAGCCCTAATGGTGGTGGTGAGCCTACTGGTGAGTTAGCCGATGCCATCACAGCAGCTTTTGGTTCATTTGCCGAATTCAAAGACGCATTCACCAAAGCATCAGTGACGCTATTTGGTTCTGGTTGGGCGTGGCTGGTAAAAAATGCCAGCGGTGCATTAGAAATTATCCAAACTGCTAATGCGGGTACTCCCATGACTGATGGCCATCAAGCCCTACTCACCTGTGATGTTTGGGAACACGCCTACTACATCGATACTCGCAATGCCCGGCCAAAATACTTAGAGAATTTTTGGCAACTCGTGAATTGGGAATTCGCCAGTAAAAACTTTGCTGAATAATCAGTGCCGACATGCCCCGCACTCGCGGGGCATTCTTATGTGTAAGGAACGATACCATGACTCATGCGCTACTCGATACCTATAATCCCATTGATGTGACTTTTGAATATGGCAAAGGCGCTTGGCTTTGGGATACCAATGGCAAACAATACCTTGATGCTTTGGGCGGCATTGCGGTCTGTGCACTGGGTCATGACCATCCGGCAGTAACCGCAGCCATTCACGCACAAACCAAACTATTGCATACATCAAATATCTATCATATTCACTATCAAGAAGAACTGGCTGACAAGATCTGTCAAATGGCTGGCATGAGTAAGGTGTTTTTTGGTAACTCTGGCGCTGAGGCCAATGAAGCTGCTATTAAACTCTGCCGTTTGTATGGTCATCACAAAAATATCGAAAACCCCAAAATTGTAGTGATGGAAAAAGCCTTTCACGGCCGCACCCTGGCGACCTTGAGCGCGTCTGGCAGTCGTAAAGTGCAAGCAGGTTTTGAGCCCTTAGTGCAAGGCTTCATCCGTGCCCCGTACAATGATATGGACGCACTAAAAACTATCGCCCGCAAAAATCACGATATCGTTGCTATCATGCTCGAGCCTATCCAAGGTGAAGGTGGTATTCATGTACCAGCAGAGGATTATTTGCCCCAAATTCGTCAATTGTGTGATGATCATGACTGGCTAATGGTCTTGGATGAAATTCAAACCGGTGTCGGCCGCACTGGTCGTTTTTACAGTTATCAGCATTATGATTTTTGCCCTGATGTGGCGACGTCTGCAAAAGCACTGGCAAATGGAGTCCCCATCGGTGCCTGTCTTGCCCATGGCAAAGCACTGGATTTATTTGAACCAGGCAAACACGGCTCTACTTTCGGCGGCAATCCTTTTGCAACCCGCATTGCCCTTACCGTACTCGAAACCCTCGAAAAAGATGGTTTAATTGAACAAGCCGAGCATTGGGGCAAATACTTGCTCGCCCAATTTAAAGATAAACTTAGCAACCATGAGCAAGTAGTCGATATCCGCGGTAAAGGTTTAATGATAGGCATTGAGTTACAGCACGCTACGCGGGATATTTTAACCGCAGGACTTGAGCACGGCATCTTATTCAGCCTCACCGGCGGTAATGTTGTGCGTTTACTGCCGCCTTATATCATTAATCAGGATGAGGCGGATCAGATTGTCGAGCGGGTGTGTAAAGTTACAGCAGCTCCCGGCTAAGCCGGAAAGCTGCTTCCCAAGTACTATCGCCTATGCGGCAAAGCCGCATCAACGGCGACCAAAGGGGGAAATCGCGATTTTGGCCGAATATTACGCTGCGCGCGAAGTCAATTCGCGCTTGCGCTCAAGAGGGAGAATAGCGATTCTCCCTCTTGAGTAACTCCCATCGCAGATG